>JAUWZP010000062.1 GCA_030615265.1 Candidatus Bathyarchaeota archaeon
ATTCTTAATCTCAAAAGAAGCGACATATGCCCTTTTGAAAAGCTGGTATCTGACATTTCAAATCCGAAAGAAGCCTATGAAAAATTAAGGTCTCTTGCAGCTGAAAAAAGGCTTATATAAATTGGGGTTCTCCTAAAAGACAAGGGATGAGCAGGAGAGATCTTGAATGTGCGAATTTACAGTTTTTAAGAAAGGCGAAGCCGTGTTCAAAGGCGCAGTCTACGCAAAGTCGGATGGAAGCAAAGTTACAGTTAAAGACATACTGGGTGTCTCCAAAACTTTCGAAAATTGCGCAATTAAAGAAGTCGACGTAAGATCAGAACGATTAATCCTGCAAACGATCAAAAAGTAACTGTTTAAGAAAACCTTGTTCAGATTTTGAAATGTCCTTCCTCCAAAACCGTGATGACTTTTCCATTTTCCTTTGTCACTTTCACCGTGGGCTTGGAAATCAACAAGTCAATGTGGTTCTTCGACGGGTTTTTGCCTCCAGGCATGTCAGTGTTATGTCCAAAAGCTATGTGCACTGTTCCTAAGATTTTCTCTGTTTCAAGAAACTCGTCTACAAATCTCGCGTTGGGGTTGATTCCGAAGGCGAATTCGCCGGCAATATCAGACCAGTCGTCGGTCTCAAATGTGTCTTTAACTTTGCGAAAGAGATTCTTGTCTTTTGAAAACAGTTTTTCAACCCTACCGTTTTTGGCAATCACTTCTACTGATGTCTTCAGCTTGCCCATTCCGCCGATTGCCATGTCGCATACAAGTTTGCCGTTCAGCGAATCTTCAACCGGCGCCACAATAACCTCGCCCGTGGGCAGATTCATCCATTTCATGGCCTTCCAGTCCAGCTTTGTATCGGTGAAGAACTCACGTTTTTCCGTGCTTAATGTTAAATCAGTGCCAGCAGCATTGCGTATCTCCACTTCTACCGTTTTGTTCAAGGCTTGAATGAGCCTTTCAGCATGGCTCTGCATGGTCTTATGTTCTTGAGGCGTAAGCGCTAACGCGCCTTCAGTGAGCATGTCAATTGTTACTCCTGGGCAGTGTCCCAAACGCGAATTGCCCCCGCGAGTTTCCATATTTATAATCTTTAATCGAAAGGGTGTCTCTTCGCGAGGTCCTCGCATAAGGTTAACGTATAAATCGGGTTTCTGTCGTGTGAAAACTTCAAGGAGTTGAGCTGGAACTTCGGTTCTCGGTTTTCTAGTTGTTTTGAGAACCATCATTCTAGTCCACAAACCTAGCTGGAGGGCTCCATTTGCGAAAGCTTTTCCAGCTTTCAGTTTTTCGTCGTCGCATACTATGAGGATGCTCTCGCCAGCGACAGCTTCCAACACGTTTTCCAACGCGTTTTTTGCGGCTTTCGAAGCTTCCATAACTCTTTCGCCTAACGTCTTTTTTACACAGAAAGCGTTTAAATCTTCTGCACAAAGAGGGGCTTTTCTAACGTAGTAAACGTAAATAAAGAGCGTATACCTTAACAAAACGGGGAAAACATTTGAAAATCGCGGTTTCAGGCAAGGGTGGAGTGGGTAAAACCTTAGTCGCGGGTGTTCTCGCTCACTTTTTTGCAGAAGAAGGTTTTAAAGTTCTAGCCATCGACGCTGACCCTACACCCAATTTGGCTTTGACTTTAGGCATCCCCTTGGAAGAAGCGAAGATGATTGTTCCAATCTCGGAGAATACTCAGCTAATAGAGTCAAAAACGCAAACTAGCATGGCGGGTGTGTATAACTTATCTTTCAGTATAGAAGACATCATCGAAGAGTTCAGCGTCAAGTCTCCTTACGGCGTAAATCTGCTTGTCATGGGAACCGTACGCTCTGCAGGCGCCGGGTGCATGTGTCCAGCCAACGCGGTTGTTAAAGCCTTACTTCATCATTTGTTGGTGAAGCGAGATGAAGCCGTAGTTATGGACATGGAAGCCGGCATAGAGCATATGGGCCGAGGAACCGCTGAACACGTTGAAACTATGCTCACAGTAGCCGCTCCCAGCCTCAAATCGTTGGAAACCGCAAGAAAACTTCACAATTTAGCTAAAGAAGCAGGAATCAAAAAGGCATTTATTGTTGGAAACAAGGTGGCGAGTTCTGCTGAGAAGGATCTTATTGAAAAATTCACTGCTAGCAACGGCATGCAACTGCTTGAGTTTGTTCCTTACGATGAGCAGATTTTGAAGGCTGATATGAAGGGAGAATCGCCTCTAAAATACGCTGAAACGTCTAAAGGCATCGCGAGTATTCGTGAAATAAGTAAATCACTTTTGGACATGAAAGTTAAGTAGCAAGTAGACTGTTCTTTAGCCTTTGAGCAACCACATTAGCATTATGCCTAAAAAAAGCAGTACAAACTGAACCAGAGACTTCCATACATTGTGTTCTTTGTGCATTTCCGGAATTAGGTCTGTAGTGGCTATGTAGATAAAGCTGCCAGCTGCAAACACCATGAAGTAGGTTGAGCTTGGGAGATAAGGAGAAAATGAATACATAAGCAAGGCTCCAAGAACAGCCATAAGTGCCGAGAGAAGATTGTAGAACAATGCCTTGGCTTTGCTGATGCCTCCGTAAACAAGTATGCTGAAATCTCCTATTTCCTGAGGGATCTCATGAAAGATAACACCCAAAGTAGTCGCCAACCCCAAAGGAACGCTGATGAGAAAACCTGCAGCTATAAGAAATCCATCAATAAAATTGTGGAGGCCATCACCAAAAAGATTCAAATACGCAAAAACGTGAACTGGGCATTCCCTTTCGTGACAATGTCTCCAGAGAAACTTCTCCAACAGAAAAAACACAAGTATGCCCGCAAGAATGACGATGAACATGCTTTCGCTTTCAGCCTGGAAAACTTCGGATTCCAAAGCCTCAGGAATAAGGTGGAGGAAAGCTCCTCCTAACAACGTGCCGGATGCGAAACTGACAAGCATGAGCAACAATTTTTTGAACAGTTTTTCACTCAGTGACAAGAATAGAATTCCGATTAATGACAAACCGCTTACTAGCAAAGTTGATGCTAAAATCCATGCCAACGGAAACATTTCCAACTGTTTTCCCTCTAAGCAACGTTATTATTTCAGCTTGTAGTCTATTGATGTTTTCTGTAATTTCTCGGTTCTCCTTGTTCGACAACAATAATCTGTGCTTTCCTGTCAGTTTTTCTCGCACCGACAGCCGCGGACCAGCCAGCTGCTCCGCAACCCACAATCACAATCTTTTTCTGCATTCTTTCACCTCTCATCGCACAGAGCCAAGTTGGGCACGAAATTACCGTGTCTTTCTTACTGGTTAGACGTAAAATATCTCAGGTCTTTCTTCTTTTTTCTTCTTTGCAGTCTTTCTGGCTTTTAATCCCCTCTGGGCTCCCACCTTGGTGGCCTCTAAGTCGTATTCTATGAAGGAACGGGTAAACTCGGACAGTTTCTTGTTCATCTTCTCTAGGTCCTCCTGTGTGAACCTTGCCATGATGTCAGGCGTGTTCGCCCACTGCATCCAACCCAGCAGGCTTCTTTGTAGAACGCTCAACATGAAACTCATGGATCTCACTAGGTCCAAGCGGTCCCTTTCCTTAGCCTCTTCTAAACGTTTTATCTGCTCCAAGATCTTCTCGGAAACTTGAATCCACCTTTCACTCAAAGACGATCGCCTCTAAGAGTTATCTTAAGATTCCGTCTTAAGTGAGTTTCGTCATTTGGGCAGTCGAGAGAGAATGCCGCTCATCATTGCATGAGGGCTGATTGGAATTTACGTGCACAGTTGACATCGTTAAAAGGAAAAATGGAGAGTTTAGGTTAGATCTCCATAACCTTGCTGGTTACGCCCCATGATAAGCTCCCTAAACGTGAGCGTGCGGGCATCTCCATTTTCTCACTTTGTGGTTTGACCTAGACTGATCGGGCTAAGATTGAGCTAATTATGCGAAGAAACTGGCTGCACTCGCATTCACTCTTTCTACTGGAAGAATATTTGGAGAAGTTCTCTGTTTGTTCATTTGGATCTTTGACGCTTGAATCTTCTGTTTCAGGAAGGTCCCTAAGCTTTTCTGGTTCTGTCCTTCTTTGGCGCCTAGAACCATTTGCGTTTCTTTTTTTCTTCTTGTTTTTCTTTTTTTTCTTCAGGTTTTTTAGGCTGTTGGGGGCCAGCTGGAGCTGCGGATTGTTTGGGATGTTGGTTGCCGGCGGGAGCAGCGCTTACTGTTACTTCCATGGGTTCTCTCCTTTGTGGTTCTTCCGCTTTGTCTGCAGCTTGTGGAGCTGGTGTCGGCCTGTGTGGCATCTGGGAAGGGTCTGGCTTCTTTTGTGGCTCTTTCAATCTTTTTTCTAAGTCCCTTTTCCTAAATTCTAACCGTTCCACAATTGCACGTTTCGCCTTAACCCTTTCTTCTAAATCGTGAATCATCATTTTTTCTTCAAGAACCTTGATGCTTTCTCCCAAACCCCTCTCTTTATGCTCCATTGACTGCAACTCATTCTTCAATTCTGCCTTTTTCTTTTGAATTTGTTCAAGTTGTGTCGATACACTCAAGTTTTTCCACCTAAGCTCTTCTATGCTACTCGGAAGATAATTATAGGTTATGAAGGCAAAATCTATATTTGAAGTATCACAAAACCTAGCGAACACAATGCAGTTCCTTTATTTTGTTGATTCTAGCACATAAACCGATGATTATTGGCCGTTGCAATTGGTAATCAAAAATTCTTCTTGTTTAGTGGTCAGATCAAGGCTCATGTCCAACAAAAAAGGAAGCTTCAAAATCTGTCAGCAACCCTTTAGTTTAATCCAGTTGCTTTGTCCATAAGGCTGTGCCAAGAATGATATATTTTACCGAGAACAGTTTTCTTGTTCTATACAACTCTATACGATTTGAAAATGGTGGAGAAGAAACTGCAACTTCTGATTTTTGAATATGTCTCTGGAGGCGGATTTGCCAGCGAGAAAGTGTCGCCGAGCATCTTAAGCGAAGGATATGGCATGCTTAGAAGTTTGGTCTCCGATTTCAATGCATCCGGACATAACGTAACAACTTTGCTTGACTCAAGGCTTAAGGCATTCAACCCGCCGATTGAAGCAGACCGCATAGTTTCAGTCTCTTCTTCTAGCGAGTTAAATGGAAACTTAAAGAAGCTTTCCGAAGCAGTTGAGGCTGTTTACATAATTGCACCCGAATCGGGTCAAACGTTGCAGAAACTTGTGGAGCTTGTGGAGACATCTGGGGGGCTGTCTCTCAACAGCCAAATCGGTGCCATTGGAAAGGCTTCGAACAAAATGGCTACTTATAAACTCTTGAAGAGGAACGGAGTTGTGGTTCCAGAGATGGTGATGATAAGTCTTCATGAAAATGTTAAACCCATAAGGCACGCAGTTGAGGACCTGGGGTTTCCCCTCGTTTTCAAACCTGTAGACGGAGTTGGCTGCTGCGGACTAAGCGTCGTTAAAGATGAAAGCCACATGGTTGCCGCAGTTAAGAAAATTGCCAAAGAATCGCTGAGCGAGCATTTTATTGCCCAAAAACTGATTGAAGGAATCAGCGTCAGCGCCAGCGTCATTTCAACGGGTGAAAAAGCGTTGCCTATCACTTTGAATAAGCAAATGGTTACTTTAGCCTCGCCTTATGAAAGATCCAGTTACAATGGTGGAATTGTTCCTTTCGACCATGTGTTGGGAAAAGAGGCTTTGAAAACAGCTGAAACGGCTGTTGAATCAATAAGCGGATTAAAAGGCTATGTCGGTGTTGACATGGTGTTAACCAGAAATGGAGTTGTCGTGTTGGAGATCAACCCGAGGCTTACGACATCTTATGTAGGCTTAACAAAAGCCGTTGATTTCAATCTCGCTCAAACAATAATTGACGCTGCTCTTGAACAGAAGCTTCCACAGAATGTGCAGAGTAAAGGCTATGCTGTTTTTTCAAAGGTGAGAGTTCCTCCAACCCATCGAGTCTTCAAGGAAACTTGCAGGTTAAAGGAGATCATATCGCCGCCCTTCCCCGTAGCATTCGATGAACCTGCTTATGCGCTTCTTGCGGTTCATTCGGACAGACTGGAAAATGCTCAAATGGCATTTTACAGAGCTAGGAAGAGCCTTTTAAAGCTCTTCGATAGAGGTGACTAGTATGGTAAATGTTGTTGGGTTAGATATAGGCGGAGTCAACACTAAAGCGGCTCTTCTCAGCACGAAGAAGGACTCTGTGAAAAAACTCAAAACCGCCGTGGAATATTTTCCTATTTGGAAAAGAGGGAAAGAACAGCTTCCAAAAGTTTTGGAAAAGCTGAGAAAACTGTTGGTGAGCTCAACTACGCTTAATGGTGTTGGTGTGACAATGACTGCTGAGTTGTCTGATGCCTACTGGAACAAGAGGGAAGGGATCAACCACATCCTAGATTGCGTAACCGAAATCTTCGCTGATGTGCCCATTTTTGTCCTTGGCGTGGACACCGAGCTGGTGTCAGTTAGGAATGCGAGGAAAAAACCGCCTAAAGTTGCAGCGGCTAACTGGGCGGCAACAGGATGGATGGCTTCGCAGGTCATCAGAGATTGTTTAGTTGTAGACGTTGGAAGCACAACGACGAGTATTATTCCAATAGTTAACGGGAGAATTATTGCTGAGGGCAAAACTGACCTGGAGAAACTTCTGAATGGAGAACTTGTTTACACGGGAGCCTTGCGCACAAATGTTGCCGCAATTGTTCATTATGTTCCCATTGGAGGAGGAAACGCACGCGTATCCTCAGAGCTTTTTGCCACATCTGGCGACGTACATTTGTTGCTGAACCATGTTAGCGAAGAAGACTACACAGTGGAAACCGCCGACGGTCGGGGGAAGACCAAAAAAGAAGCATTGGCTAGGCTAGCCAGAGTGGTTTGCGCCGACATTGACATGCTTGATGAACAAGAAATCATTGACATGGCGCGGTTCATTTATGAAAAGCAGGTTGAGCAAATCGCTGAGGGTTTAAGGCAGGTTCATGAGAGAATGAAACAGCGAATTCAAGAAGACATTCCAGCCGTTGTTACAGGACTTGGCAGAAACTTTCTAGCGAAACAGGCTGCTGGAAAAGCTGGATTAAACAGAGTTATTGGCCTCGGCGAATTGTTAGGCGTCAACGCCGCGTTTATGTCTCCTTCTGTGGGCGTAGCTCTTATGGTGGCAAGTAGATTGGAGGGACAAACTGTAAGATGGAAGTAGTCTTGAAAGTGGGTGGAAGTTTAGCTGAGTATCCCTCTATCTTGAAAAGGTTATGCAAAGAGTTAGCCTCCTTTGCTGAAGACCATGACATTCTCATTGTGTCTGGAGGAGGCAGATTCGCAGATGCTGTAAGAGATTTCGATGAAACTCACGGTCTTTCGAACACGGTTGCCCACAAGATGGCTATTCTCACCATGGACCAGTTCGGACTGTTTCTATCTGATATCACCCCTAACTCCTACGTGTCTTATTCTTTGGAGAAAGCGAAAAGCTCTCCGAAGGGAACGTTACCAATATTTCTGCCGTCAAGGTTCATGTTTCGCAAAGACCCTTTAGAGCATAACTGGGATGTAACCTCAGATTCCATAGCAGCCTACATCGCTGGCAGGTTGCATGCTGAAAAGCTGGTTTTAATCACTGACGTTGACGGAATCTTCACGGACAACCCAAAGAAAAACTCGGAGGCCAAGCTGATAGCTGAGGTATCTGCTAAGCAGCTGCTTGAATGGGACAAGAGGACAAGCGTAGACAAAACCTTACCTAAGCTACTTCTAATGACAAGAGTGGACTGCTACGTTGTTAACGGCCGGCATCCAAAGCGAATTAAGGCGATTCTAGAAGGGCAAAAGTCTGTTTACACGCACATTACTGTGTAGACATTATATTAGAAATTACGTTTTCGACGATGCGGTCTTTCAGGTTGTGGTCTCCTCGGTCTTCTGGACATTTCAAAACCTCACTCATTACTTATGACAGTGTTTTCTAAAATAACTTATGAAATTCAAATATGAATCCCCAACAAACAAGCGTACAGTAACCTTATGTTTAGATAAGTGATAGAAGTTTTCTCCTTAAATTATTAATGCAACCTGAAATGAAATAGCAAGGTAAGGCAAATGGAAAATACAGGTTATCATAATAGTTAATTTGGAAAGTGTGCATGCATGGTTAAAAATAGGGAGAGGAAGGAAGGAGAGGAGTGGGGTCAAATCACAAGAGGCAGACTAAAATTTGTATTAGCAATATTTTCTACATTTTTTTCATTGTTAGCAACTCTTTATATGTTTCATTATTATATGTCCGAGGATATGCCAAGTTTCTTAGGGTTGTTTGTGTTAGGGTTGTTTTTTGTGTTTTTTTGGTTTGGTTTATTTGAGTGGATAGATAGGAGTAGAAGAAAGGAAGGAGTGCAAGGAAAAGATGGAGCAATGGCACATCAAGAAATAAATTGAAATGATATATTGAAGTAGGAAAATTTTGACAGATCCATGTCAAATAGTCTTTTTCGCTAACTTAGAAGCAAGCAAGATGTTGATGTTTGGGTTTGGGCTTAAATTATTAAGCACACACACTGACTCACTCCGACTGAAAATTTCTGGAGTTCAGGAAAGAATAGGTGAAGTTTTGTGCATGCACACCAGTCTATCTAACCATTCTCCTTATTTTTTCCGAACTTATCGCACGTTTAAAAGCCTTCTCAGCCTGTAACTTCTTGTACTCTTCATATGTTATCCGCGAATGAGGATAGAGCTCCTTGAACCTCTTATAGGTTAATCTTATGTCAGTCTCCCTCTGCCTCGTAGGCTCTGAACCTAACCTTTTTCGAGACCACCAGTAAAGACCTAGGATGATAAGTCCAAGAAAGAATAAGAGAAGCACATAGGAAGCTAGGTCAGTCACACTATCACTCTTACCGCTCGCTTCTTTCGGCTTCACTTTTTCTACTGGTCTTTATCGGAAGCACTGATGTACCTTCTAACCCAATGACAGTCAGAATATCTGCTGAAGATGGAACTACAATTTTTGTCTGCTGAGAAAACGTGTCTCGAACAACATCCAGTTTCTTGTTCAACTGGGCATTTTCTTTAAAGTACTTGTTCGCAGCTTCAGAAACCACTTGTATTGCTCCAGCTTGAGCCTTAGCCACAAGTTCAATGGCTCTAGCCTCTCCCTCTGCCTTCAGCACCGCTGATTGTTTCGCTCCTTCAGCTTTAAGAATCGCGCCTTCTTTGTCCTGAGCAGACGCCTCTTTTCTTCCAGTGGCTAGTAGACGCAACTGCCTTCTTTCCTGTTCAGCTGTTTTCTGCATATGCATGGCTTTCTGAATGTCAGCCGGTGGATCTATCCGCTGAAGCTCAATTCGGTTAACCTTTGTCCCCCATTTATCAGTTGCTTCATCAAGAACTTTTCTCAGTTCCAAGTTCAACTTTTCTCGAGATGTCAAACATATATCCAGCGACATTTCACCAACAATGTTTCTCAGCGTAGTTTGAGCAAGCTTAACAATTGCCAGTTCAAAATCTTCCACTTCATAAAGTGCCCTTTTAGGATCAACTACCTGGTAATAGATTACAGCGTCAATTGTGACGACCACGTTGTCTTCAGTGATGATTTCTTGAGGCGGAACATCAATGATCTGTTCTCTCATGTTCACTCGCAACATTCTCTGAACAAAGGGAACAATATATCTTAATCCAGGACCAACAGTTTTTTCATAGGCGTGCCATCTTTCAACTATGCCTTTCTCATATTGGTTTACCTTTCTAATCCCTTTATAGAGAATCACAGCCACAATTACGACTATGACACTTAGTAGCAATCCAACGATTTCTAACATTCCCACCATTTCTTATTTCACCTCTTCCATAATCAGACTAACTCCTTCTACCCCCACAACTTTAACTTTTGCGCCTTCTTTTATAACTTTGTCATATACTGGACGGCAAAACCAAAGTTCACCTACGAGCTTGATTACACCACCATCAATGGGGTCTATGTCAGTTTTAGCTATTGTTGTTTTACCCATCAAAGCATCAATGTTAGTTCTCGTCAAATTAACGTTCAATTTATCTAACAACCCCCCACCATGCATCTCTTTAACCTTAAAGGTGCATCCCTTCAAGTGGTTTAAACGCCTCACAAGCTCGCCGAAATTGTCCGTGTTCACTTCCATGAGAAAATCACCATTCTGTCTCGTAAGCGCATACATTATTTTGAGCTTTTTAGAAAACTTCGACAGCAACTGCGCAAGCTTAAGTTCGTCAGCTTTTATTGTGAGGACAATTCTCATCGTTATCACACATCAATAATTATTCATTAATATATATACTTATTGATTTTTGTTGAGACTCATTAATGCACGGCTCAAGGATCAACCTCGGAATTCAGGTCTTCC
>JAUWZP010000092.1 GCA_030615265.1 Candidatus Bathyarchaeota archaeon
AGCATCCATGAAAAATGCAGATGTTTCATTCGATGCTAGGCAAATATTAATAATAACTTTTGATAAAATGGCAAGCGTGGGATAAAGAAATTGAGTGTTCCAGTTGAGAATGTAAGAAAAGACATTCGAATGCGTGATGAAGCGGATCCAAAAATGTCGAATGCATGGATCCTCGTCTACTTGATACCAATCTTCGCTGCAATTACAGCAATTCTCACAATCTTTTACACTATATTTGTGGCGATGACAACACCTTGGATTGTGCCTGAAGAGCCATACACTGTTGCTTTACCCCTGCTGGCAGCATTGACTACCTTGTTATGGTTGCTAGTCATAATTGCGTTCATAGTGTCTATAATACTCACATACAAGCTCGTTAAGAGGCGCAACACGCACTTCAAGAGACAGATGTTTCTATCTGAAGATGTTATAACTGCGGTGAAAACCATCGCGGCAAAAAAGGGTGTTGACGTAGAAGTCGCTTTGTCGTCAGTTGAGAGAACCGTGAGGGAAGCTAAATCTGAGGAAACCGAAAAAAGCGCGGTACTTTGGGCTATCTTGTCTGCGATTATATTTCTTGCAGATTGGTACGTCCGATACTTCTTGATGAAGGACTTCTGCAAGCATGAGAGAAGAGAAGATGGCTTTTGGGAAGACCTTAGCAAGACGCTAGACAAATGCGGCATCACGTTTTCCGTGCCAAGAAGAACAGAGGCTACACCTAACAGAAGCTTTGTTCTATACCTAATTGTAACAATAATAACTATGGGCTTATTTGGGATATACTGGCTTTACGTCTTGTTGAAAGACCCTAATGAACACTTCAAATATCACATGCAAATAGAAGATCAACTATTGAGTACTCTAGAATCTGCTGCAATCTAGGAAATTCCTGTGCTATCACCTACCCCTCTCTTTTTCTCAGTTGTTCTGCAGTAGTTTTGCTCCCCGATTATAAAATCCCTCGTAAATTTTGAACCCAGATGCTTTTCTACATTCCAAGTAGGTACGGGGTAATGTACGTCTCTATATAGGCCGCTATCATGAAAAGTATCACGGACGCTATCGCGAGAATTATGGTGTCTTTTACGCCCTGTTTAAAATTAACACTGTCCACTTTTTCGCCTATTATTTTTTCCATCATTGCGCCAATTGTTGTTACGTGCCAGCGTATTATAGAAGCAAATTGGAGTATAAATGCTGGTATTTCGAGTATGCCGTGAGGCGTCAGTCCTACGATCGGATAAAATATGCCGTGGGTTATTCCAGCTATAGCGGCTACTATCCCTATCACCCCTCCGTTAAGCAAAAGCTCTGAACCCAGAATGAATGTGCCTAGCAAGGGTACCCAAACAAGCATCTTAAACGGGTTCCAGAAATGACCTACGTTGTTTAGAAAAATGTAAAAATAAAGGTTTTCAGTGAATGGGGGTGGAATAGCTATGTAACGTCTTTCAGACTGCGCCACTGATCTGAACCAGTCTGATAGCCATGGAGCCATAGAGAAAACAAGAACTGTCAAAAACATTGAGAGCAACATTATAATAAAGAAAGCTAGAGTTGTCGTTTTAATTATCATTTTATTTCGTTGAATACAGGATTTGAACGTCTCTTTAGCTTTCTTGAAGAGTAACTTCAAACGCAGAGATAACATCCTCCACAACTCTGATGACTATTGCTGATTAAAAATCTTTGTCAGAATAAGAACTTTCCACCGATCTTCCGGAGTGTTCAAAGGTTTTCAACATTCTGTCGACCTTAGCTTAAGGTCTAACAACTATTTCACGAAGTTCCGCAATCTCTTTTCAATGTTTCCTTCATCTGACATAAATGTCTCATCTACTATGCCATTAATGCGCGTACGTGGGGAGATAGTAGAAAAGGGAGGGGTGTTTGATGCGTGCTTACAACTTGTTTATGTTGTAGAGGTAGGAGTTGATGCAGGTGGCTCCGCGGATTGTGTCTTGATCCTGAAGAACGCTACAACAAGGAGTATCAATGCAACCCAGAGAAGTATGAAACCGACACCGATTATAGTCAAAACAGCGCCTATCAATGTCAACAACCCTACAGTGCCAAACATGTTCACTCCCGTCTTTGCGGAAAGGGTGGTTAATGATCTTCTCAGGAAAATGGATGCGACAACAACGAATGCGAAAAGCACAACCAAACTTCCAACGATAGTTGCAATGTGAGGCCACAGAATGTCTAAGGTCACTAAGTTCTCCCAGTTAATGTTTTGAAAAGCTGTCGGGTCACCCCATGTTGCGACCTCGATACCCAAATCGATTAACAAACCAACGGCTGCTACCACAATCACAGCGACGCAAACTACTCCCCCTATTATCGCCATGATAAATCCATAAAGTGCGTTGTTAAATATGCCTGCCTCATTGTAATGATCCGATAATCCTTTCAAAGCTATCAGTACGAGTATTAGGCCAATTAACCCTAACACGCCTGAGTAGGCGCCTAAGAAGGGACCAATTACCATCAATAATGCTCCTACACCGCCTAAAGTTTTGCTTGTTTCCAAAGTCATACGATAATCCCTCGCATACCGAGTTAAAACCTTTTTAGATAAAAGCTTTTCCTAGATATTTCAAAAGTAACTTTTCGAACACCTGAATGAGTGTTTCCTCGCTAGAAGCACAAGCGACATAAAGACGATT
Organism: Candidatus Bathyarchaeota archaeon; assembly: GCA_030615265.1. GTDB lineage: Archaea > Thermoproteota > Bathyarchaeia > Bathyarchaeales > Bathyarchaeaceae. The sequence goes on from JAUWZP010000092.1 coordinate 2,673, forward strand.
GTCTAGTGATCAATGTATGTAAGATGCTTTTTAAGAAGAGAGTTTCTACTAAAGGTTGAAAGGTTGGAAAAGAAAGCCCATGACATCCTCGTTAAACAAAAACTTAAAGGACGACTTGTTGGACGTTTGCATGCGTATTGTTGATTCTCATGACACTCACATGGTTGCCGCTTGCCTTTACGGTGCCCAAGCCTACGGATATTCAAAAGAAAAAGCTAATGTAGATGCCCTACTGGTGCTTCGCACATTTCATTCAGGTTTGGCAAGTTATCAGAAGCCATTAGGCGACATTAAAGCGCTGATCTTAACAGTTGATTCTAGGGCTTTTGAAAAAGACGTAAAACAAGGATGGCTAGGCGAGTTCGTTGCCGACAAAATCCTGATTCCATACGAGCCATTATTCAATAAAGATTACCTTTGGCGTCAAGAAGTTTTGTTGAAAAGAAGGATAATCTGGGAGCTCTTAGAGAACATTGTTTTGGGATTTCCCGAATCCTCACACGAGCTAATTGTTAAGCCCGAATATTTCCTTTACGAGACAATAATGCAGAGATCCAAGCTTTTTCCGCCTGTAACCTTCCGCTTCCTGAACATGCTTAGAAATGAAACGAGAGAAAAAAATGTAAACCAGATGATGCGCGGCTTTTCCAAAGCTCTCGAAGAATTGTCGGAAGAAAAATGGATTAGCCTTTCTGACGAACATGTCACAATTACACGCAAATATATCCATGCCGTTAGAAGCAAGAGGATTCGAGTTCCATCGTTTATAAGGTCTGTCCAGCGCGCCGCGTTTCTCCATGTTTTCAGCGTTCTTCCAAAAATGATGAGTCCTCTAAGACGCGAAGAAGAAATCTTCCTGAAAACTCATCGAGAATTCAGAAATGAAGACCTAACGTTTCAACTTGAAGACCCTAAGAAATACTTGTTCATGCCAACGCCGCTTGGTCCAGTGCCTCTCTCAGATGAAACCACAATCGAGGAGTTTGTGAGGAAGAACGTTCCAAGCGGAGAGATGGCCAATATTCAAATCAGCGAAATGGGCGGAGTCCTAAACGCAGCATACCTACTCAGTTTTCGCAGGAACCATGAGGAAAACAAGATTGTGGTGAAGAAATTCAAAGACTGGCTTGGCTTCAAATGGTTTCCACTGGCGCTTTGGGCTTTAGGCACAAAATCCTTCGCCGTTTTGGGGCAGTCTAGGCTAGAGAGAGAATACGCGCTCAGCCAATTTCTTTACAGTCAAGGCTGGCCTGTCCCAAGAATTCTTTACATAAGCCTGAAAGAGCGGTTAATTTTCAAAGAGTACGTTGAAGGCGAAAATCTTTCCAAAATTATCCAGCGCCTTCTAACAAGCAAGGAAATGATGAAGGAGGAAATCGCTTTGATTAGAACTGTGGGAAGGCGAATTGCTGAGGCGCATAGGCTTGGAGTAGCTTTAGGCGACTGCAAACCCGAGAATGTAATTGTAACCTGCGATGGAGCGCCCTATTTCGTTGACCTTGAACAAGCCTCGCGAGATGGCAATCAAGCATGGGACATAGCAGAGTTTCTCTATTACTCGGGACATTATGTTTCTCCAATCGCACCCGCAGACGCCGCTGTACTCATCGCTAAAGAGTTCATAGAGGGGTACTTAGAAGCAGAAGGCAAAAAAGAAACAGTAAAAAAGGCTGGTTCTGCACGGTACACCAAAGTGTTCAGTATCTTTACTCCACTACATGTCATCGTGGCGATATCTAACCTCTGTAAGAAGATGAGCACGAAATGAAATAGAATTTAAGATAAACCATAATGGCACACACATGTTAAGGAGCATCTGCATATGCAAAGTAAAACAATCCTTACCTTCTATGGAGGAGTCAACGAAATTGGAGGCAACAAAGTTCTCCTAAAAGACAAAGATACAAAGATTTTCCTAGATTTCGGCATGCCCTTTGCTCTGAGAGGTCAATTTTACTCCGCGCCTTTTCTCGCTCCCAAAAGTGAAAAGAGCCTGCTGGAATTCGACATTCTACCAAGGTTGTCTGGCATCTACGAAAGCGAGAATTCCGAGCCTGAAATTGATGCTGTTTTCATTTCTCATTCTCACATGGATCACGCTGCCTACACAACTTTTCTAAAGAAGTCGATTCCAGTCTACTGCGGCGAAACCACCAAAATTTTACTGGAAGCCTTAAGCAAGATCAGGGTAAGGAACCTTGAATTCAATGTTAAAGACATTCAGTTTAAGCCTTTCCGCACTGGAGATAAGATTCAAATAGGCTCAGTTGAGGTCGAGCCTGTTCATGTTGATCATTCCGTGCCGGGTGCTTATGGGTTTGTCATCCACACGTCATCTGGTTCGCTTGCATACACTGGGGACTTTCGGTTACATGGCACCAGACCCGAAATGACCAAGGATTTCATTGAAAAAGCAAAGGAAGCAAAACCTGTAGCGATGATACCTGAAGGAACTAACATGGCTGGCGCTGAAATCTCCTCTGAGCCCGAAGTTGAAAAGAAGCTAACGAAGATCATCAAAGGCACATCGGGTATAGTTTTAGTTGACTTCGCCCGTGCTGACGTTGACCGATTGAGATCTGTGTATCAAGCTGCCAAGCGAAATGGGAGAAATCTCGTAATTCCGTTAAAACAAGCATATCTCTTGGAAGCACTGAAACAGAAAGACAAAGAGCTGAGAAAAGATCCTCGAATCCCAAACCTAAACGATGAGCACATTATGATTTTTCAGAAAGCCAAAAAAAGGTATTACGTATGGGAACGAGAGCTAATGGAGCGCTACCAAACGAAAGTCGTTGACTCTTCCAAGATTGCCAAAAAACAGAGCCGCATGGTTTTAGCATTTTCTTTCTATGACTTCGAAGAACTTGTTGAAATCAAACCGAAACCTGGCAGCTGCTACATCTCGTCCGTGTCTGAACCTTACGATGAGGAGATGCAGATCGACTACGAAAGAATGACTAACTGGCTTAACCATTACGGGCTGCCCCTTTATCACGTTCACATTTCAGGACACATAATGCCTCTTCAATTGAAGGAAACTTTGCAAGCGATAAAGCCGAAGCAGATATTTCCAATACATGGGGCTTACCCCGAGCTTTTCAGTAGATTCATGAGCAATCTAAAAAGCAAGATAACATTGGTGGAAAGAGAGAAAGAATACACTGTTTAACGGAAACCGAAAGAAGCCTTTCTATCTAATTCGAAGTCTGTCGGTAATCTTTCCGTTGTTTTTTCTTGCCATGTATTGGTAATTCGTACTCTTGATTCTTAATACTTAATACTTTTACTCAGCCATTCTTAAAGAAAAGGCAACATTCCGAGGTTGCATCTAAA
>JAUWZP010000060.1 GCA_030615265.1 Candidatus Bathyarchaeota archaeon
GCAACTAAAAATCAATAATGTCGCTGATTGGTAAGCAGAAATTGGTACGGAGAAGAGTAAAGGCACAGGAATCTTCTCTCTGGTTGGAAAGGTCAACAATACCGGCCTCGTTGAAATTCCAATGGGAACCTCCCTTAGACAGATCATTTACGACATAGGTGGAGGAATACTCGGAGGTAAAGAGTTCAAGGCGGTTCAGACTGGTGGTCCTTCAGGCGGCTGCATACCTGAGAGGTTGCTTGATTTACCTGTGGATTTTGAGAAGTTAACTGCTGCTGGCTCAATGATGGGTTCCGGCGGTATGATAGTAATAGATGAAAATACTTGTATGGTTGATTTGGCTCGATATTTCCTCGACTTCTTACAGAATGAATCTTGTGGTAAATGTGTTCCTTGCCGTGAAGGAACTAAAAGAATGCTTGAGATCATAACCGACATAACCGCGGGTCGAGGGAAGGAGGAAGACTTGAAGCTTCTTCAGGAGCTGGCGGAGATGGTTAAGGGCTTTTCTCTTTGCGGTCTCGGTAAAACAGCTCCAAACACCGTCTTGTCAACTTTAAGGTATTTTAGAGATGAATATGAGGCTCATGTGAGAGATAGAAAGTGTCCTGCTGGCGTTTGCAAAGATCTGATCGAGTATTTCATTCTTGAAGACAAATGCACAGGATGTGGTGCCTGTTTGAAACTCTGTCCTCAACAGGCAATCGATGCGTATGGTCTGATTCATACAATTGATCCTGCCAAATGTGTTAGATGTGGCATCTGTCGAGATGCTTGCCCATTTGAAGCAGTAATAGTCAGATAGGAAGTGATTGGATGGTAACCCTCACTATTAATGGAGCAAAAGTTCAAGTAGAAGAAGGCTCTACCATACTCGAAGTTGCCAGGTTCTATGGGATGGATATCCCAACTCTATGCTATCATGATGAGTTGACTCCTTATGGCGCTTGCCGTTTGTGTATGGTAGAGGTTGACGACGGAAGAAGGACAAGACTGGTGGCTTCTTGCCTTTACCCCGTTAGGGAAGGGATAAGGGTGAGAACAAATACGGAGAGAGTGATAAAGGGGCGAAAGTTGATACTGGAATTATTGCTTGCCAGATGCCCCAGCTCGAAGACCCTGCAAGACCTAGCCTCCAAAATGGGATTAGAGCATGTTAGATTTAAGATGGAAAATGAGGACTGCATCCTATGTGGATTATGTGTAAGGATGTGTGCCGAACAGATGGGAAGTGGGGCTATAGGTTTTGTGGGTAGAGGCCAAAATAGAGAGGTGGTCACTCCCTTCCGTATGGCCAGTGAAATCTGCCGTAACTGCGGAGCCTGCATGTATATCTGTCCCGTAGTTGACCTGCAATGCCGTGGGGTTAAGTCTCCCGGAGAACTCTGCAACTCTTGTCTTGTCATAACCCCACAATGTGTAGAAAAGTACGGTCAAGTCATGTGTACTCTAAACTCATGTGGAGCATGTGTAGAAAAGGAGGAAAAAATAGTATGAGCCTTTCAAAACCAAATGCAAGCCCAGCAACCCTAACAAAAAACAGAACAGATCCATGTCCGATCAGCGGACTCTGCGTCACCTGCATAGACGGATGCCCAGGCCCCTGTGAAGTTGCCAAATCCGCCATAAGAGGCAGCGAAGTCATCTACCCAGCACCCTTCGGAGTAATAACCACCGCATCTCAAAAGAACTATCCCGTGGACCTTTCCCATTTTAACATCATGGGAACAACCGTAGGAGCCGTCGGCATTGAAGCTGATAGTGACAAAGCCATATTTCGCAACGTTGACTTAGAAACCAAAATCGGTCAAGGTAAGGGTCTGAGACTGAAAGTTCCATGGTTCACCTGTGCACTTGGCTCGACAAGAATTGCCAAAGATAACTGGAAAGAATTGGCCATTGGAGCCGCGATATCAGGAACCATGCAAGTGATAGGTGAAAATGTATGTGGTATGGACGTCGATTCAAAATTCAACAATGGGAAAATTGTCCATTCTCCAGAACTGGAATGGAGAGTGAAAACGTATAATGAATGGAGAGAGGAAGGCTACGGTGCGATTGCTGTTCAAGCCAACATAGAAGATACAAGGCTTGGAGTTTTTGAATACGCTATCTCAGATTTGGAAGTAGATGCAGTCGAACTGAAATGGGGTCAAGGCGCCAAGGATATCGGTGGCGAAGTTAAAATCAAGGATCTAGCTAAAGCGCAGCTTCTGAAGAGAAGAGGATACATAGTTCTCCCAGATCCTGACAATCCAGACGTTATTGAAGCATTCAAGAAAAGACACTTCAGAGAATTTGAAAGACACTCCCGAGTTGGCATGGTTACCCGAGAAGGCTTCGTTAACAGAGTAAAAGAACTGAGGAGCTTAGGTGCCAAGTACATTTTCCTAAAGACAGGAGCTTATAGACCAGCAGACGTTGCCAGAGCTGTAAAATTCTCGTCGGTAGCTAGAATCGACCTACTCACCATTGATGGTGCAGGAGGTGGAACAGGAATGAGTCCTTGGCGTATGATGAATGAGTGGGGAATACCTTGCGTAGAGATATGGTCATTAACGTATCAATATGCAGATAGACTAGCGAAGAAGGGAGAATACGTTCCCAGCATAGCCTTCGCGGGAGGCATTACGATGGAAGACCACATCTTCAAAGCGTTAGCTCTGGGTGCACCCTACGTCAAAGCTGTAGGTATGGCGAGAGCCCCGCTTACCGCGGCTATGGTAAGTAAAAATGTAGGTCAGAGGATTACGGAAGAAAAACTTCCTATATACTATGCAAGGTATGGAAACACAGTCGAGGCAATCTTTGTCGAAGCAGGTATACTAAAGAACAAGCTCAAGGGAAAATTTGAAGATCTACCCGCAGGCGCAATGGGCCTCTACACCTACAATCAAAGATTGATCCAAGGATTAAAACAACTAATGTGCGGTGCCCGAAAATTCACGGTTGACCGAATCACCCGAGAAGATATTGTCACCTTGACCCCAGAAGCTACAAGGATATCAGGGATTAACTACGTTATGGATGCGGATAAGGAAGAAGTAGAAAAGATCTTAAGTTAACTTGAGAAAACCTAAGCGAAGAATACGGGATAATGTCGACTTAGGACTAGGCGAATTAATGCATGCATTTCCTACGTTAAGGTACTTGTAGAGGTTCGTACATGGAAATAAAGATTTTGACTTGGAGTCTGAAACTTTTCTAACGGTGGAAAACACGCCCGTTTAGACCGCCCTCATTTTGTTGCCGTTTCCCCTTCTTTAATTCACATAGATAAATCGTTTCAAATTTTCTTATTGGTACAAATCTTTAAATTGCATGCATGCATGTTTTTTCCCTACGGTTTTAACCAACAACAACAAGCACGCCAAGCCTTTCTGTAGCTGAATTCCAGTAGTAGTAGTCTTCCTGTTGCGCTGTTGATGGACTACTACTTCTACACTGAGGCTGGAAGCCTTAGAAGTTGAGAGTTGTTGTTTCGCTTTTTCCAGCTTCTATGGACAACAACAAGCGCGCATGGGTTCAAATCCCCCCCGGCGCCAAAATATTAGAAAGAGCTTTTTCAGGATTTCTGTCTTCGTTAGCTACCCTTTTTGAAAGAACCGCTCCAACACTTTCTTTAATTTTCTTAGCACTAGACAGTGTGTTACACTCTTTTTACGCGAGGGAGGATCACTTTCTCGAAGTTGCACCACCTATTTGCCAACCATTTTCTTCCCACGCCTTTCTCATCACGGAATTGCGCTTGAGATACTCATCGACAACCTCCTTGGACACTCGGTTCAAAAGACAAGAAAAATTGACACATTTAGAACATGTGTATTTTTGCAAAATCCAAAAAAACATTATTAAACCCCATGCGGTAAGAAGAAACAAGCTGAATTGTTCACCAAGAATCAAAAATGGAAAAGGATAACCGCATATTAGAGTAAAACCTATTACCAGCTGAATTTTCTCTGAATTACTAATCGGTTCGGGATGATATTTCCAAAACTTAGGGCAACCATAATTGGCGATACAGTGTAACGTAACCCCTTTTTCAGCATAATAGGGGCAATGACTACAAAGGATACGAATCTCCCAGAATCCAAAAAAGATTATCGCCAGCCCCACCCAACCTAAAAGATACCAGCCACATCCACTCAATATCATCCCAATGAGAGCCGGAAACAGGAAGAAAAGAAATAGACCTATAAAATGAAGCAGGTCTCCTGAGTTGTAACGACATTTCAAGCGGCCAGCAATGGTGCAATTCTTGCACTCGGAAACCGGTAGCCAACTACATAAGTTGTAAGGGTTACGGGTTTGCCCTTGTTTTGCCATGGCAACCACCTCCTAAGTTTAAATAGATTTGCATAGCTGTTTATTAGCGCTTTAAGGTTAGTACTTCACCACGTATCGCACGCGTTTCTGGGTCCATTAAAAACCAAGGTTCTTGAATCTATTCTCCCAGGCCATTTTAGCTTATTTTCTGAAAGTAAGCATTTATTAATCTGTGGAAATATGCTGTAGATTAACCTGTGAAACTATAAAGAGGAGGGATTTTTCGGGTAAAGACTAAAATCGGAAAGAATGTTGCTATCTACCCCATGCCTATTACACTAGTAGGCGCAACTATAGGTAGCAAAGTAAACTTTATGACCCTCGGATGGATAACCAGAGTTAATTATAAACCACCAATGTTGGCTGCTGGAATTCACAGAAGTCACTACACCATAGACTGCATCAAAGAAACCAAAACCTTCAGTGTGAATTTCCCAAGCGTGGACATGATGGAAAAGACAGATTATTGTGGTTTAGTCTCTGGGAAAAATACGGACAAGTCCAATGTTTTCGAAGTGTTTTACGGTGAGCTCAAAACAGCACCGATGATAAAAGATTGCCCTCTTTGTTTGGAATGTGAATTAGTGGATACCTACGAGAAATTACCGACAAATTCTATATTCATAGGCGAAATTATGGGCGCTTATACGGAAGACCGATATCTAACTGACGGAAAATTAGAAAGATGCGCGCGGAGTTTGATGTTAAAAACAGGCTCTACACGTGTTGTTGTCACCTTTTTCCGTGGCACACCGACAACAACACCTGTGCCTCTCTTCAAGACTTAGGCTTGAAAGTAGTTGTTCGCCGAAAACCCAGGAAACTATGAACAACAACTTCTAAGCTTGTTCCCAAGGATATTTTAACGCATGAAAAGATCTGTTGACGCATAAGCAGTTTTCTAATTTTGAATCGCAAAAAAACACGTCTTTTTTCCATAGTTTTTATATTTGGATCCAAATATGTTCCCCCCGGGTTGGCGCCGGGGAATAGGTTCAAACCTTAGTTTAAATCCTTGTTTTTTACATGAACCCCCAGAAATTCAATTGGGGATTCGTTTTGAAGTGCGAGGGATGGGATTCGAACCCTCCCCACCGGGTAGGTCATCACCTCTAATCTCGGCTCTTTTTCACCTTCAATCCTGAGAGGCTAACTTTACTCTGTAATTTCAAGCCTTATGCAAAGAGCGCCTGTGTTGAAGCTGCTAAGATTCACTGCAATACTCTATGCTACAAACATTGTGGCTGCCTCATGTATAATTCTTATTGCCTATGCTGTGGGCATACTTACCTACAGAAAGGGTTGGGACCCGGACAACTTCGTTATTCCCATTGAAAGTTCGTTGGCAGATACCATAACGACAATCTCTCTCTTAATAGTTCTAAATGTAATCAGTTATTAATGCGCGCGACGCGAAGAGGTTTGGAACGGGTGGCACGTGCGCGCGGTATGACTATGAAATTCTTGGCATTTAGATTAGAAATTTACGAAATAGCAAGCGTGTTTTTCGGTTAGGACTTGGAAGTTTTGTGGACGGAAATGGTAAGAACTCATTAACAGAACACCTGCTAAAAGAGGATCCTCTCTATAACAGTGGAACAAAATCTACAGGTAAGCTTCAGTGACGTATCTTCGCATCATTCTGTGGCTGTTGAAATAATATGCAATCTTTCCTATAGAATTCTCCATCATCTTTATCCACTCGTCTCTTTTCTGATAGAACATTGGAATGATTATGTATTCTAACTTATTGTATAAATCATCTAGCTCTCTAATTTCCGTCTCTTCGGTTGAGAGCTCCTCGTCGAGATGCGGTCCTATAGCCCAGCCGGTGACACCCGCAATCCAGCCTTCGACCCACCAGCCGTCTAAGACGCTGAAATTTATCACACCGTTATGTGCTGCCTTCATTCCACTTGTGCCTGAGGCTTCTAACGGTCGTAAAGGAGTGTTTAGCCAAACATCAACTCCTGGAATCAACTTAGCCGCGAGCCCCATATCATAATCTTCTAAATAAACAATCTTGATCTGATCTTTCAGCTTCTCAATGTAACCAAAGATCTCTTGAATTAGCCTTTTTCCCGATTCGTCCTTAGGATGGGCTTTTCCGGCAAAAACGATTTGTATCTTTCCCTTCTTACTGATCTTTTTTAGTTTTTCTAGGTCTGAAAACAATAGGTTCACCCTTTTGTATCCTGTAGCTCTTCGGGCGAATCCCAAAGTTAGCGTGTCGTAATCCATGCCGATATTCGTCACCTTGTTAACGTAATCAATCAGCACCCTTTTTGCTTCCATGTGAGCCTGCCAAATCTCTTCATCTGGAATTCCGCCTACTCTCACCAATAACTCCGGCTCATTTGCCCACCCAGGCAGATACTTATCGTATAACCTCTTGAAACTCTCGCAAGTCCAAGTGTAAGAATGGATGCCATTGGTTATCGAGTGAATCTCATAGCCAGGGAAAAGCTCCCTAGAGACGTCCTTGTGCCTCTTGGCTACACCGTTAATAAACTCACTTAAGTTTAAGGCAAGACGAGTCATGTTCAACCTATCGTGCCCGCCAAATTTCTTTAGGACTTCCAAGGGAACGATTTCTCCCATTATTTCCTGAACAAGGTCATAGGAGAATTTGTCATGTCCTGCTTCCACAGGCGTATGCGTGGTAAATATACACAACTCTCTGACCCTATCAATGTCCATTCTATATCTTTGCAGCAACTCCAACGTGAGAAGGGCGGAATGCCCCTCGTTCATATGGTATTTTCTAATGCTAAAGCCCAACCCTTCGAGCATTCTTGCACCGCCGATTCCTAAAACAATTTCCTGTTTTAACCTGTATCTTTCATCTCCTCCATATAAGAAAGAAGTAATTTCTCTATCCTCTGGAAAATTTCCTTCCACATCGGTGTCAAGAAAAAGGATGGGAACTACTCCTCCTGTTAGACTTTGCACATTATAGAGCCATGCTTTAATCCTCACTTCTCTTTTTTGAATTTGAACTTTTACACCTGTAGGCAGCAACTTCATAATCTTTGATGGTTCCCACTCAACCGGATGCTCTATCTGTTTTCCTTCCTTGGTGAGTTCCTGTCGGAAATATCCATTTTTACTGACCAGAGTGACCGCGACTAATGGGAGTTTTAAATCCGCGCTTGACCGTATTGTGTCGCCTGCTAAAACTCCTAGACCTCCACTGTATGTGGGAATTTCATTCATCAATCCAATTTCCATAGAGAAATAAGCAATTTTTTGTTCTCTAAATGCTTCTTGTAGAGGGTTCATCATCAATTCCTCTTCCATCAAATTTTCAGTTTTACGCGGATAGAATTTCAGCTAAACGGTAAAGTCTTGTATCTAGTTCTCTCCTCTGCTTCCATGAATAGTCTAGATCGACTGAAATTATTTTTTGCCCTTTGATCCCCACCATCCTTTTCTCCGCGCCCTTTAGAAGCAGTTCTACTGCGTACGCTCCAAACTGATTAGCGAGGATTCTACTACGGGCTGTCGGTGGGCCCCCTCTTTGTATATATCCCAAAACGGTTAGGCGCACTTCATATTCTGTCTCTTTCCTTATTTGGTCTACAATAAAAGAGGAGTTTCCAGCTCCCTCAGCCATGACTATGATCTCAGACGTTTTTCCCTTCTCTCTGCCTTGTTTAAGTTTTTTACAGATATCCTGTAGATTATACTCGATCTCTGGAACGAGGATGAATTCTGCTCCTCCTGCGAGGCCCGCCTCCAAGGCGAGGAAGCCGCGTTTACTACCCATCACCTCAACGACGAATATCCGCTCATGAGAAGTAGCAGTATCGCGAATTCTATCAATCGCAAACAAGGCTGCGTTAACGGCTGTGTCGAAGCCTATGGTAGTATCTGTGCCCGCGACATCGTTATCGATTGTTGCTGGCACGCCTATCACAGGCAATTCGCTTGCTCGGTGCAGTTCACTGGCGCCCCTAAAGGAACCGTCTCCTCCAATTACTATAAGTCCCTCAATTCTGTGGGTTTTCAAAATGTCTACAGCCTTCTGAATGCCTCTACTACTTTTCATTTCCTCACATCGAGCAGTTTTGAGTATGGTTCCTCCAAGATTGATGATTCCGCTAACGGAGCGAGGACTTAATGGGCGAGTCTGGCCTTCAATGAGCCCCATATATCCCCTTTCGATTCCCATCACTTCCAGCCCATGAAATATGGCCATGCGAACTATTGAACGAATTGCAGCGTTCATTCCTGGAGCATCTCCACCGGCGGTTACAACACCAATTCTCTGCATGCTAAAATCTCCTTCACTAAAGATGGTTCATGGAGTTGCTATATCTTCAAGATTTCTTCTTTTATCACTCTGTGAGTTTCGATGACTGGTAACGTGATGTTTACAAGATAGGTTTCAAGGCGGCTGAAGAACTCTCTGAAAAATAGTCTGCGCAGATTGTTCTTTCGCTCATCTTTCACTAATAAATGAGGATTGCTAAATTTCACGGTTTCCATATACTGAACCGCTTCGTTGGACGTTAATTTTTTAACAATAATATCGTCTTCTGGATTACGCCTTAGTAAAATGGCGGTTCTCAGTGTGGTCATGGGTAGTATCTTGCCCTTTCCAACAATCCACCTAACGTTCACTACGGCCCTACCCTTCGCGTCGAATTCAGCTTTCTCGACAAGTTTCTTATATTCTCCCCAAGTTTCCGCTATGTCTGCTTGAATGTAGAAATTTTTTTCAGAACTGAAAGCAACATTTTCCTCGGCTAAGAAGCGAACGAAAAACCAATCGTCGGACACGACGCGAACACCCTTCAACCTGAGAAGCCCGTAGGTATGCGTCGTTTTACCCGTGCCAGGAGGCGCAATCAGACATATACCTCGACCTTCAATGTCTATACATGCACCGTGAACAGAATTAATAGCATGATTATCTTCCAATATGTCGCTGGCGACGCTTAACGCGATGGATTTTATCCAGCCATAATAGTCAACGTTTACTAAAAGCGCTGTTTTTGAAAGTTGATCGTACATAACCTTAAGCTTTTCACCTTTTTCTTCGGTGACGACAAGTCTTCCGTGGGATCGAACGTGAGCAGACATGGAGTAAAAGTTTTCCTCCCAACGTTCCTTCACGTATTTGATATCCGTCAAGAGCTTGATGCAACATCCGTAAATGTCAGCTCTTTCCTCGTAAAGGAAACGATTTCCATATCTCCCCACCAACTTGTCTCTATCTTCTATGGAGATAAGCTCAACTTCATACTTAGACATCACTCTAACCTTCCCTTTAATTTTGCTTCTGACAACTTTCTCAGTTCATCCAACTATTAAAATAGAGCTTGAAACTAATATTGCAACCGATCTTGGTTGAATAGGAGAAGCGAGCTAAGTTCCGTTGAAAGGTGGTTATTTATCAAAGTTTCGGGGTTTATTCCTAACACCTTTAATTTCGGTCGGGATATTCTTACTATTCCTTGCCATTTCCAAGAATAGAGCCCAGCTACAAATCTGAAACCTCACTCTTACCTAAAAACAAAGAACCAAAACATACATACTACCCGTAGAGAAGAAGTAAACACATAGTATCGCGCGTACGCTTAACTATTTCTGAGATTGTTTACTTTTCTCAGGTTTACTAATTACAGCTTCTTCTTTCACTGGCTCAACAATGAGTGTTGGCCCTTCCTTTGCCAAAATCTTTACCCTACGATTAGACTTTATGATCGTGTCTGAACGTGCCTTCCAATACTCACCACGAAACCGAATAAAACCCGCTTTCTCCGGGCCAATCTCATCTAACGTTCGACCAACTCCGCCAATAAGTTCAAGCACAGTAAGCCGCTTTTTCTTAGCCTTAACTATCTTATAAAGAACCAACGCCGAGAAACCTGTCAAAATTCCTACAAAAGCTATCACCACAACCATGAAAAACTGATACCATTCTGGAGAAATCAACCATCGTGTAGGATCAAATCGAAGCAGAAGCAACGTTCCTACTAATAAACAAAATACTCCAGCTGGACCAAAAAACTGGAGTCCTGATTCTCGCATCTCCACGAATACTAAAACTCCGCCCAAAGTAATGAGTACAACAGATAAGAAATCAACATGGAACCCCAGCCCAATTAAACCCAAGAATAAAAGGATACCTCCTATGATTTCTCCTTCATATCCAGCGGTGAAGAAGCCAAAAATGACACCATAAACCCCAAGAGTGAACAAGAGATAGGCGATCATAGGGTCTGAGATGACACGTAAAACCCGCACACGTATACTTGCCCCAAAATAATGTACTGCCGCATTTCTTGTTTGAATCACTAATTGCCCTTTTTCCGCCACTTCCACATCAATG
>JAUWZP010000004.1 GCA_030615265.1 Candidatus Bathyarchaeota archaeon
TGCTCTTGAAGGTGACCCAAACGTTGAAACCCACTTTTTCGTGTGCAATGAAAGATTTCTCCACCCCACGCTGAATCGTCCAAACCATAGCCGTAGCCATCGCAGACTATACAGACTATTTCATCTAAGTTGTGCTCTGCCATAAGCGCAGCTGCATGAGCATAGTGATGTTGAACTTGAATTATTGGAAGACTGAGTTCTTCTCCTAATTCTTGCGCAAGCATGGTTGAGGTGAATTTCGGATGAAGATCGCATGCTATGGCCTCGATTTTGCAGTTTGTAAGTCGCAAGAGATGTTTTGCGGCTTTTTTCAGGAATTGAAGTGTTTCGAGGTTTTCCACGTCGCCTATATGCTGTGAGATGAACGCTTTATCCTTAGACAAGACGCATGAGCTTGCGTTAAGCTCGGCCCCCAAGCCTAAAGCTGTGATTTTCACTGGCTTTTTCAGCCGGATGGGCTCTGGTGCGTATCCCCGTGACCTACGGATTAAACTGATTTTTTCGCCATGAACACACATGACCGAGTCGTCACATCTTTGGGCGATAAGCCGATTGTGAAAGAGGAAGTAATCTACCAGATTCCCGAGTTTTGTAATTGCCTCCTTGTTTTCTGTGACTATAGGATCGTTAGGTGGATTAGCGCTAGTCATAACAAAGGCGGGTTCCTGCACCTCATCAAAAAGCATGTAATGTAAACCCGTGTACGGTAACATAACTCCAATGTTATGTAAACCAGGTGCAATCACATCTGAAAGATAATAATCAGCACTTTTCTTCAGCAGAACGATTGGTCGAATATGTGAAGTGAGCAATTCCGCTTCTTTCGTGTTTACTTCGGCAAATGATCGCGCTGCTTCGAGGTTTCGAGCCATGATGGCGAAGGGTTTCTGGGCTCGATGCTTAACCGTTCTAAGCTTGGCAACTGGTTCTGATTTTGTGGTTGCGGTAGCTACATGGAAGCCTCCATAGCCCTTTATTGCCACTATGTAGCCTTCTTCCAGCAGTTTGCCTACTTCGCGAATTGGGTCTTTACTGTCGACTTGTTGCCCGTCATTGGTTGTTAAGTAGGCTTGAGGACCACACTTGGGGCAGGCTACAGTTTGAGCGTGGAAACGACGATTGATGGGCGCCTTGTATTCTCTTTGGCAAAAGTCGCACATAATGAACTCTTGCATCGTTGTGTTTTGTCGGTCGTAGGGCAACCGCTCAATAATAGTGTAACGAGGACCACAATTTGTGCATGTGATGAAAAAGTAGTTATAACGGTGGTCATTTGGATTTCTCAGTTCGTCTAGGCATTCGTCGCAGATAGCAATGTCAGGCGGAATAACAGAACCAGAAAGTTCAACCTCTTTGGAGCTTTTCAAAATTTTGAACTTTTCAAATTCGCTTTTGTCTTCTATGTACTCTGTAGTTATATTATGGATGCGAGCGAGAGGCGGTTTCTTTTCCACCAAGTCTTCAAGAAAGCTTCTGACATCATTTTGCTTTCCTTCAACAACGATTTCAACATTGGCATCTCCTCGGTTTCGCACATAACCTACGAGCCCGTTTTTTACTGCAATCCGATAAACGAAGGGACGAAAACCAACACCTTGAACAATGCCGCTAACTTTGATCTCAACCCGCAATGGTTAGTTTGCTCCTAGAAACTGCAAATTGACAGTTGTGTTTCGTATAAGTATATCGCAAACTAGGAAATTGTGCGAGCAATCAAACAGCGAAACGCTATATTTTTTGTCTGACATATCCTTTAAGAGTGCATTAGGCATTTAGCAGTAAAGTTTAGCTAAGTTATATAAGCACTGTAGTAACCTACATGATAAGTGATTTCGAACATCCTACGACCGAAGGATTAGGTGGCCTCTCGTGGAGAAAGTAAAGGTCGGAGTTTTTAAATGCGGTAACATTGGAGTATCCCCTCTGTTTGAACTTCTCCTAGATGAACTGGCTGACCGTCGAGATATTAAAATCCGAACCGTGACGACGGGTTCAAAGATGGGTGTCGAAGACGTTGAAGAGGCTCTGCCAAAACTTTTTGAATTTGACCCAAATCTCTTAGTTTCTGTATCTCCTAATCCATCAATATCGGGGCCAGCAAAGGTTAGAGAGAAATTATCGAACAGTGGCGTGCCTAGTGTGGTTATTTCGGATGCTCCTGGGAAGCGTATTAAGGTTGAACTTGAAAAGCAAGGTTTAGGCTATATAATAATCACGGGTGATCCCCTCATTGGAGCGCGAAGGGAATTTCTTGACCCGGTAGAGATGGCGATTTTTAATTCAAACATCATTAAGGTGCTTGCAATTACTGGCGTTTATAGAATAATTCATCGAGAAATTGATAAATTGATACATGCAATCAAAATGGGATTGCGTCCAGTTTTACCTAAATTAATAATTGATGTAAACAGCATTCGAGACAACTCTGATTTTGAAAACCCCTATGCAAACGCCAAAGCGATAGCTGCTTATGAATTGGCTGAGAAAATTGCCGAGATTAATGTCCAAGCATGTTTCATAGAGAAAGAACGTGATAAATACATTCCACTTGTAGCTTGTGCACATGAAATAGCTCAGGTAGCTGCTAGGTTAGCCGAAGAGGCCAGGGAAATTGAAAAATACAGTGACACCTTGGTGAGGAAACCCCATTCTAAAGATGGGAAACCTAAAATCAAAACTAAACTGATGCTTCCTCCAACTTTAGATGAAGAATTTTATCGGAAATTACTTAAGAAATGAAAACTTGCTTGGGGCAGTGGAACTCACAGAATCTTAAACTTTCCCTTCTGGTGGAGGTTCACAGTTGAAATTTTGTATATACGTTACTTATCTGTATATAAGGTATTTCGACTAGGTATATATATTTCGCGTTTTACTATAAAACATGGTGGTTAAAGTTGAAAGTGCTTGAAATCACACCCTTAGAAGATAAGAAATTAGTTGTTTTAATCGTTGAGAAAGAGTATAATGAACCATTTTGGATAACTGAACCTCCCGCCACCGCACATTCTGAGATGCTTCGTTCCCTCTTTAGACCTTCCATAGCCCTCCACAAGTTCTTAGGGAATCTAACTAAGAAAGTTAATCCCGACTTTGCAACTGAAGAGCTGGGCATGCGCTCGCAAAAGGAGTTTTACGAAGACAACGTTTTAACCCAACTGTTTCGAAAAGACAACGTTCCCTTCTTTCCCGTCGATATTGATGGAAATGCCAAGATGTACCTTGCTGCAAGCTTGGGCAAGAAGAGAGAGTTAAGAGACAATGTACTAAAAGCTTTAACTAAGTTTTCTAAGAAAAAGGGCGAAAAAGATTCTCAGGAGGAGGAATACCTAGTTGCTTATGGTCAATGTTTGCAACTTGAGCTTGAGGAGCAAGAGCGGGAAGTAAGTTTTCCTGTGAGGGAAAGCTGGATTGTTATGGGTATTCTGGATCATGCTAGAGAGCTTGATGCTGAAGAAGAGATTACTTGTCTTCATATAGGCAGTCCAGAGCATGTAGACGGAATTAAAAAGCTTTTGGAATCCTTAGATATCCGAGTTGAAGTCCTTAAACTTTCAAAGAAGATAGTTTCAGCCCATGTTGAGGCTCCGCGCTCCGATGAACTAGCGAATTTGTTGGAATCAATGCAAATTCAGGTGAAACCAGTCATTAGAAAGGCTTCAAACGACGCCCCACATCTTCTATTTTACTTAGACACCGACAGGAAAGCTAGTCCTTTTGACATCTGCATGGCATACGATGCTGGATATAATGCTGTCATACCTTATGCGGATGTGACCCCAGAGGACGGTAAGAAAATTGTTGAGGATGCCATATTTTCTAGGGGGCCAAAGGCAGTTAAGCATACGTGCTTTTTTATTGGTGGAAAAAACGTCGAAAAAGCTGAGGAAGTTTTTGAGGTTGTAAGAGACGCGATGTTTCCACCTTTCAAGACGAGTATAATAATTGATCCGGCCGGTGCTTACACAACAGCGGCTGCTATGGTTGCGAAAGTTGAAGATGCTCTTTTATCTCATAAGCTTGGCGACTTTAAAGACAAAACCTGCGCGGTTCTAGGCACAGGGGCTGTTGGACAAATAGCAACGGTTCTCTTAGCTAAGCTTGGGTGCAATGTGATGATTGCCAGCCTCAACCCGAAGCGTGTAGATGGAAAAGAATACGCTGAAAACATTGCACGGCTTCTCGCTGATAGATATGGAGTAAAAGTAAAAGGTGTTTTCGCGCCTACACGAGCCGAAAAGCTTGAGATCCTAAAGAAAGCTGATGTAATATTTTGCGCTGGGGCAAGAGGTATCCGTGTTATTGAAAAAGATTTGTTCAAGGAGCTTAAACTCATGAAAGTTCTGATTGACATAAACGCGATCCCACCCTTCGGAATAGAGGGAATAAAACTGAAAGATGACATGAAGGAAGTAGCACCTGGAATCTTTGGAATCGGAGCGCTAACAGTAGGTGACTTGAAGCATAAGTTGGAGAAAGAGATTTTGAGAGAATCGCGAGCTAACGGAAGAGAAATATATAACTACAGTCTGGCTTTACAGCTTGCGAGGAAACTGCTTCAGAAAAAAATCTCTCCAGCTAAACTAACATTAACCCTGAGTTATCCATCTGCTAAGAGGGATTCTAAGTAGCCATTCTATAAGCGCGGTTTATGGCTATCTCAGCTATGTCCGCTGCACACTCGGCAATTCTCTTTATGCTACCACGGATAGAACAAATTGCACAGATCATCAGAGGGTTCTTTTGTTTACTCATAAATGTCTTTGAGGCTATCTCTCGATCTAGCTTCTCAATCTTTTTTTGTTGTTCCAATATTTCCACGGCGCTGGCAACCTCCTTTGAGGAGAAGGCATCAACTGCTCTGTCATATAGTTTAAGAGCTTCTGTGCCTGCAGTGAACATAAGAGCTAATAGATGATCGGGTATCTTTTGTCGGCTTCCATCTAACATTATTATGTGCTTCGCTATGTTGGCAGAATGGTCTGCGGTATGCTCGACTCTATACACGAGAGTTTGGTAGTCCATGCAATCTAGAGGCGTGATATCAAGTTGATTTGCTAAGATCGAATCTTGGGTGGCATTACGCAGTAGTCGGAGAAGAAAAAAGGAAAAGTGATCGACGTCATCGTCAAGAGAGAACACAGCCTTTGCAAGCATTATATCTTGGTTTATTAGGGAATTCAGTGCGTCCCGACACATGGAATGTGCGAGTAGATGCATCCTATGGATTGCCACCTTAGGTGAAGCCTTTGATTCATCTATCAAAGTTTGAATATGCATACTTTTAGCGTTGGACTCCATTATTCTCATATAAAGCATCCTGACAATGTTTCGAATCGCTTTTCTTTGTGCAACAGAAAATATCTTTTCTGACATGATTTTAATGTCAGAGTAGCCATTCAAATAACAGCCAATTATCCTTCGAACAATTAGAATTCCCTTCTCCTTTGGATCAGCATAAAGGGTTATTTCTTTGGACTCCTTTTTCATTTCAGCACTTGGAAAAACCACTAGAGAACGATCACGCTGAACAGCGAGAGAAACGACGTCACCTTTTTTTATCTCGTTTAATCTAACCCAATGTTTCGGAAGAGAAATTACTAGAGAGGACCTACCTAACGACATAACCTTGCGTTCCATAATATTCCCTCTACTACATATTAGCTGATTCCACTCTATTAATACATGTTAAAGCAAATATATATTTGATTTCAAACAGACAGAATGAACTTCAGACGTGTGAAATGCCCAATTCCTGTTATGCAATAAATGTGAAATGACCCAAAGAGCTGGACACATCACACGTGCATTTCAGCAAAATGCGAGCATATGCTGATGGATCTGGAGGTTCCATAAGTCACATGCGGAGGAATCTCGACAGCAACTTAACTATGCAATCTGAGGTATTTTGCACTTCTCTTGTCAGACCTTCACCGAACCTCGTATCCCCTGGCTGAATTAATAGCAGTGCAATCTTGGCTTTTGTTTCTCTTGCCAAATACTCACAGAAGATTCGAAGGGGGAGAGCATGGGTTGACACTGCCTGTCGTTCCATCAGTTGTTTAGAACTAAGAAGTTTTGTTGAGCCAGATTTCAAATTGAGCAAAGCTGCATCGATGATCAGTACGTGGCTGGGGTTAAACTTGATTATTGGCTCTATGAAATTCTCGGGAACCGTCTCGCACTCTATCAGGTAGACTGATGATGAAACAGTGTCTTGCAAGTCTCTAACTATCTTGACGCCAACGAAATCGTCTCTTCGAAGAGGGTTTCCAATACCTGCGATAACCACTCTGTGAGCTCCAGAAAGCCATTCTTGCAGATCATGCTCCATTTCGTCTTCGTCTCGTTTTTTGAAAGCGATCATTGACTTTACTCTCTTCTTTCAGTGATAAGAGAATTTCGTTCTAGACGGCTTGGCACGAGTTTACGATCTCACGTCCTCTGATTCAGAATTGGAATAATCCAGTTTTGTGAGATTCCAGCTGAATAAGAGGTAAAATCGGATGATGTCCTTGTTTTGTACATTATTTACAGTGAAAAACATAAAAAAGGCATCTATCGCCCTCAAATAGCTAAACTTAAATTGGAGAAGCTCATTCTCTATCAGACTCTGGTATAATGTCTCCATATAGGTGGTTGCATGGAAAAACTGAAATTTGCCTTTTATTGGGCTGCCAGCTGTGGAGGCTGCGAAATCGCGGTTCTAGATATAAACGAGAAAATCTTGGATGTTGTTGCTAAGGCGGACATCGTCTTTTGGCCAGTCGCCATAGACATCAAATATAAAGACGTAGAGGATATGCCAGACAAACACATAGATGTTTGCTTTTTCAACGGTGCAATCAGAACCGACGAACAGGAACACATGGCTAAGCTTCTGAGGAAAAAAGCGAAAGTCTTGGTAGCCTTTGGCTCCTGTGCCTGTGACGGATGCGTCATAAGCCTTGCAAACCTTTGGAACAAAGAAACAATTTTTAAACGAGCGTATCTTGAGACGGCTTCCACGAAAAATCCTGATTCAGTGACACCGAAAACTTCCGTTAAGGTTAAAGAAGGAGAGCTGAAACTACCTGAATTCTACGACACCGTGAAAACCCTAGCTCAGACCGTAGACGTGGACTATTTTCTGTCAGGTTGCCCACCGCCGATTCCCCTTATACTTCAAGCTGTTGAAGCCATATTCAAGAACGAGCTTCCCCCAAAAGGATCTGTTCTAATGCCCAACAAATCCATCTGCGACGAGTGTCCAAGAGAGAAAAAAAACAAACAGCTCTCTGAAATAAAGAGAATCTATGAAATCGAAGACGACTTGAAAACGTGTTTCTGGGATCAAGGAGTCATATGCATGGGTCCCGCCACACGAGCAGGCTGCGGCGCACAATGTCCAAACGTGAACATGCCTTGCACTGGTTGCGATGGTCCAGGTCCGCTCGTGACCGACCAAGGTGCCGCCGCCGTCAGCGCGCTTGCATCCATCGCTGTCAATCCTGATGTCATTAATCAGGTCGTGGACCCTATTGGAACTTTCTACAAATACTCCTTGGCTAGATCTATCTTGAGGAGGAAGGTGATGAAATGAATGAAATAGTTATATATCCTGTCACTAGGCTGGAAGGCCATGGAAAAATCGTCATATTCCTAAACGACGAGGGAAACGTGGAAAACGCTTACTTGCAAGTTCCAGAGCTGAGAGGTTTCGAAAAGTTCTGTGAGGGCAGAAGAGCCGAAGACTTGCCCATAATAACTACCCGCATATGCGGTGTCTGTCCGGTTGCGCATCACATGGCGAGTGCAAAGGCATTGGACGCGGCGTTCAATGTGGAACCACCGGAGACGGCTAAGAAATTGAGAGAACTCGAATACTGTGCCTATTTCATCTACGATCACATACTTCACTTCTACTTCTTGGGAGGTCCCGACTTCGTAGTAGGACCTGACGCTCCACCCGCGAAGAGAAACATTCTTGGAGTGATAGAGAAGGTCGGCTTGGACATCGCTAAAGAGGTGATTAAGCACAGGGCCTATGGGCAGAAGATGACAGGCATACTCGGTGGCAGACCAACGCATCCAGTTAGCGCTTTGCCGGGCGGAATGGCGAAGGCTTTGTCTGAGGAGGAAAGGCAGGAAATCGAAAAGATGGCTAGAAGCTGCGTCGAGTTCGCGAAGTTTTCTCTGAAACTCTTCAACGATGTCGTGCTGAAAAACGTTGACTACGTGAATCTGATCAAGAGTGAACCTTACACTTTAAAGACCTATTACATGGGGACAGTTGACAAAAACAACAGAGTGAACTTCTACGACGGCGATGTGCGAGTAGTTGATCCTGAAGGGAAGGAGTTCGTGAAGTTTGCTCCTTCAGAATACTTAGACATCATCGAAGAACATGTTGAACCATGGACCTACGTCAAAATGCCTTACCTCAAAAAGATTGGCTGGAAAGGCTTAGTGGCAGGACCCGACAGCGGCATCTACAGAGTCGGTCCCCTTGGAAGACTGAACGTCGCAGAAGGCATGACAACACCCATGGCTCAGGAAGAGTACGAGAGAATGTACAAGACTCTGGGTGGAAAACCCGTTCACGCCACCTTGGCTTTCCACTGGGCGAGGTTGATAGAGCTTATGTACGCAACCGAACGATCCTTGGAATTGGTCACAGATAAGGAAATAACAAGCAAAGATATCAAGAACAAACCCGGAAAGCCCGGTGAAGGAGTTGGAATCGTCGAGGCTGCTAGAGGCACGTTAATTCACCACTATCATCTGGATGAAAAAGCCTTAGCCAAAAAAGTCAACTTGGTAGTGGCCACAACCCATAATACACCCGGCATCTGCATGTCCATAAAAAACGCCGCGATGGGTCTTATACGCAACGGCAAAGTCAATGATGGGCTGCTGAACATGGTGGAGATGGCCTTCAGAGCTTACGACCCATGCTTTGCTTGCGCCACTCACTTTGCCATTGGTGAGATGCCCTTGGAAGTTAAGATTTACAATAACAAAAAACGGCTCTTGAAAACGATAAGAAGGTGAAGGGATCAAAATGGACGACGTTAAAGTTGGAGTATTCCTTTCTGACTGCGGAAAACAGCTCTCTGAAATCCTGGACTTCAACGCTCTAACCGACTATGTGAAAAGTGTTTCAGGCGTGGCTATGATTGGAAGAAGCAGTGAGTTTTGGCGCGGCGAAGGATTACAATTCATCGTTGACGCTATTAAAGGTGGAAAAATAAACAGAGTAGTCGTTGCGGAGAGCCTCCCGAAGCTCAGCGAAGTCAACATCGTTCAAGCAGTTGAAAAGGCAGGACTCAATCCCTATCTGGTGGAAGTCATCGACCTCAAAGACCACTGCGCATGGCCTCATCGAGGAACACCCTCGGAAGCCACTGAAAAAGCAAAAGCCATGCTTCTGGCCGCCATCGAACGGGCCAAGCTTCTCGAACCCATAGAGAAACTTGAGTTCCCAGCGCTCAAATCTGTCTTAGTCATAGGTGGAGGCATAGCCGGAATGCAGACGGCCATAGATTTGGCGGATTTAGGATTCGAAGTGCATCTAGTTGAAAAGGCGCCGTTTCTCGGGGGCTTAGCTGCTCGTGCGGGTCGGTTCTTTCCAACGGATGATTGCGCCATCTGCATACAGTCTCCAGCCTCAGATGTGAAAACCATTACTCACACCTCCAAGAAGTGCGTGTACCGTTCCGGGTTCAGCGCGATTCCCAATCTAAATATACTGGCCAATTCCAAAGTTGTAGGCGTTGAAGGAGTTCCCGGAAACTACAAGGTTACAATAGAGAAGAAACCAAGATACGTTAACGAGCTGAAATGTGTTCGCTGCGACTTGTGCACCACCGTTTGTCCTGTGGAAGTGCCAGATGAATACAATGCGAAGCTGAAAACCCGCAAAGCCATTTACATGAACATTCCGAACGTTCACCCGCCCGTCTACATCATCGACGAAAGCGTCTGCAAATTCCACGACTGTGCTAAATGCGTTGAAGTTTGCCCCACTGCAGCAATTGAATTGGACCAGAAAAGTGAGCGGTCAACCATGAACGTAGGCGGCATAATAGTTGCCACAGGTTTCCGAGAGTTCGATTCCAGCATCATAAAGGAGTATCACTACGGCGACTATCCAGATGTCGTAACGAATCTTGAGCTCGCTAGGATGATTGACGGGTTCGGCCCCACAGGCGGCGTGATTGTTAGGCCTTCTGACCGCAAGCCTGCCAAAAAAGTTGTTTTTGTGCAATGTGTTGGTTCTAGAGATAGGCGCTACAATCCCTACTGTTCAAGTATCTGCTGCATGATCTCCCTAAAGCATGCGGCTTTGATCAAATCAGCGTATCCCGGTACAGACGTTACTATTTGCTATATAGACATAAGAACCCCTGGAAGGGAACACGAGGATTACTACGAACGAGCCAGAGAGATGGGGATCAAGTTCGTCAAGGGTAGACCCACCGAAATTTTACGAGACCCAGAGACCAACAGGTTAATTGTCGACGTTGAAGACGCCCTTGCGAAAAAATTCCTAGAAATAGACGCTGACCTAGTTGTGCTCGCTCCAGCCATGGTTCCAGCTGAAGGCACCAAGGAGCTTGCCGAGATTCTGGGCATCGAGTTAGATAAAGACGGCTTCTTCAAGGAGTACAATGCTAAACTGAGACCGACAGAGACCAAGCTGAGAGGGATATACCTCTGCGGAGGCGCAACCTTTCCAAAGGACGCACCGACAGCTTCCCTACATGCTCACTCTGTGGCTATAAAGGCGGCGAAGTTCTTAATCACCGGCAAGATAATTAAGGATCAGCGAACCGCCGTAGTCCACGAAGATTATTGCGGTGACTGTGAGTTCTGCCCCGTCACTTGCCCTTACGGCGCGATAAGTTTGGAGCCAACATCTGAAGACCACCTTGTTGCTCGGATATCCGACCTTCTGTGCGAAGGATGTGGCATCTGCGTGGGAACTTGTCCGCTCAACGCTATCGAACTTAGGCATTCGAGGCCCAACCAGATGCTGGCTCAGATGAAGGCGCTTATGTCCGTTAACGGAACATCGAAGCCTTTGGTTCTAGTCATCTGCTGTTCAGAATGTGGTCACACCGCTGTAGATTCTTCTGGTATGGCTATGATGCAGTATCCCGCCAACGTGAGGGTCATGAAGGTTCCTTGCACGGGTATCTTGCAGGTTCATCAATTTCTAGAGGCCTTCAAAGCGGGTGCCCAAGGAGTGATGGTTGTGGGATGCAAAAGTGACGGTTGCCACTACGAAGTCGGCAGCCAGAAAGCTGAAAAGAAGGTGGAACTTGCCAGAATACTGCTGAAAGAATACGGTATAGATCCAGAGAGGTTGAAGATGTTCAACATGGTATTTATCGAAGGAAACAAGTTTGCCGAAGCTGCGCAAACGATGACTGAGAGATTAGAAAAGTTGGGTTCACTGCAATTAATGGGAGGTTCTTAACAGAGTGAGGTGAATTAGAATGGAGCACGTAATAGAGGAAAAAGCAACTAGCCTAACGTTCTCTGATGTAGTTAAGGGTCGTTTAGGCGGCAAAACCATGACTCTATGCTACCAGTGTGGAACCTGCGCCAGTAGCTGTCCAGTGGCCAAAATCACCCCACGTTTTAATCCCAGAGAAATCATCAAACTATCGCTCTTAGGAGAAAAGGATGAAGTGATTTCAGGCGACGCCATATGGCTATGCTGCTCATGTTATAACTGCCAGGAAAGATGTCCCCAAAAGGTTGAAATAGCTGACGTGATCTACGCGCTGAGAAATATCGCTTTAAAGGAGGGCTACATTCCAAACATTTATTCAGAGTTCGCATCCGCCCTCTTAAATGACGGTCGCATAGTCAAAGTTTCCAGATTCGTAGAAAACAAAAGACCTACCATCGGCTTACCGCCTCTTCAACCAACAGGCGTGGATGCGCTAAGAAAAATTCTTTCTGCTACCGGATTTGATAAGCTGCAACAGAAGAAGGAGGGAGTTTCATGACAAGTTACGCTCTATTCTTAGGCTGCACAATACCCGCTCGTCAATCAAACTACGAGTTGTCGTCAAGAAAAGCCTTAGCCAAGCTTGGAATCGAGCTTGTTGATCTAGCCAACATGACGTGCTGTGCCCCTCCACCAGTGCAGTCTATAGATTTGGAAACCAGCCTAGCTGTAGCTGCATACAACATTTGCCTCGCTGAAGAAGCCGACCTAAACCTGATTACATTATGTTCCGGATGTTTTGAATCTCTTTCCATAGCAAATGCCACGCTAAAGGCTGATGAACAACTGAAAGCAAAGATAAACAGAATTCTGTCCGAAGCTGGGAAAGAATTTTTAGGCAGCAAAGAGGTGAAACACCTCCTTCAAGTCTTGGTGGACGATGTGGGACTGGAGCGTCTCAAACAAAGGGTCTCCAAACCCTTAAGCAACCTAAAAGTAGCAGCGTTCTATGGTTGCCACGTGCTCAGACCTAGCGAGCTTCTGAAATTCGACGACCCAGAACGCCCAAGTATTCTCGAAAATTTAATCGAGACATTAGGTGCGAAAAGTGTCGAATATCGAAACAAGTTAAAGTGTTGTGGTGGACTCTTAAGGGGTTTTTCTGACGACCTTGCCCTTGACCTCGCCAGAGAAAAACTTGCGAACACGACCAAGGCAGGCGCCGACTGCATTGCAACACTCTGTCCGTTCTGCTTCGTTGCACTTGATCTGGGACAACTACAGATAAAGTCAAAGTTGAACGAAACTTTCGACATGCCAGTGTTCCATTACTCAGAGCTTCTAAGCCTAGCACTGGGGATAGATCCAAAAGAGCTGGCGCTGGAAGCCCATAAGGTTAAGACCGATAAGATCATCAGCAAGATATCATAAAGCAAAGCATCGCACACGGACAGCTACAGATGAGACTAGGTTCAAAGAAGAATCTAACATATCCGTTCTACACTGCTCAGAGCTTCTAAGCTGAGCATTTGGAATAGAGTCGAAAGAACTTGAGCTTCATCTCGCGAAAGTGGATAAGATAGAAAGCAAAATCAGTTATGCACGCGTGAGAGAAACTTTGATAAAAATAAGATTTATAACAAACTTCACGCATTCACACTCTCTATTAAGGGGAATAAGCGATGGCTCAAAAAACCGAAGCCCCAAAGAAGAATGTTGAACCATTAAAGATGGATCCATCCTTCAAGTATGAAGTTATGAAAGAACATGACGGAGAAACCCTTAAAATCTGTTTTCAATGCGGATCCTGCACATCAAGCTGTCCCACCGCCAGGTTCAGCGACTCTTATCGACCCCGAACAATTCTACGGTTGGCTCAGTTGGGAATTCGCCAAAAAATTCTTCCAAGTCCCACGCTCTGGCTTTGCACCGCCTGTTTCACGTGCACAGACCGCTGCCCACAGGACGTGAAAGTTGCCAGCGTCCTAAGAGTTCTAAGAAATCTTGCAGTTAAAGAGGGACAGACTCCCAGAATCTTCATCGAGCTTGCTTCGAACATCTATGAAACTGGCTATGCCTACAAAATTCCAGAGCTGCGACAAAAGAAGAGAGAAACCGTCGGGTTGCCGCCGCTACCAAAAGCCAGCCTAGACAGGGTTGACAGACTGCTCGAACTGGCCGGTGGATCAAAACTGATAAAATCCAAGGAGGCACAATGATGTCGGACCTGCGCTATATGTTCTTTTTAGGCTGCACCATCCCCTACAGAGTTTTAAGCTATGAAATTTCCGCTAGGAAAGTTTTCGCAAAATTGGGCATCGAGCTGGTTGAAATGTCTGATTTTAATTGCTGTGGTCTTCCAGTTGATCCAGCCAGCCACGAAATGATGATTGCTTTAGCTGCTCGCAACCTCTGCTTAGCAGAACAGCAGGAACTGGATATTATTACGCTTTGCACTGGTTGTGCTGTAACCCTGCGGAAAGTAAACAAAGTGTTGAAAGAAGACAAGGAACTCAGAAATAGAATCAACGAGTACTTGAAAGAAGTTGACATGGAATTCAAAGGAACCGTAGAAACCAAACATTTCATTCACGCCTTCAAGGAAGACCTTGGCTTTGACAAAATCAAAGAATCAATTAAAAAACCGCTTGCAGGACTTAAAGTTGCTGAGCACTGTGGATGCCATCTTCTCCGACCCACAACGGTTACAGGTTGGGATGACCCAGAAGACCCTGCAGTTCTAAAGGGGTTAATTGAGTTAACCGGCGCCGACTGCTTAGACTACATGGATGAACCTGAATGTTGCGGCTACACAATTATCGCAATAGATGACAAGGTTGCCATGCAACTCACCCGAGAGAAGCTGCAACATGTAAAGATGGCTGGAGCCCAAGCTCTGATCACAGTTTGTCCCTCTTGCCACTTGATGTATGACATGCAGCAGGCAAGGATAGAGAGATTCTTCAACGAAAAATTCGAGCTACCTGTGCTCCACTTTCCACAACTGCTAGGACTAGCCATGGGCTTTAGACCCGACGAACTAGCGCTTAAAGACCTCCGAGTTAACCCATCAAAAATCTTAGAAGCCATAAAAACAACTTAACTGGAAAACGTATGCCTCAAGCTTGTTGTATAGTAACAGCATAGCGGAAAACTATTCATTTTGGCGGGTCTGGAGAGACCCGTTTCAAGTTTGTAGCTGAAGGTTATTTCCTTTTACATACCTCGTTATATCGAAAACAATATACAGTATGATCATTCGCCATTCCGGTCGCCTGCATAAAGGCGTAACAGATTGTTGAGCCAACGAATTTAAATCCTCTCTTGATTAAATCCTTACTCATGGCATCTGATTCTACCGTCTTGGAAGGAACTTCTTTCAATGCCTTCCATGCATTTTTCTTCGGTTTGCCGCCTACAAACTGCCAGATATAGGCATCAAAACTGCCGAATTCTTTCTGAATAACTAAGAATGCCTTGGCGTTTTGAATAGTGGCTGCAATTTTAAGTTTGTTGCGTACAATTCCCTTGTTTGAAAGAAGCTCTTCAACCTTTCTTTCATCATACTTCGCTATCATTCCGGCATCAAAATTATCCAATGCCTTTCTGTAATTGTCGCGTTTTCTGAGGATGGTCAACCAACTTAAACCTGCTTGCGCGCCCTCTAAGATAAGTAATTCAAATAATTTTCTATCATCATGCTCAGGAACGCCCCATTCATTGTCATGATAGTCAATAAGAAGCAGATCTGCCTCTGCCCACTCACATCTCATTTTCATGTTTTCACATTCATAATATTGTAAATTTCTCTTTTAAGCATCTTCATTAACTAGGGACGGCTACCTATACCTATGTTACCTAAAATTTGTGGTGGGCCGGGAGAGATTTGAACTCTCGACCTTTCGGTTATCAGCCGAACGCTCTAGCCAAGCTGAGCCACCGGCCCCATCTGCAATTTTAGAATAACATCTGGTTTATTAAAGGATTTTCTGAGCAAACCCTATATTTCTTTATCCCTAGTCTATCTCGAACAAGAGGGCCCGTAGCCTAGTCCGGATTAAGGCACCGGCCTTCGGAGCCGGAGACCGTGGGTTCAAGTCCCACCGGGCCCGCCAAAAATCAACGTACTTTAGCTTTTAGTAGAAGAAGTGAAATTGGGAAAACTTAATATCTGTTACACGAGTTTATTTATTTGTAACGGAGAGTTCTAGGATGACAACTCAAGAACATGTTTCCTATCAGGTAGCCAGCAAGGTTTCCAAGTCGACATACATGAAGATCAAGAGGCTGATTGACGAGGGAATGTTCCTCAACTTCTCTAACTTCACAAGAAAAGCTATTGAAGACGAGCTTAAGTTACTGGGAGAAGTGGATATAATCAGCATCAAAGAAGCTTCGATTTCAGAGGTCAAGAAGAAAATAGAGGAATATCTGAATCAGCATCAGGGACCAGTTTATCCAAGCGACATAGCTGACCATTACGGCTTGGAGCTTGAACCCGTCTTCGAAGCTGTCAAGCAGCTGGTTGCTGAATGCAAGGTGAAAGAGGCGTAGTAAAATGTCCATTCATGTTGAACCCGGCGACTGTATCATAGGGAAGAGACTGGTCTACGAAGCAAGGAAAGTGTCTTCCCCATCGTTGATAAGGAAGGGAGGAAGACACCGAGGATTAAGAGGAAAGCTCTACGACGCAAAATGCTGGATAGAGAGACCTATCGAAAAGGCTTAATGTTTATATTACTCTTGCAGTTGTTGGACTAACATCTGTCTTCTTCGCCTTAAAGAATTTTATTTGAGAAGCGCCTAAACTTGTGAACGGTGAGACCTGTGGAGTTTAAAACGGTGCGCATTGAGTTGCCTGAGGAGTGCAATGTTGTTTTGGGAATGGCCCATTTCATTAAGACTGTTGAAGACCTTTACGAAGCCTTAAAGAATGCTGTTCCTAATATTCAGTTTGGCATCGGCTTTTGCGAAAGCTCTGGACCTTGCCTTGTGAGAAGCGAAGGTAACGATGAAGAATTGAAAAGCATAGCGGCCAAGTACGCTTTGGAACTGGCTTGCGGACATTCTTTCATTATCTTCATGAAAAATGCCTATCCCATAAACGTTCTTGACAAGATAAAGCAGGTGCCTGAGGTTTGCGGTATCTATGCGGCAACAGCTAACCCGCTGGAGGTGGTCATTGCAGAAACTGAACAAGGCAGAGGAATAATAGGCGTCATAGATGGTATGAAAAGTAGAGGAATTGAAACGGAAACAGATGTGAAAGCTAGAAAGGAGTTTCTGAGAAAAATAGGCTATAAACTGTGAAATCTGGGGTAGCCAAATGTACATTGTAATGTACCGTTACAAAGTTCCAGGCAACATGAGAAAACGATATCTTGAACTAATGAGGAAAACCGCGGATCTGTACGCAGAACACGGCTGTCTAAGCTACGAAGTCCTCGAAGATGCGCAACACAAAGGTGACTGGCTTGAGATAAACCGCTTTCGAAACAAGGCGCACTATCAAGAAATCCATACAGCGGTCGACAAGGACCCCCAAATTGAAACTCTCTGGCAAGAATTCTGCTCCATCACAGAAGCAAGAAAGAACCCACCTTTAAAAAACGAATACGAACTGCGAATGAGAAGTTGAAAAATGTGGAGCTTCATCAGAATTCCAGAGTTGCCAGAAACATTCTGTCCAGCGGCGAAATTTCAGTGGGAACTTTCCTTTAGCATTTTAATTCCAACCCATTGAACCATCAAGCCACTTATAATGAGTTTAGTCCATAAAGTCAAAGCTCGAATCAGTATGGTCGCCACAGCAACAAGTGTTGGGGTAACGCCCGGAACACCTGGAAGGAGAAGCGTGTAAAGGCTTGTCATAACAATTTCAACAAGGCCCATGTCTCCTGGAATGCCTATGGGGATTGTTTGAACAACCACACTAATCGAGTATACAATTATGATGGCGCTGAAAGGGACGCTAACATGGAGCGAAGAAAACACAAAAAAGGCCACTAAAATTTCAAAAAGCCAACCCAGTATAGATAGCGCTATTGGTAAAGCCAATTTTCTTGGGCGCTCGCGAAGGACATCGATTCCTCTATGAAATTCCTTCAACACCCTTTTCGCTGTGGAATCTAAACTCATGCCTTTTAATCGTGTCTTGAAAATGCGTTTAAGCAGTTTGATCAGCCAATCAGCCAGTCTTGTTGTTGCCTTTTCCTTCAGGCTTAAGTATATCAGTAGGAAAAGTGAGAGAGCTGTGAATACAGCTATGACGAGTAAGAAGCCTATTACAAGTCCAGAGGGCTCATATCTTAAGATGAAGAATGTTGACGCTCCAATCATGCCGACTAGAGTTGTGCCCGTCGAAAGAATTCTGTGACTAACAACCGAAGCGACAATTTTTCCAGCGTCTCCATTAGAGTCTCTGTACATTAGGTAAGCTCTGGAGACTTCGCCACTTATCGACTCTGCGGGGATCAGAAGGTCAACAAAGGTGCCAACCCATGTGAACAGAAAAGGCTTTCTGAAGTTTGTCTTTACGGAAAGGCTGTCCAAGAGGCGCCACCAAGTTAGAGGATAAAAAGTCGCGCTAAGTAGAAACATAATGAAGGCTAATGCGTAGTAAAAAGGATCAGCGCGCGAAAAAGTGTTTACGATATCTGTGAAACCCACAAAAAAATGTATGTATAAAAGAAACAAAAATAACCCTAAAAATATAAGGGGGATTCCCTTTTTGAGTGCAGAACCCTTTTCTATTTCCATCTAAGGCTACACCAACAATGACTAGAGCAAAAGGCGCTACTACGCTTTATTTTCTTCGCAACGAAGGGACTTCTGTGGGTTCAAGTTTGAATTCTGGCGCTGACCTGCCCTGTTTTCTGTCAAGACATGCCCTAACAAAGCCATAATATTCCGGGCTTGGCTTGCTTGGGCGACTTTTGAATTCACCATGGAATTGGGAGGCTAAGAAGAAGAATCTGTCTGGGAGTTCAAGAATCTCCATTCTTCTGCCATCTGGGCTTTTGCCTGAGAAGACTAGTCCATGCTTTTTCAGGGTATCCCAATGTTGAGGGTTAACTTCCCATCTGTGGCGGTGACGCTCGTAGATTTCTTCTGCCCCATAAAGTCGGTGGGCTAAGGTATCTCTTTTTAAGATAATTTTGTGAGCCCCTAAGCGCATGGTAGCTCCTTTATTCTCTACGTCGCGTTGTTCAGGCATCAAGTCAATCACTGGATGAGGCGTGTCTGGATTTATCTCCGTGCTATTAGCGTTTTCTAATCCGCATACGTTGCGGGCAAATTCAATAACTGCCAGTTGAAAGCCGTAGCATATTCCGAGAAATGGAATGTCTTTCTCGCGGGCGAAGTGAATTGCCATCATTTTTCCTTCGGTGCCTCTTGGGCCGAAACCGTAGGGAATGAAAATACCATCATATTTTTGGAGAATTTTTAACTTGTCTTGATTTTGCTCAAAAGTTTCGGCTTCGATGTAGTCGATTTGAACTCTTGTTTGACATGCGGCTCCGCTGTGGCGTAATGCTTCGTTCATGCTTACGTAGCTGTCAACTAGGCCTGCGTACTTGCCTACTAAAGCTATTTTGAGGTCGAATCTTGGATTTGAAACCGAGTTGACAAACTGTTTCCACTCTGTCCAGTCGGGTTTTTGTTGAGGTAACTTCAAACGTTTACATACGTGTTCGCCCATGCCCTGTTCATCTAGAATAAGCGGAACTCTATAAATGGATTCTACGTTGTATGAGCAAAACACAGCTTTTTCTGGGATTGTTCCAAACAACGCTATTTTTCGTAAGGCTTCTGAGTCTATCATTTGTCTACAACGCGCAACTATGATGTCTGGTTGGATGCCGATGCGGCGCAACTCATTTACGCTGTGTTGAAGAGGTTTGGTCTTCATTTCTCCTGTAACATCTAATATGGGGACGAGAGCCACATGAACATACAATGTGTTCGCGAAGCCCTCTTCAAGCCTCATCTGTCTTATCGCTTCAAGGAAAGGTAGTCCCTCTATGTCGCCGACTGTTCCCCCGCATTCGGTTAAAACTATGTCAGTTCTTGATTTTTCAGCTACAAAGCGAATTCTATGCTTTATCTCGTCTGTAATATGAGGAACAATCTGGACGCATCTGCCCAGAAAATCGCCTCGACGCTCTTTGCTGATGACTGCTTGAAACACTTGTCCAGTTGTGATGTTATTTTCTTTTTCTAGGTTTATGTCAAGAAATCTTTCGTACCAGCCTAAGTCGAGGTCTGTTTCGCCTCCGTCTTCTGTTACATAGACTTCTCCGTGAATGTAGGGATTCATGGTGCCTGCGTCTGCGTTTACATAGGGGTCGACTTTTATGGCAGTAACTTTGAGACCTCGGGTTTGAAGCATTTTTCCAATCGATGAAGTTAAGATACCTTTGCCAACAGAAGAAAGCACGCCGCCTGTGATGAAAATGAATTTCACCATGACATTTCCTCGCAATAACAAACCATAAGGCACTGTTCTGAATTAAATCTCTTTCCGAAGAAAACCTGCAAGAACTGTAAATCTGCAGGCATTGGTTAAGCTTTAATTATTTAGGCTTGTTTCTTATCTTATGGACATATTCGGTTTCATTGTCACAATAGTTGTCGTTACTGCTTCTGGAGCTCTAGCTCCGGGTCCCTTGTTTTTCGTTAACATTGCTCATGGCACAAAGTCTGGAGCTAAAGGTGGACTAGCCTTCTCGGTTGGGCACTCAATTGTTGAATTCACCTTAGTTATACTATTAGCACTTGGTCTTTCAACGCTGGTAAACGAACCAGCCGTAAAGTCTATTATTGGAGTTATTGGAGGAACCTTTCTTCTCGTTTTCGGCGTCTTGCAGATTCATCAGTTTTTAATTTCGAAATCCAGCATGCTTGGCGGGAAAAGCATTCCATCGAGAAATCCATTGTTGCTTGGTATAGTTTTTACGGGTTTAAATCCTTACTTCATCCTTTGGTGGCTCACTGCTGGTTTGGGACTCATTTATCTTTCCATGGATTTCGCATCTTGGACTGGCGTTCTTCTCCTGTATGTAGCACATGTCTGGATGGATTATGTGTGGCTTATTGCCACTGCCTATCTTGCGAAGAGGGGAACAAGCCTAACAGACAGCAGAGGATACAGAATTGTTATGGCAGTTTTCGGAGGAATCCTCGTTTACTTCGGGTTATCTTTCCTTATTTCAGCTTTTTAATTCGTAGTCAGCTCTTTTCTTCGTGAGTTTAGGGAAGTATTGCGATTTTTATGTCGGCTTTCGAAGTTGTTAGTATTTCAAACGCTTCTCTTATGTTGTCCAATTTCATTTTTCTGGTTACTAATGGCTTGACGTTTAGGTTTCCAGATGCTATGAGGTTTAGGGCTTTTTTGAAGTGAGCTGGGGTAGCGTGAAATGTTCCAAGTATGGTGGTTTCGCCGTAATGAAGTTGTTCGGTGCCTACTTTGATTTCGGTTCCCGGCGGGCATCCACCGAATTCTAGGACTGTTCCGCCTTTTCTCACCATTTTCAGGGCTTGTTCCCATGTGGCTGGTAATCCTATGGCTTCAATTACGATGTCTGCTCCGTAACCTTCCGTCAGCTCCTTGGTGCTTTCAACAGTATCTTCTTGCTTGGCGTCGATTGTTTCATCCGCTCCGAGCCTGCTTGCCAGCTGTAGTCGTTCATCAATCATGTCACTGATTATGATTTTACCTGCACCCATCTTTTTGGCTGTGATTAAATGAAGCAATCCGACTGGTCCCGCGCCGATTATGGCGATTGTGTCTCCCAGCTTAATATGAGCCTTTTCCAATCCGTGAAGCACGCAGGCGAGGGGTTCGGTTAGGGGTGCTTCCTCATAGGATACATGAGATGGAATTTGCTGGGTGTTTAGATTGACAATGCGCGCTGGAATTTTGATGTACTCCGCGTAGGCTCCCCAGAGCCACATCATGTCCTCGCATAAATTGTATTGCTGTTTTTGACACATCTTACATCGCAAGCAGGGAGAACTGTTTCCCGCTCTTACGCGCATGCCTTCTTCAAGCCATGGAACTCCTTCACCTACTTCTGCAACGTCGCCTGCCCATTCATGTCCAAACACCGTTGGAAGCTTGATAACCCCGCCGACGTAGCCTCTTTGGAAGATCTTGAGGTCTGTGCCGCAGGTTGTGGCTGCTTTCACTTTGACCAAAACTTCGCCGTAGCCAACCTTGGGCTTTTCAACAGTTTCGATTCGGAGGTCTTTAACTCCATAAAGTAGCGCGGCTTTCATCTTCTCTCCTAGCAGCAACATCCCACCCAGTACGTAATTTTCCTCTTTTACGGCGTATTACGTGTTTTCTTCATATCTAATTCTTGTTATTAAAGAGGCTTTCCACAGTGGCCCTTGCTGTTTTAAATTACAAAGAAAAGATATTCTTGGATTTCAAAATTGCATGTATGCCAATCCTTTACGAATTTTGTAAGTGTTTCCGTGGTCTTAACTGGCAGGAACTGGTCGTCTTTCAATGGGTTGATGTGTTTTTTGACCGCGCGCGAGTTACAAAAGTAACATACCAACGTAAAATATACTGATATTAAGTTACTCTATTACGTTCCGTTGAGAAATCTGAATCCGCAGAAACGGGAAACGGGGCGCGCGTACCCCAAAGGATGATATGGTATTTTTACGCTAATTTCATCATCTCTCTTGGGTGTCTAAGCATTCTTAGAGGATTTTGAACGGATCCTGCCAGACAACCGCAATTGGAACAGTCCACATTGTTTGCAAAACACCTTCTTCCGTTCCAGGAAACATCAAAATGTAACACTTCATCGCCCCAGTGGCATGAACCTCTATGATCGGGGTATTCATACCATTTTATCATCACTTTGCTCAAAAGAAAATCTTTTGGATATAATGTCTTCACTCGTTTCAGTTCTTTTATTATAGTTTTTCTCTCTTTTCTTCTTACAACCATGGGAGCACTAACATCGGTCCCTCCTGCGCATATATTACACACAACACCATTGAAACCATTCTCTTGTGCGATTTTTATAACATCCTCAAGCTCTTTGTAATTATCTTTCGTTACTGTCATATTGATAACAACACGTTTGTCGCCTGAATAGTTTTTCAGCACTCTTGAGAAAACACCTTTCCCCCTGATTGAATCGTTTGTTTTTCGAGAGCCATCTATTGAAACAAACAGTCTATGATTGAATTCTTTTGGTATCTTTATTGTTCCATTTGTAATAACGTAAACAAAAGGAAATATTTTGTCAGCGAGCATAAGAACGTCATTTCTGAGCGCAGGCTCACCGCCAACCAAAAGAATGAGCCTTACTCCCGACTTGTAGAGTTCATTGAACCTTTTTTCCCAAACATGGATGGGCAGTTCTTGTGTTTCGAAATCGTCTTTGCCATGAAAATGATAGCAATGTTTGCATCTGAGATTGCAGTTGTCAGTTACGTCAACTTCTGCAAAATACTTTACTTTAGATATAATTCTCTTCAGTTCAAGCCAAACTAGAAAAAACAATGCGTATTTCTTCATGATGTGATTATTATAATGAAGACATTAATTAAGTGGTTGTGCGGCAGCGCAGTTCTAGTTGTGTTGTCTGCCTGCGCGCACGCTCAAGTCATCCTTTCAACTGCAACCTTTATGGGAACAGAAGAGAGGTTCCTACCGCATTTTGGGCATCTACATTCGTAACGTTGAACAATTTCACTTGGTCGCTTTAATTCCGTGCCGTCATAGAGGATCGAGCCACACCTTTTACAGTGAATACGTTGAGGCATTCCATCAACTCCCCAAGCCTTTGTTCAGCTTACTTGCCTTCAACATGGAATTGGCTGGAGCTCAAAATAGTATTTTGTGTGTAGACTTACGCTACATACTGACAATATGAATCCTCTGCCACGATTTCAAATCAAATCATGGAAGAAGTTGAATATCAGGCAAGATGAAGTAAACACATGTATGGAGTTTCCAGGAATTCCTCTAAAAGAAATTTGCGAGGCACAGTTACATGTTGAAGAGGTTGTTATGAAGACAGACTCGACGCCATTGTTCACGTCTGGAAGCCAGAAAGACACTTCAAACTGCAGAATCTCTGGGAGACGAAAGGTTGCCAATACATTTTTAACGGCTTCCAGCAATGAAAACTTGTCATTGAACGCACTGATTGAAAAGGAAAAATTGCCTTGAAAATTTTATATACCCGCTTCAAAAAGGGCATCGCTAAGGTTGTACCCCAAAGCCTAGACGACCTCTGGCACCTATACAACATAATCTATCAGGGAGACCAAGTTTTCGCTAAAACTACGCGAGGAGTGAAAATAGAGGAGGAATACGCCCGGCCAAAACAGGGAAAACGCATCTCGGTTTTCTTGGGTATTAAAGTTGAAAAGGTCTACTGGGACCGCACTCTCAACCGTCTGCGAGTTCACGGTGTAGTCACAGATGTTCCTGAAAGAATAAGCGCCCGAGGGTCGCATCATACTCTCAACATAAAGGTAGACAAACCCCTAACAATCGTAAAACCAAAATGGCAAAAACATCAAGTTGAAAGACTGAAAAAAGCCAGTCGCGCTGGAACTCCAGCGATAATTGTGGTGTCAATGGACGACGAAGAATACTGCGTAGCCGTTTTAAGGCAATACGGCATCGACGTGAAAGCCGAAAAGAGAACAAGGCTTCCAGGAAAACTAGAAGCGGAAAAGCGAGCAGCAGCCATGCGAGGCTTTTTCAAGTCTGCTCTACAATCGTTACGTGAAACGTGGAAAAGCCTCCAAAAACCCGCCATCGCAATTATTGGACCGGGCTTCGTAAAGAACGGCTTCGTGAAATATGTTCATAACGAGGCTTCAGACATCGGTGAAAGCATAGTTGACGTGAAAGGCGTGAACAGCGCTGGCTTGTCAGGGGTCCAAGAGGCTTTGCGCTCAGGGGTGTTAACTAAAACGTTGAAGCATGTTCGAATCGCGGAAGAGACGAGGCTGATTGAAGAATTGCTCGCCCGTATGGGCAAGGAAACGCGAAACGCAACCTATGGATTCGACGAAGTTGCAGAAGCCGTACAATACGGGGCAGTAGAAAAACTCCTGGTGGCAGATGCTGCTTTGCGGGAAACCAGCGATGAAAAAAGAACAGCCTTAGAAAACGTTATGCGGCAGGTGGAAGAAAAAGGCGGCCAAGTATCGATCATAAGCGCAGAACACGAGGCTGGAGCGAAACTGCAAGGACTCGGCGGCGTCGCAGCACTTCTTCGCTTTCCACTCGGCTAATTCCAAGAATGAGGAGACATTGATGTTTCAAACGCGCTTCAGAAGAGTGTCTGCCTTTCTATGGGATGTTGACGGAACAATTGTGGACAGCAGAGAATTTGCGTTTGACGTTTACAATGACGTGTTAAAGCAGCTTGGCAAGCGAACTTTCACTTCGAAAGAGTTTCGCGAGTTGTTTTCGTCTGATTATCAGGTTCATCTAAAGCGTGTGGGAATTAATTCGGCGAACGAAGTCGACCTACTAGTAAACGCTTGGAACGCCCGACTTGCCACGGATAGACACAGGTTCAAGCTGTACAATGGAATTCTCAACGTTTTGACGTATCTTCACAAACGAAACTATAAGATGGCGCTGGTAAGCTCCACCTCGCGGTCGCAACTTGAACTCTACTTTGAACTCTTTGGAATAGACAAGTTCTTCTCAGTAACAATCGCCAGAGAAGACGTTGACGAACAGAAGCCTTCAGCGAAGCCCATTTTGAGAGCAACCTGGAAGCTAAATGTTTCTCCACATGGTTGTGTCGTAATCGATGACACAGAAGATGGAATCACAGCTGCTAAGAAACTAGGCTCTCTCACAATAGGCGCAACATGGGGTTTTCATAATCATAGAAGAATTGACAATGCACAACCCGATTTCATAGCAGAAACACCAAAAGAGCTTCATAAAATAATCGTGGAAAAACTGAAGTGTTAAAAACTGACTAGTTTTCTAGTTCAGTCACTTTCCAAAGAGCTTTAAGCGTCGACGCACTGCCGGATTCTGATCTGAGAGTTGTTTCAGAACCATTTCAAAAGTTTCGTCGGCTGAGAGTTCCTTTTTGATGAAGACACCGGTTCTACCCACTTTATCGCGGCGCAACAAGGCGTGAACTCTGTCTAGAACGGTTTCCATTGAAACGCCTAGGAGGCTGGCAACCGTTTGTTCTTTGCCGACAATTGTGCTTTCAACGTGCCCAGCTGATGTAGGCTCTATCAGCATCAGGCGCTTATCAACTCCCTTTACGCGCAAGTTGTCTTTGAGAACGGAAAGGTTGGCTTCGCCTCCAAACTTGTAGAAGTCTCTCTCTACTGTACGAAGCTTCATGAGCGGAAAAGAGACGCTGCGTTGCTCGTCTATCTCAATGTGTCCTTTCATTGCGTAGGAAGGTGTAGCCTGCACAACTAGTCGCTGGTTGATTGGATATCCATCGTGTTCTAAGGCGTTTTCCAATAAAAATGAGGACGGTGGGTTTTGAACAAAAACGTCTATGTCGCTTTTAGCGGAGACATCTCCTCGGGCTATGCTTCCATGCACAATAGAGGGGATACTATGCTTCTGTAGGCACCCCATGATTCTGCTTGCTTTGCTCCTCAGTTCCTTTAGCAGTTTCCAATGTTGCTCATCGTATGCGACTTCTCTCTGTTCAGATCGTTTCACTGGTTTCTTAGCCATAGTCATGCGCCTTGTCGCAGACAGCTGCTTAACCATTCCAAATATGTTTGTTCACCCTTGGCTATTGGAATTGCAATGATTTCTGGCACTTCATAACTGTGCATCTGCTTTATCGTTGCAGCTAACTTCTCGAAGAGATCTGCGCTGGTTTTCATAAGAACCAAAAACTCGTTTTCCTGGCTGATCTTCTCTTTCCACCAGAACAGAGATGAAACTGGTCCCACTATGTTTGCGCATGCTATAAGTTTCTGGTTGAGGAGGTTTCGCGCTATCTTTTCCGCTTCTTCTCTGGTTGCAGTGGTCATTAAAACAACTATGTGAGACATAGGGTCACCACCAACATTCAGCTTAATTGTTGTTTCTCCTTGTTTTCATTACTTTCGGTTGCTTTCGATAACGTTAGAATTGTGAGAACATATGGGATTATTAAACCCTAAGCTTTGGAACATGTTTTTTGTCGGTTGTCCACCTGTGCTCTAGTCAGCGGTGTGCATTGACAGACAAACACGTACCAAAAACTAAAAACGTAATCTCAGAACATGATAACGAACAACCAATCAAAGGGAGACATAAGTAATAGCCAACACAACCAAGCTGCCAAGAGAATTCTACCTTCTGACTGCGACATCGATAACCACGTTCCTCGCCACACAAACAACACAGCCCATCCTGCCCCTTTACATCATACAAAGTGGCGCCACAACCCTAGAGCTGGGAACAATAATCAGCCTCCTATCCTTCACAGCCATCGCAGCGAAAATACCCTTAGGTATACTATCCGAAAAAGTAGGAAGATGGCCCATCATTCCAATAGTCGCCATCGGCCAAACAATAAGTCTGTTGCTCTACTCTATCGCATCAAACCCAACATGGTTCTACCCAATAAGAATCTTCCACGCTCTCGTAATGGCAGCATTCGCCCCTACGGCTCTCGCAATAACACGAGACCTCGCTCCATCAGGCAAGAGAGGAGACACTATAGGAAAATTTCTCACCTCTTTCGGAATAGCCACCATGCTTGGACCATTTCTATGCACATTCCTCATCGACTACTTAGACTACCCCCAGCTTTTCCAAATCGCAGCCATAATTCCACTCTTAGGCCTAGCACCTTTCCTGCTAATCCGCCCCAAAAGACCCCCAACTGGTTTCACTAAGAAAAGAAAACTGAGTCTAAAAACCTCCCTGAAAACAGTTATCTCTTCACGGAACCTACTTATCTTAACCTACCTTCGCCTCACCTTCTCGTTCACATACGCCTTTTTCATCGTTCTCTTCGCCGTATACGCTGAAAACAACCTTTTCCTAGTTCCCTCTCTAATCGCCACCCTCTTCGGAATAAGAGGAACCACCAACACACTCTTACGTATTCCATCTGGAAAACTCGCCGACAAAATTGGATATAGATGGCCCATTGTTTTAGCCTTTACCCTACTGACTCTAGTATACTTCATGATTTCAGAAACAGCAAACATCTACCTCCTTATCTTGGCAATGATTCTCTTTGGCGCAGCCCACGGCATGAGAGCCGTAACAGAATGGACTATGCTCGCAGACTATGCACCTTCGGAATCAGTTAACATAGCCACGGCTTACCTGTCCACAATGTTCAACATAGGTTCAGCCTTTGGAGCAATAACAGCTGGAGCTCTAACTATGTTCCTCAATGTCCCAACTATTTTCAAACTAGCCTCCATAATAACGCTTACAGGAGTCTTCGCCGTCGGGCTGATTAGAGCAAGGGATAAACCCAGCTGAACATGCCTGCTCTCTCTGCGCTCACAAAGCATAAGTACTATTTCAGGTGATTTTCCTAAGAAACACAAAGGAATCACAACACAATGATGCTCTCTCCAGAATTGACCTTTCTACTAGGTGTAGCCGTCTTTTGGATTGTTCTTTACGCTTTAAGCCGTGTTATTCATTTGGATAAGCATGGACTAGAGGTTAAACCCTTCTATTTCATGTATAAGTCAAAAGCCCTAAACAAGATCCTAGACAGCTGGGCTAAGAAACGACGCAAACTCTGGCTGGTCCTATCCAACATCAGCATAGCATTCGGCGTTGGACTCATGGCTTTCAGCATCTATTTCCTCATGAGCAACTTGATGAAATTTTTCATTCCAATAGGTGAGGCAGCCCCAGTCTTTCCAGTTCTTCCAGTATTAACCATACGATTGTACTGGATGCCTTACTTCCTTGTCGCCGTTGTCGTGATCATGTTGACCCATGAGTTAGCGCATGGAGTCATAGCTCGACTCGAGGAGATCCCAGTATTGTCAACAGGTGTTTTGGCTGTGGTTGTGCTTTTTGGAGCCTTTGTAGAGCCTGACGAAAAAGAGTTTGAGAAGGCTTCTGTTCTTTCTCGGCTTCGCATGTTGGCTGCTGGCTCTGCCACAAACTTGGTTACAGCCTTGCTCGCGCTCCTGCTGCTTGGCGGGTTGTTTGCGCCTCCGGCTGGCGTTTTATTTCATGAAGTTGTGCCTGATGGTCCAATGGATAAGGCTGGGTTTCAGAACTGGGATGTCATATTAGCCGTAAACAATCAGACCATGTCGGTTCCGAATGATTTTTACGTATATATGAGAGGAGTGAAGCCTGGTGAAACGTTGACTTTAACCGTTCTCCATGGCAATCGAGAAGTGAAGAAGAATATTACAACAATTGCTGCTGAGGAAAACAAAAGTCGGGCGATAATTGGGGTCTTTCAAGTTTCAGGTTACGGTCCTAACAGATTGGGCCTCGATCAGTACACTGGTGTCCATACGTTTTGGACTCTATTTTGGATCTACCTCCTAAGCTTGAGCGTGTCAATCTTCAACATGTTTCCCCTTTACCCCTTTGACGGCGAAAGGTTTCTTTACTATCCTTTGGAGAAATTAATGGGAAAACAAAAAAGGAAGCTTCGAAAAATGTTAAACGTCTTGTTTTTGGGACTACTGGCAGGCAACATGATTATGAGTTTTATAAGATATGGTTTGATTCCAATTT
Organism: Candidatus Bathyarchaeota archaeon; assembly: GCA_030615265.1. Lineage (GTDB taxonomy): Archaea > Thermoproteota > Bathyarchaeia > Bathyarchaeales > Bathyarchaeaceae. The sequence continues at coordinate 29,151 of JAUWZP010000004.1, forward strand.
AGGATGAAGTGTCATGTCTACCGTTCCTTGTACACTGTGTAAGCGGCGAGACGCAGTTTTTATGCGCCCTTACTCAGGAGAGAAACTGTGCGTACGATGTTTCACCCGATCTATTGAAGACAAGGTTAGAGTAACCATCGCGAAATATGAGATGTTCAAGCCAACCGATAAGATCATGGTTGCGGTCTCAGGTGGAAAAGACAGCGTCACACTGCTTCACATACTGGCAAAGATCGAGAAGGCTTTCCCGAAAGCAAGTCTCTGCGCAGTTACTGTTGACGAAGGAATCAAAGGCTATAGGGATGAAGCCCTAAAGTTCGCAGCTAGCAACTGTAGAAAACTCGGCGTCAACCATGCTGTAACGTCATTTAAGGAGTTGTATGGCTATTCCTTAGACGAAATTGTGAAAATGACGTTAGAGAAGGAAGAAAACGGCAAAGGATTAACCCCCTGCGCCTATTGTGGCGTTCTTCGGCGAAGAGCCCTCAATCTTGCCGCTCGAGAGGCTGGCGTGGATAAATTGGCGACTGCTCATAATTTGGACGATGAGGCCCAGACCATGCTGTTGAATATTCTTCACGGTGATGCGCTGAGAATCGCAAGGGTTAAGCCAGTTTTGGCAGATGTGTATCCAAAGTTTGTGCAGCGCGTTAAGCCCATGTGCAAAGTGCTAGAGAAGGAAATTGCACTTTACGCTTATTTGAAACGAATAAAGGTTCAGAGTGTACCGTGCCCATATGCGCAGACAGCTTTAAGAAGCGACATACGCGTCATGCTCAACAGAATAGAAGAGAAGCATACTGGAACGAAATTCACCCTGATCAAATCTCTGGAAAGGATTAGACCTGCATTGGAAGCAGTGGCAGAAGAAGCTAAGCTGCGAGACTGCAGACAGTGCGGTGAGCCCACGGTAAGCGAAATCTGCAAACCTTGTCAAATGCTGCGAAAACTCGATATTCGCTGAAAAGAAGCCTTTTCCGTGGTTTTTGGACTATCTAATTTTCTAGAAGATTTCTCCTCAACAGTAATAGGCGTCAGTGTTCCTTATTTATAGAAGAGGAGAGGGGAAGGAGCGGACAGAATGGAGGCTATGAACAAGCGGAGAGACCGCCACGATATAGTTGCAGAAATATTGAAGACAGCTAGAGGCGGCAAAATAAAGACTCATATCATGTATAAGGCAAAGCTGAGTTATTCCCAGATCAACGAGTATCTAAACGTGTTGTTAACCAAAGGGTTTCTGGAAAACATGACAATCAAGCGGAAGAGACAAACCATAACAATGTACAGAACAACAAAAAAGGGAATAGATTTCTTAGATCATCTGGAATTCTTAAACAAACTCTGGACATACCAGTAAAAAGGTCTCAAAAAGCCTCATCTTTTGTTTCCTAGAACGGTTGACTAGATAGGAGTCTACCAATTATTCATTTAAAGCCTTCATTAAAAGGCGGTGAGTCGCCATGGCTCGACGCCCAGTTTACATCCAGCCTCAATCAGCCCCTTTACTCATGCCCGCACTCCCCTGAGCGCTAAACGTCCAAGCTTAGGTTGCTCCCTCCCGGGCCTAGCCAGATTGGCCTGGCAAACGCAGATAACGACTTCCCTACGAAAGCCGCTTCACAACCGCCAGCCCCAAGGGACGGACACTCACAGCGAGAAGCTGCGAGCCTAGGTGCTCTTTGACGCCTCACCACAGCCTTCAACCCGTCCTATAGAGGGTTTACGGTCAGAGCTTGCGCCCTTCAGGGGACCCCTAGCCCCCCGCCTAGACCCACCGCCAAAAGAAACTGAAACGTTACAGAGGTATAAAAGTTTGCAAGTTGCGTGCGCTCACAAATCTTTTGCTTTTTCTCTCTCGTATTTTTCTTGGAGTTCTCTCAACGATGAGTCTAAACATTTTTTAGACCGATAAAGACACGTTAAATTATGAACGTGCGAGACCTCAGGGGATTTACTGCTGTCGGCGGAATAGGAAAGAGAATGGGCCCTCTGACTCATGGGACTTCGAAGGCTTGTGTTCGGCTTTTAAACAGGCCTATCATGGACTTCGCCCTATTGCCACTAGCCGAGCAGGGGGTTAGAAACTTTATTTTCGGCGTCAAAGGAGGCACAAATCACAGAGATCTATATGACTATTACAAAGAGGGCATTGATTTTTCAGCGAGATATGGAATTGAGCCGCGCATGCATTTTAAGTATCAGCCTAATGAAGACGATGTGGGCAGTGCAGATTCTCTTCGTTTAAACCTGAACTATTACGATGTTGAAGATCCGATAATTGTTGTTCAAGGTGACAACGTACATGATATCGATCTTATGGATATGATTAAGGAACATGGGGCAAAGGAAGCCTTCATGACTATAGCCCTTACACAAGTGGAAAACACGGAAGAATACGGGGTGGCCGACCTTGATCCAAACGATTTCAGAATAAGGAGATTTGTGGAAAAGCCCTCACCTGATAAGGCACCGTCTAATCTGGCGAATACGGGAATCTATTTGCTGTCGCCTGAGATAGGAAAAATGTTGGAGACCGATGAAATAGAGAAAGTTAAGAAGGAACGAAACAGACTTGACTTCGGAATGGATCTGATACCTTATCTTGTTGACAATGACTTCCCAGTTTTCGGATATGAGTTGCGAACAGCATGGCATGACTTGGGAACCCCTGAGAGATATTTGGAGGCTATGAGAGACATTCTGTACGGAAAGTTGAATATTCGTGTAAGGGAAGAACCAGTTTTTCCAAACATGTGGATTCAAGGGTACAGCGATGAATCCATAAGGAGGAGAAAACGAATAGCTGAAGATTGCGGAAAAGGCAAGCTGACAATAGAAGGAGCCGCCTTAATCGGTAGACACACTAGGATAGGGCACAACACAAGAATAGCTGACTCCAACATTGACAATTTCTGCATTCTCGGCGAACACGTCGTTGTAGAAGATTCAGCGATAATGGATGCCACCGTTCTAGGGGACTACACGAGCGTATCAAAAAGCATTGTGGGCAGAAACGTCAAGGTGAAATCAACCCAGAAACATCCCACAAAAATAGATTCCGTTTCTGTAATAGGCAATGACGTTGTCATCAGAGAAGGCTGCAACCTAATTGGCACAAGAGTTTATCCGGGATTAACAATCCCTCCAGGCTTGAACTATGTGAATCAAACGCTTAAAACGTACAATGATGTGTCAAAACTTGCAGCAAAAGCATAGGCGTTCTCAGAAGAAACCAACATTGAAACTATTCGAGCCATTCAATTTCATGCGTGCGCGTGCGCTACACATCAACGACCTATTTTTCTCAAAAATAAGATAACACCTCCAATTACACATCGAACTCGTAAACCATGAAATAGAAAAAAGAGGAGCTTGCCTGGGGGCATCTCCACACTATTTTTATAAGAGGCTTTATGAATAACTGAGGGAAACATCTAACATAAGAAGAGTTACATCATGCCCAACCCTTATGACGTGCCGGCAAACCTTCTGATTCAACGCCTAGCCAACTACCTAAAAGACGAAGTAGACCAGATAGCCCCGCCACCTTGGGCATCCTTGGTTAAAACAAGTTCTCATGCTCAGCGACCACCACAAAACGCTGACTGGTGGTTCACAAGATGCGCCTCTGTTCTGAGAAAGGTCTATTTGAAAGGTCCAATAGGCATTCAACGCCTACGCGCAGAATATGGTGGAAGGAAAGACCGAGGAGTTAGACCTGAACACACGCGAAAGGGCGGCGGAGCTATAGTGCGTAAAGCATTGCAGCAACTCGAAGGCGCAAAACTTGTGGAATCCTCAGGTAATCGAGGCAGATCCGTTACCAAACAAGGAAGAAGTCTCCTCGACCGTTTATCAACTGAACTAAAAAAGGAACTGGAGAAGCAGGTTCCCGAGCTAAAGAAATACTAAGTGTGAGAGCAGTATGAGCGAAGACAAAGAGATGGATGAAATTCGGCGGAGAAAGATGCTTGAGCTGCAAAGGCGACTAGGCCAGGAGCAGCAACAACTACAAGTGCAGCAGCAGATGGAACTTCAAAAACAAGCTCTACTGCGCAGAATTCTCACACCCAAAGCCAGACAACGCCTAACAAACCTCAAAATGGTGAAGCCGGAATTCGCTAGTCAGCTGGAACTTCAACTAATCCAACTAGCCCAGCAGGGTAGAGTCGATATTCCAATAAGCGATGCAACTCTCAAGCAAATCCTGATTCGATTGCAATCTCACCGCCGAGACATAAAAATCACAAGGCGATAAACCATGGCAAGAAACAAACCAACCGCAAAAAAGCGTAGACTTGCAAAAAAAGGCAAGGAAGCCCAATCAGTGCCCACATGGGTTATCGCCAAAACAAGTGGCAAAGTGCGATCCAACCCCAAGAGGAGGCAATGGAGACGAACCAAGACGAAGGTGTGAAAGCCACAGAAGAGTTTAATGCAGAAGCTAAGGAGACTAAAGAAGCCCAAAGAGTCGAGGAACCAGAAGAAGTAGCCGACGAAGAATCAGTACTTGAGGAACTCCCAGAGGTAGAGGCGGTTGAAGAGGAAGTTGAAGAAGTCACCGGAGAAGAAGCTGAAGCCGAGGATATCCTAGAAGAAGAGGCTGTTGAAGAAGAGGAAAAGCCGGAGAGAGAGAAAAGAAGAGAAGTCGAAGAGGACATTGTGGAAGAGAGAATCTACACAATTCCTCTGCGAAGAGCGTGGATTGCCGCGAGGCAGAAGCGCACGCCACGTGCAGTCCGACTGGTTAAAGCATTTATTCAGAGGCACATGAAACCTGAAGCGCTTGTTATGAGCAATGAAGTAAATGAAAGACTTTGGCGCAGAAGCATCCAAAAGCCTCCAAGAAAGATAAGGGTGCGGGCCGTCAGAGACACCGAGGGAACAGTTACACTTTACTTGGCAGAAGGAGACTAACGCTTGTCCATCTTCCTTCTAGACCTTTTTGGCAGCGTAAGCATCGGAATCTATTCCTTAACCACAGAGAAGATGGCGATTGTTCCTCCTGTTTTGTCAAAAAACAAGGCGAAAAAACTGGAAGGATGGTTAGGCGTAAAGGTAACCCGTACGATGGTTGGAGAATCGGTTTTGATAGGAGCATTTGCAGCCGCTAACTCAAACGGTATAATTCTGCCTCATTTCACCCGTGAAGAAGAGATTAAAGCCGTAAAATCGGTTTGTCCTGAAATTAACGTCGCTGTTATGGATACAAAAAGAACGGCTTATGGAAACATGGTTCTCACAAATGATTCGGGAGCCATAGTTGACCCCAGAATAAAAGGAGCAGACTTGAAAAGAATAGCTGACACTCTAGGTGTTGAGGCCGTGCCAAGCGAAATCGCTGGACTCCCCTATGTTGGTTCGCTTGCCATCGCAACAAATAAGGGTGTGATTGCACATCCACTGCTGAAGGAGGAGGAGCAAGAAGTTTTGACAGACGTTTTAAAGGTGGACGTAGATGTTGGAACTATAAACTGCGGCATACCCTACGTGGCAACTGGTCTTCTCGGTAACTCGCATACAGTTGTGGCAGGTTCGTTAACAACTGGACCCGAACTGTTCATAATTGGGCAGGCATTAGATGTGGTGAAAGAAGATGAGTGAAGTCAAAGTTTTCAGAATAGCTGGAAAGATAAACAAGCCTAACTGGAAAACAAACTTTAAAAAAGAAGTCAGAGCCTTAAAGCCTGAAGACGCTGTGGAGAAGATCTATAAAGAACTTGGAAGCAAACACAGAGCTAAGCGCTTTCAAATCAAGATTTTAGAAGTTAAAGAAATAACCCCTGAAGAGATTACGAATCCGATAATAAAAAAGCTTGCAACGGGAGAATAAAATTGGCTACCAACGAGGAAACCCTACGTCAACTAGTTGTTGAACTTCGGCTACTAGAAGGAACAGCCAATACCCTGCAGTCAAGACTAAACTTTGTGAATGCCATTCTAACTGAACTCAACTATGCAAAAATGACATTGGAAGGCTTAGAAAAAGAAAAGAAAAACGTGCCCCTTCTCGTTCCAATCGGAGGAGGCTCCTACATCAGGGCGAAGCTGGGAAGCGCCGAAAAGGTTATAGTCGGCATGGGCGCCGGCGTATCAGTTGAGAAATCAATGAGTGAAGCCAAGGAAACAGTTGGAACCCGCATTTCGCAGTTGGCAAAGACAAGAGGTTCCCTTCAACAACAGTTCACGCAGGTCGCCCAGAAAATTGAAGAAGACCGCGCTAGATTTCAGGAATTAAGCGAGAGACTAGGGGAAGCCGAGAGAAGACGCAATGTTCGAAAAACTTAGAGAAGGCCTCAGTGGGCTTGTCGGTAAAGTTGCTACAACCGAACTTAAAGCTAAGCAGCTTCGACCGTTGCTTCAAGATTTCAAAATGAATCTTATCGAGAACGACGTCGCAGTTTCTGTTGCTGACCATATCTGCAGTGAAATGAAGAAACGCCTAGACGGTGTGCAGGTGAAACGTCTCGAGGACAAGCGGGAACTTGTCAAGAAGAATCTTCGAGAGGTACTGCTGGAGATTCTGGCAACAAGTGAAAAGATAGATTTGCTTGAACTTATCCGTGAGAAGCAGAGAGTGAACCAGCCGTTAGCCATAGTTTTCGTTGGAATCAACGGCACGGGCAAAACAACAAGCATAGCCAAAGTAGCGAAACTCCTCACGAGAAACGGGTTTTCAGTTGTACTCGCGTGTAGCGACACCTATCGGGCGGGCTCTATTGAACAGTTAGAGGAACACGCTCGACGATTAGGCTTACGCATGATTAAGCATACGTATGGAGCGGACCCGGCTGCAGTGGCCTACGATGCCATAAACCACGCTAAGGCTCATGGAATCAACGTTGTACTCATCGACACCGCTGGGCGCATTCAAACAGACCGAAACCTAATGAACGAGCTGGCGAAGATCAAGAGGATAATAAATCCCGACTTAACAATTTTAACCGTTGACTCATTGACCGGAAATGACGCGGTTATGCAAGCTGAAGAGTTTCACAAGAGAGTTGGCATTGATGCAACAATTTTGACTAAGGTGGATGCTGACGTGAAAGGAGGCTCCGCTTTAAGCGTAACCTATGCGACTAAGAAACCTATAGTGTTCATCGGTACTGGTCAGAAATACGATGACCTTGAAGAGTTTAATCCAGAGCAGTTTACACAGATGATTCTAAAGTGAGAAACAGCCCGTGTAAATCAGCTTTTATTGTTAATCAAGTATATATTTCAACATTGAAGACGGGGAAGGCTCGTGTAAATTATCAATTGCATCATTTAACTATCATGACGAGGGGGCGAGACATGTGAATCTTAAGTTTTGCGCGTGCGCTCCTTCGGCATATACGTGTTGTCTGTCTGTTTTTAACCATTTAAACATTCAACGGTTTAACATGTTATATTGACTTAATACTTATAACCAAGTCTTTAAGCATATAAAAAGAGGGCGTAGGCTACGTCTGAACCCAAAAAAACCGTTTACATAGTGGATGACCCTGAAATTATGCGATTGCTCGCTGACTTTACGCGAACAGAAATTCTGCGTTTGCTAAGTAAATATTCGATGACAGAAACTCAACTCTCTAAGCAGCTGGGTATTACGAAGGCGGCTGTCGGCTACCATCTGCATCTACTGATGGATGCTGAACTTTTGAAAATAGACAAGGTTGAGGCGGAGCAACATGGTATCTTACAGAAATTTTACACTCCTAAAGCAGATTTATTCATCATTGATCCGGATCATATGCCGGAGGACGTTCGAAGATACTTTATTCGAACACAAATAGAACATTTAAGGGGCATGTTTAGCGTCTTTCAACTGTACCATCCTGTTTCCGAGTTTTCATCAAGAACCTTCGAGGAATTAGCAGTTGCGATGTTAAGACAGCTTAAGATCGTCGGGCAAAGGCACATAAAAGACATGACACGGGAAGATGCTGAATCCTTGAGGGTGAAAATCTACGCAGAAGCCCTTGCCAACCTTACCAAGCAAAAGGAATGGCACAGTCTATTTCGAGAATGAAGAGGCGAGTGAGATTAGCTTTCTCTTCCAAGAGCAGGCATGCTATTTCTTCGGAAGCTCTTTCTAAATCTGCTAGTCTATGTGCCAATTATGGTTGCGTGCGCGTTGCTACTTTAACTCCTGTGAAGAACGCTTTCACGTCTGTTTATCTCCTATCTCTTCTTTTCGTCGAATATGCATATACATCACTACGGTTAAAATCCACAAGAGAGTGATAATGATTAAAGGTATTAGAAAGGTAGAAGAAGTGAAGACAGTTAAAATGGTAAAAATATACATCAATAATATGTGAACAAGGACAAAACTATCCCTAAGTCTCATTTCACTTAACCTCCCGTGAAGAACGTAAGCTTAAGCCCTACGTAAAACACGTAGACGAGTATAAGCACCAGCGCCTCCTTTCTTTCAAGTCTCATGTTTCTCATAAACAGACCCAGCACAAGAAAAGCGATTAGGAACATGAAAGGTGTGTCAAATCTTAACAGTACGGGATCAACTGTAAACCCGGAGATCATGGCACCAACGCCCAAGGAGAGAAGGATGTCGCAGATGTTGCTTCCAATCATGTCGCCCACTGCTATGCCTGTTGCGCCTCTTCGTAGGGCGGTTACGTCGATAGTCAGTTCTGGAAGGCCTGTGCCTAAGCCAACTATCAGCAGACCCGCAACAGAAGTGTGGATATGTAACAGTTCAGCCAGTTGAACACTGCTTCTAACAACGACTTCTCCAGCGTAAAAGAGAACCCCCATCCCGATTAGGATCATCAGGATATCCCTGAAGGGATGCGTTTTTGGTGTTCCTTCCTCTACTCTAGCTGTTGATCTGGAGGGTGCCTCCTGCTTGACGAGGTAGATGAAGTATATTAGATAAGCGATTGTAACAACGACTCCTTCCAGAGGCGTTATCTTCAAGTCCAAGGAGACTAAAGAAAAGAGAATTATGGACAGAATTAACATGGTTCCCTCCCTCTTCAGCTCCCGTTTAGTTATAGACATCAATCCAACAAGACCCACGATGCCCATAATTAGAGTGACTTGGTTAATGTAGGAGCCGATCTTGTTGCCAACCACGATGCCAGAAACTTCAGACATTTCGGCGCCCATAAGTATGTCTAAGGCTCCTATCACGCTAACCGATATTTCCGGCAAAGAGGTTCCTATAGCCACAACCGTTAACCCTATGAACAAGTGAGAGAGCCTGAAGCGACGCGCCACGTTTTCATAGCCAGTTACGGCTAATCTGGAGCCCAGTAAAAGCCCCAATAAACCGAGCATCAAAGAAACGAGCGATTCCATCATCTACATAAAGCCACCCTATCACATGTTTGAACATATACCTCAAAACCTTGGTTTAAATGTTTATATCGATAAGATAATTTAAATCAAAATGCGCGCGCAAAACGGCGACTCCATTAAACCACGCTTGAAACTTCGTATATTCTTCCAGTTTCTTTGTAGCCATTTTCAAATTTTTCTAGCATTTCATCGGCCATCTTCTGAGCAAGCGGCGTCGGATACTTTCCGGTGACACAGGCTAAGCATAACTCGTCTTCTCGCATGCCAACAGACTTGACAAAGCCACTTATGGACAGGTAATTCACGGCGTCGGCGCCTATTATCTTAGCAATCTCTTCTGGTCGATGCCGAGAACCGATTAATTCGCCGTAAGTTGCCATGTCGATTCCATAGAAGCAGGGACCGATTATTCGTGGAAAAGTTATGAATAAGTATACTTTTTTGGCGCCCATCCTTCGCAGTTTTGCAACAACCACTTTTGTTGTGTCGCCTCTAACGATGCTGTCTTCAGTAACTGCAACCCTTTTGCCCCTGATTTTGCTTCCAAGGACATTGAGTTTTCGGTCAATTGTGGCATAGCGCTCTTCAGATAATAGAATGAAGGCACGTTCAGTCACGTAGCGGTGTCTCCGAACAGCACGTTCCCACCGTAAGCCAGTTGCCTCGTGAAGACCCAAGGCAACATCGTCGCCTGTCTCCGGCAAAGATATGATAACGTCCGAGTCTTCCACGAATTCACTGTATTCTTTGGCAAGGTTTCTTCCAAACTCTTCCCTTGTCTCATAAACGAATTTTTTTCCAAGCCTCGAGTCCGGTCTGGCGAAGTACGCGAACTCGAAGGCACAAAGCGCTCTTCTTTTGCATGGAACAAGCTGCTCACGATTGAAGCCTTCTCTGGACGCTGTTATGAATTCTCTGGGCTCCAGCTCGAAATCGTAGTCAAAACCGTTGATGTTGAGACCCACGGTTTCAGAGGAAACAGCATGCATCATGCCGTCGGGGCTGTGACCGCAACAGAGCGGTTTAATTCCATAATGGTCTTTGAAAGCGAATAGCTCACCGTTTTTGGTCAAGCCTACAACTGAGAAGGCTCCTTCGATTTCGTTCATGCAACTTCTGACAGATGAGGCTAGGTCTCTGTTCTTGGCTAGCTCCATAACTAGCTTTCTGCCGAGTAGCTCTACATCGCATTCATAGCAAAACTGTGGAAGTCTTTCTTTTATCTGATTGCGCAGTTTGAAGTGATTAACTATGTTACCGTTAAACGCTATGGCTAATTTTGCTTTTCCCATCTCAATCATGAAAGGCTGAGTGCCTTTAATCAATGATTGTTCATCGGTTCCGCCTGAAGTTGTATAACGAATATTTCCAATACCCACATGGCCGGGTAGTCGGTTAAGCCAGTTTTGAATATCAGCGCTCTTAATCTTTGGAACCAAGTCTAAAGCTTTGTAATTGTGAAAGTCTCCATCAAATGTGGTTATCCCATGCGACTGATGACCTCGATGATTTTGAGCGCGGAGACCCCAATAGATGTAAGGGAACACAGAACCGTTCTTGTAATCTCGTGTGCCGAAGACTCCACACTCTTCTTTCAGGCAGTCGTACATAATTGCAAATTTGTAGATACAAATATATCAACATTTAGGACATAAACTAGTCAATTTTTACGCTATCATGCTTATACAAGCTTCACTTAAGCAGAATTTCCTTTCCTCTGTAGGAAGCGAAAGCCCTTCCTGAGTCTGTTACTTTCCCTATCTGTTCCGCTTGCATCTTGTCCTTTTCGAAACCATCCACAACAGCGTCTTTGTCAGTTTTGTTCACGATAACTGCGAAGCCCCATCCTAAATTGAAAGTCTTCAACATTTCTTCATCTGTAATTGGAGCTCCAATTTCAGAAGCAACTTTCTGGATTAAATCAAAAATCGGTTGGGGCCTAAAGTTGCCGAACTCGAAGCCTATTCCCTTAGAGAATTGCATCAGCTTGTCGAATTTCAGGTATGCGTCCCCAGTGATGTGAACTGCTCCCTTAATCTCATACTTTCCAGCGGCATTCAAAAAGGGCTTAACATAGATTTTCATTGGCTCCAAAACTTCGTAAACAAGTTCTCTGTCGAATCCTTCCGGAATATCGTAAGGGTCGTGTTTGCCGCCCCATTGTTTAAACAGAATTTTCCTTGCCAGTGTTATTCCATTACTGTGCAGGCCAGAACTTCTTAAGCCGATCACGACATCTCCTGGCTTTATGTTGTTTCCAAAGATTATATCGTTTCTATTTAATTCCCCAATGCAAGCAATAACCATGTCAAAGCCTATGCCCTCGGATAGCCCCTTTATTATTTCTGCTACATCGCCGATTTCGCCACTTGGCACAATGCAGCCAGCTTCATTTGCGCCTTTCACTATACTTTTTATCCATTCAGCCACAAGTTTTGGATCAGAGACATGCGCATGTATGTTGTCTGCTACCGCTAAAGGTTTGGCTCCTGACCGTATTACATCGTTTGCCGCTAGGGCTATGGCGTCTATTCCTATTGTCTCGTACTTGTTTGCGAGTTGAGCTATGAGAACCTTGGTGCCGACGCCTTCTATGACCAAGTCGAAGTATTTGTCGTCTACTGGAAAGATGTTGCCGTAAGGTAGCTGAATCACTTTTCCATACTGACTATGCTTGTATGTTTGCTTTAGAGCATGCAGCGCTTCTTTTGACTTGGCTCTTAGTTCCCTGTCCACGCCAGCCTCGGCATACGTGAAGCTTTTCGGCACCAATTCCACCAGAAAACTAAACCTACACGTTTTCATGTAACGATATCTTCAAGTTGTTTCCTCTTCCAGGCACGCCTGATTTCCAGCGCGATTCGGTCTCCCATACTCATTGACTTCTGATATTTCGCGTTGGCATATTGGGATCCTACGCCCATGTGCACATTGGTTCCACCGCCATGTCTTAAGGCTAAATCCTGCGTAACTGGAATATGCATGAAAGGCTCGCGTCCTTCTGGAACATCGTATAGGCCGTAGTCCATCGCAGTTTTAGGTTCAGATCCGCCTGTAAAGTCAAACTTAGCTTTAGGCTGCAACTCATACTTTGAGATTCTGTCCCAAGTGATCAATGTCTGCAAACACCAGGCTCCGATTATCCCTGGAGGCTCGTACTTCTTCAACGCTAAAAGGAAGGCGTCTGCATAGCGATGTACATCTTTAAGCAGTGACTCGCGTAGACTCATCATGAGATGAGCGGTAACCTCGAAGGAGGGGACCTTTTTGAGTTTTTGCTGGACCTCTATGGGTAGCCTTTTTAGGCCGTCTAGTATGGTTTCTCTTCGTTCGTCGATTGACAGGAACTGGTTTGCTAGGCAAGTTCGGGCTTCTTCAAGGCTTACCTGGTATAGTTTGGCGTACCAGTCGTCTACGTCTCCCCATTCTTCTTTGGCGTCAAGCGGTGAGAAGAAGAAGTTAAAGTTGGCGTGAGGGCCTAAAACAATCTGTTCCACTCGGCCGTCTTCTAGGCCTTCTTTTGTGAGGTTTCCAGCTTCCACTTCTCTCTGAACCTTTTCTTCAAGGTCTTGGGAATCCGCGGCAAAGATGAATTCTCTTTCAAAGGCGCGGTGTGCATGTTCCGCCTTGAGTAGCATAGGCTCGTCGATAGGCTCTTTGAATCTTATTCCGCCGGAGTGAACTTCATACTCGTAAGATTTGGGATAGGGGATTCCAGCCTTTTCTGAAAACCAGTAGTAGTCTTTCTCAATTTCTCCTCTATTCTCGATTTTCAGCGCTTTTCTTGAACCCAGAATAGGAACCGCAAACTTGTTTTCGATAACGCTGCAGTACTCGTCTCCGCCGACGTAAACGGAAAATGCTCTGTTGGGAATTTGCAGGCATTCTAAATTGATTAAATCGTCAACATACTTTACTATGTCTTGGTACTCATTGAGAACGAGTATGGCGCTTCTCCACTTTCCATCTTTCCTAATGTCTTTTGGGTCACTAGCTACGATTACGTCTTCTCTAACTCGACGTGGCAGCTCTTCTATGGCCTCGCCGGGTTTTCCAGCCATTGGATTCTGCAAGTAAATGCGGGCTCTGGCTTGTGTTGTGTAGATTATGCTTCTTAAGCCGTAGTTTCTCTGTCCCTGCCATGCGTCGAGGGCGGAATGGGAGCCTAGATTGAGCCCAACTGGTTCTCTGTACGACTTGGCTATCTCCTGCATCTCTTCTCTCGCAATGACCATGTTGTTTCACCTTTTCTTAGACAATTAATAGCAAATTTAACACTTTCTATTTAGAGGTTTTTGACGTTTATGTGTCAAAACTTTCTGCCAGTTAGTCTTTCGTAGGCTTCAATGTATTTTTTTGATGTTTCAAGAACAATGTGTTCGGGTAAGGTTGGCGCTGGCGGCTGTTTGTTCCAGTTTATGCTCTCTAAATAATCTCTAACGTATTGCTTGTCAAAGCTGAATTGGTTCCCACCGACCTTGTACTTTTCAACGGGCCAAAAACGCGACGAGTCCGGTGTAAGCAGTTCATCGATGAGAATCAACTCGTTACCGCAGAAGCCGAACTCTAGTTTGATGTCCGCGATAATTATTCCGTTGGCTTCAGCTTTCTTTGAGGCTCTTTCATAAATCTTTAAGCAAATCTCTTCAATTTCGTCAGCGGTCTCCTTTCCAATCTTTTTGAGGATATCTTCTTTTTTTATTTCGACATCGTGGCCTACTTCAGCCTTAGTTGTAGGTGTCAAAAGAGGCGTTTGCAGTTTCTCAGCTTGTCTTAAACCTGAAGGCAGGTCGGGTGCTTTTCCGTTAACGTATTTTTTCCATAGGGAGCCGTAGAGGTAGCCTCTCACTACGAATTCAATTTTGATGGGACTGGCTTTTCTTACGAGAACTGTTCGTGAATCCACAACTTCTAAGAGGTGATTTTGAACGATACTCTCTGTTTCCTTGAACCAGTAGACGGAAAGTCTGTTGAGGGCTTCGCCTTTACAGGGAATACCGTTTGGCAAAACGACATCGAAGGCTGAGATTCTGTCGGTGGAAACGATCAAAAGTTTGTCTTTTCGGTCGTAGACATCTCTCACTTTTCCTCGTTTAAACAGCGGAACAGGAAGATTAGTCTCTAAAACAACTTCGCAGTGCATTATTCCGCCTCAATATGCTCTCTGTGGAGCTCAAAAACCTCTTTTTTCCTCAATTGTTCATCTGCCTCATCAACAGTTTTCTTCATTTTTTGCATGAACCTTTCGATTTCCCCGCAAAGCGAAGGATTTGACAAAGCAAGAATCTTAACAGCCATTAAGCCCGCGTTTTCTGGTTTTACAACGTAAGAGACAGTTACGCCTCTCGGTGTCATCACCGAAGAGAAAACCTTTGACCAACCATGTTTTTCAGCATCCGGAGAACACGCAACAACTGGAAAAATGGAAAAGCCTGCCACCACGCCTGAGAGAGCATCCGATAAGCCGGCTACTGTAATATAGACAATGTTGTCGCCGGACTGCTCGTAAACCTTCAATTCCTTTAGCAGTTTTCCTGGAGTTTTATGCGCTGAACTCACGCGGTACTCGCATTGCACGGAAAACCTTTCTGCTTCAACAAAGTCTCCAATACGATGTGCAAACGGGATGTCGCTGGAGGACCCCATCCATATGACAATTTTTTGTTTGGCCATAGTAATCCCTCATAATCTTCCTTACGTGATTTAAATCTATAGTGGAGCAAAGTTTAAATAACTCTGCAAAAGTTGCGAATCGCTCTTTGCCTATAAAAAACAGGGGCGCGATAATTACTATGATGCTAGTATTTGTAGCCTTTGGCTTCTTCTTCGCTGAATTTTATGCCTAATCCTAAGGCTATGCGGTTTACGAAGTTGAAGTAGCTTGTTATGAGGTTAATGTTGAGAATGTCGGTGTCGTTGAACCCTGCTTGGCGAAGTTCTTCTACGTCTTTCAGATGTAACTCGCTTGGGTTTGTGGTCAGCTCAACAGCGTATTTCAACATTGCATAGTCTTTAAGTGCGAGGTTAACCTTGTTGAAATCATGTTTCATCTGCCTAACTAACTCAGCGTTCTTTGTGAGCCGGAGCAGAGCCTCTCCATGGTGTGTTGTGCAATAGTCGCAGTTGTTTGTGGCGGAAACAACGGTTGCTATCATTTCTCTTTGAATTCTGGTTAGACCCGATTTTCCGAACATAATCGCTAAGTAGAGGTCTAAGTGAGCCTTTAGGGCGTCTGGGTTTAGGCTTTGAACTTTAAGGATGTTGGCTATTTTGCCTCTTGTCCTCTTAATATGCTTGTAGTGTTCTTTCAATTTGCCCGAAGCTTCTTTCTCTTCAATGCATTTTATCCAAGCCATATGGGCACATCCCCTTGACAGTTTGTGTTACACATGGTTGTATAAATGGCTAATGAAGAAATGTTTTAGAGCTGAATGCTACCTTATGTGGCTAATCAAGGCTGAATGTTCATGAAAGCCACTTCGGAACAATCAATCGGGAAAAGCACGTTTTTCGGTTTAGGGTCTTTTCAGTTCTTATCCTTCATGAGGCGGGGCATATTCTACTCTTTCATGTACATCTATCTGTTTTCGCTTTTGGGCAACGTTACCACAACAGCTGGGCTTGGGACATTCACAATGCTAGCGTCAGCTGTGGGACAAAACCTGCTGTGGGGTAGAATTTCAGATCGTTATCGGTTGCGGTCAAAGCTGATTGTTGTTGGAACTTTGATAGCTGGGTTCGCGTACATCATTGTTTTTCTGGTTCACAGGTCTTTGCTAGACGCTGGAAGAAATGTAGACGCTGGATTAGCTATCATTTTTGGGCTTTCGCTATTGGAGTTTTTCTGGTCTATGTCAGATCTAGGCTGGGCGGCTTTGCTCACAGACATAACAATAACTAGAACAAGGGGAGGACTCGTCGGCGCCTTTAACTTTCTAGCCTCTGTTGGGCGAATGTCTGGAGTGTTAATCGCTGGCTTTCTTTACAGTGGAGGCGCAGGCTTCGAAGACGGAACAATATTCTACGTTGTAGTAGTCATGCTTTTTGTTAGCACATCTATAATGTGGCAAGCTTCCAAATCTATCGACAGGCAAACACGACTAGCCCGGAATCCCCAGAGAGAAAGCCAGAAAGCTATGCCGACATCAAACAGGAAAAAAAGGATTCAATCTTCCAACGAAAAAACACTCTTCTGGTTTCTAGTTTCTTTAACCATCGTGGTTTTGGGTGCAGCCTCTATCAACCAGATATTCCTGTTTTTCCTGCAGCTGAAGGGAGGATTAGCAGCAAGCGACGTGGAAGTGAGCCTCATTGTCGCAGCATGGACAGTCGGCGGAATGACAGCCAGCGTTGCCTTTGGAAAACTATCAGACAGAATCGGAAGAGTTAAAGTTATCCTAGGCGGACTCATCCTTACAGCGATAATTCCTATTCTCTATGGATTCGTGGCGAACGTCGGTTTAATGGCAACAATATACGGGTTAAACGGTCTTTCCTTCATGACCATCCGAACGGTTGGATTCGCCTTTGCCGGCGACATTATCCCAGAACACAAAAGAGGCCGACTGCTGAGCCGATACAACACGGTGATGGCGCTAAGCTGGGGACCCGCAGGCTTTCTAATAGGTGGACCTTTCGCAGATTTCCAAACAGAAATATTGAAGATCCCAACCCGCGATGCCTACGTAAACGCTTTCCTTGTTTCTTCGCTCCTAGTTTTCTTGGGAATAGCCCTATTTTTCGTAAAGATAAGGAGAGAAAAACAAGGTTAGAAAATCTTAAGTGACGTACATCCTTAAACACCGTTGAACAGAAATGAAAGCCGCGGTTTACTATAATCTTGACGACATACGCGTTGAAGATGTGTCTAAACCTAAGCCTGGACCAGACGAGATCGTTGTGGAAATGAAAGCCTGTGGACTTTGCGGCTCCGACCTCATGGATTGGTATCTCAGAAGTCGAGCGCCGCTGGTTCTTGGACATGAACCCACAGGTGTAGTGGCGGAAACCGGACGGAAAGTTAAAGCCTTTAAGCCTGGAGACCGCGTTTTTGTACATCATCACGTTGCCTGCTTAACCTGTCACTACTGCATTCACGGCGACTACACAATGTGCGCGCAGTTTGGACAAACCCATATTCATCCTGGCGGGTTTGCCGAGTACTTTAGGGTTCCAGCGGAAAACCTGCAGAAGGACACGTTTAAGATTCCAGAGAAGGTTTCTTTTGAGGAAGCCACCTTAATTGAACCCACTGCCTGCTGCATTCGTGCTCAAAACAAGCTGGGCATTCAAACTGGGGATACAGTTGCCATAATAGGCGCTGGACCATCGGGAATTCTTCATCTTCTACTTTCGAAGATGGCTGGTGCAAGCAAAATAATTGTCATTGACTTAATCGATTATAGGCTTAAGATGGCTGAAAAATTTGAAGCTGATTTAGTGGTAAATTCTAAGTTGGAGAACCTCAGCGAAGTCGTTAAAGGAGTCACAGATGGAAGAGGCGCTGATGTGGTTATTGTTACAGCACCAGTAAAAAAGGCACTAACTGACGGAATGAGAATTTGTCGAAGAGGCGGAACCGTGTGTCTTTTCGCACCAACTCGACCAAACGAATATGCTCGTGTCAGCCCCCATCGACTGTTCTTTTCGGAAATCACTGTGATTCCGTCTTATTCCACATCTCATGTGGAAACTAGAATAGCTTTACAACTGATCATTTCGGGGCGAATTCGAGCAAGAGACCTGATAACTCATCGTTTCCCGTTAAATCGTGCTGCAGAAGCGTTTCAAACCGCCGCGAAAACCAAGAGATGTTTGAAGGTTGTTGTGTTAAATAAGTGAAACTATCTTTCGTTTTGCAGTCTTGTCAACAGTTTTTTGTTTGGTTGTTTCTGCATTGTCTAAAATCTTCTCAACATTCACTGTCGTGACTCTACGATTTTCCATAACAATTTTGCCATTGACAAGAACCGTGTCCACATCTGCCGCTTTTGCTGAGTAAACGATATGGCTTACTTCATTAAAAAGTGATCGCAGATGAGGCTTCTTAAAATCAACTATTACTAGATCGGCGTCTTTACCGACCCCGATTGAGCCTATCTCTTTTTCCCATAGAAGCGCTTTGGCATCTTCAATTGTGGCCATCCGCAACACCTGCCCAGCTGGAAGCAACGTCGGCTCTTTTCGAATGCCCTTGTGCAGGAGCGCCGTTGTCTTCATGATTTCGCGCGCGCTCATTTGTAATGTTCTGCCATCTCTTTGTTAAAAGGCAATGCTAAGATATCTTTGATTACAGCTTCAGCTTGCTCGAGAGATTTTGTTCTTGGATCATTCAAGAGCCATTCAAGTAACAAGTCTTTACCT
Source organism: Candidatus Bathyarchaeota archaeon (assembly GCA_030615265.1). Taxonomy (GTDB): domain Archaea; phylum Thermoproteota; class Bathyarchaeia; order Bathyarchaeales; family Bathyarchaeaceae. Next base: position 47,829 of record JAUWZP010000004.1, read on the forward strand.
CCTTTCAAGAACCCTTCCAGCGCCCACTCCATCCTCAACATCCGAGGGATCATTACATGTAACATCAAAGGTTTCGGTAATTCACCGACATGTATCCTTCGGACACCTCTTCTGCTCAGGATAGCTGGAACTTCTACGACCACATCATCAGGTATACCACTGATCACGCCTTTGTTAGGGATGTTAACTTGAAACATACTCTCTTTATCGTTAACGATAGCATCAACGATAGGTATATGCTGTTCTCCACTCATGAATGGTGGAAATACATTTTTTACTGGAATCGATTGATTGTTATAGACCCTAAACATTTTGTCCATCTCTTTCCTAAGATCCTCCAGATAACGAGGCCAACCAATCTCTGAATCAAACCCACCTACTGGGCCATACCATCGCTTCTTGGTTTCAAGATTTGTGTGATACTTCCAACCACCACTTCTTGCAGTGTCTCCGATAGGAAATAACCCAAACCTCTTGTACATATCTATAGCAGCCGGGGACATCTGCTCATCATCGTAGTCAGGATCCCAATTCTTCCAATAAATCTCTGACTTATTTTCTATCCACTCATCTAACAGTGGATAGGCATCCTCATCCTCATAGAGTAGGGAAGTCATCCAGATGCAGTGGTTGAAACCTATAGATTGAACTTTAACGCCTTTAGGGGAAAGTCCAATCGTCTTTGCCATTTTCCTAAATCCGAAATGTCCATGGCAAAGACCTATCACGTTTAATTTGGTCTCTCTTGTTAGAAGGGTGCTGCCTTCGAAAACTGGGTTTGCAGTTTGAAACAACCATGCCTCAGGGCAGATGTCTTCCATATCTCTAGCGATGTCCATGAATAACTTGAGTTGATTGTAACCTCCTATAGTATAGTAATCCGAGACCATATTGTAGTCTACGCTATCTATACCTCTATAATATCCATGTTTTTCTGCAACTTTGCGCTGGATCTCATAATTGCTATGTCCACCAGCTAAAGCGGTATTAAATACAAAATCAGAGTCTTCTAACGCCTCTTTTCTATCCATAGTTCTCTCAAACCTTAGATCTGCTTTAACCTCAGCTACGTATCTTTTGGCTAAACCGTATATCACATCAAGACGTTTCCTATCAATATCAACTAGCGAGATTGTACTGCCCCAAAGACTTTTTGTCAAACAGATATCCTTAATCAAATTTGCCGACCATGCCATGCTACCGGCGCCTATGATGCTTATTTTAACCATCTAAAACCAACTAGGACATTCGGTTTGTTTGTAAAACAATGATCACAATGAATTAATTCTTTTCGTATAAAACAGCCATATCTACTCGATGCGCGCATCTCTAGGTTGATGGTTAAACAATGGGAAAAGCTATCAAAAAGCTATCAAACCCCAAAAACCGGAGAAACTGGAAATTTCAGCACTCAACTAGGGAAAAAAGGTTTGCTCAACCTAGTGGTTTTGGAGGTTCAGAGAGATGAACATGGACAGCCCAAAATGGGCTTCTTTCTCTGAACACCTATGAACACTGCCTGCAAATCAAAGATCAACCGAAAATCAACGGTTGACCCACACGAAAAAGACCATAGTTTCATAAGAACAGATGTGAAC
>JAUWZP010000005.1 GCA_030615265.1 Candidatus Bathyarchaeota archaeon
TGAATTATATTGCTCGTAGCAAAGCTAATAGCGATGCTGAAAGCGCCAAGCCCCACAATCAGCGAGGTTAAGTCAACGCCTAAAAGGGAAATCACAGCAAAAACCCCAACAACATATAGTACATACTTAACGCCCCTTACAATTCCCTTTTCAATCTCTTCGGGAAAAGGTGTCTTCTCAAACACCTTCGCAAGAACCCTGGAAACGATTCTAGCAACCAGGTAAGTGACCGCAAATGCAACAACCACCTCGATAACTTGAATAACGTTTATTCCAGCAATCTCCATCGAATCGAAGCCTCCTTAACCTAACCTTTCCACTAAAGCTACATAACACTTTTTATGGAAAGCTAAAGCTTTAGATAAGATTTCGCGCGCAATTATCAGAGATGGAAGTAAATGTGTTTTTAAAAGCATTTTTAATTCCATACATGCGATTGAATTTGTAATCAAAGAGAATGTTTTATATGTAAGTACTTTTAATTAGACCTCTAAAAATGATTTGCAATCGAGGTTTACTTTTGGGAAAGAGGGAAGAGAGAATTCAGAAGAGGAGGAAAAAAATTATGGATTTTCTACTTGGTCGAAAGGCTCTTGACATTAGGCGTGGCTTGACTGTCAAAGAGATCACAAATGAATTGGATGAATCCGAGTCTGTGATACGACTTGATTTGTATTCAATGAAAGTGGATGGTGTGGAACGTGATTCGAAACGAATACCGAACGTTTTTTGGCTATCAAAGGAGGTTGGAGACGATGCGCGCGCTCTCTAATGTTGCAGAACTGCAAACTCGTTCCCAGAAAGGTTTTAAGGTGAGAAAGAAAGAAACTAAAGTCTATGAGAGAGAGTTGCGAATGTCCAGATTAACCGAAAGAAATCGAATAATCCACGCGTTGGATGTCGAAGACAAAGAGAAGGCATTAAGAATAGCCAGTGCGGTTAAGGAGTATGTAGATGCGATAAAAATTTCGTATCCCACATTCTTAAACATCTTGATCACGCATAAGTCAAACATAATTAGTGAAATAAAGGAAATTACCAGACTGCCAATTTTAGCTTGCTTCAAGGTGGCGGACATCCCGTTTATTAGCTCCCGAATAATGAGAATAACCATGGATGCGGGTGCAGATGGAGTAACGGTTCATGGGATGACTGGAAGGGACACAGTAAAAGCATGTATTGCCACTGCAAATAAAAGAGGAGTAGGTGTTTTTGTTGTCACGGAAATGTCGCACCCCGGGGCAATAGAATTTTATCAACCATTGGGTGACAAAATAGCCAAAATGGCAAAAGAGCTAGGAGCAACAGGGATTGTGGCTCCAGCAACAAGACCAAACAGAGTAAGGAAATATAGAAAAATAGTTGGCGAAGATATGATCATCATTTCTCCTGGCATAGGTGCACAAGGGGGTCAGATTGGAGATGCAATCGCAGAAGGAGCAAATTTTGAGGTCATAGGGCGACTAATATATACTTCATCAAATCCAGCTAATTCGGCCCGCGAGATCAGCCAACAACTTAAAAAGAGACTTGAAAAACCTCCTGTAGTGAGGTAATTATTGTTCAAGAAGCTCACAAGAAACTATCTCAAAATCGGCACCTGAAGATATTGCATCACCCACTTTACCTCTCTTCTCGATAGTTGAAAGCAGTTGTAGATCATTCCCGATAGTCTCTTTCACCTTTCTTATCCTATCTAAATGACGAGAAGTCATAACTATGCCTTCGCATCTGTTGTCTCGCGCCAAAATGGCATTCTGTACGACCTGAGTATCGTCAAATAACTCTCGGAAGAACGGAGTGCCCACATCGATTATCGCAAATATTCCTATTCTTGCTTTTTTTGTGCAGAATCTGAGGAAATCTTTTCCGTAGACAGCCATAACGGTCATTCCAAAAGCACCTTCGTTTTCAAAAAGATTGGAGAGAGCGGGTAGTGAATCCAGTTCCGACTGATCGAGCCTGTAATCTATAATTAGAGGTTTTTCAGAGTTATTCTTCCGCATAAAACTCTTTATTTCTGAAATCACACTAGCAGACTCTCGAAGTAACACTGGTAGTTTTAGATAAATTGCATCTATCGAATCTGACAAGCGTCTTATTGCACTCTGTATCTCGCTTTTTCCGCTAGTGTCAAACGATACTATAATGCCTGTCTTTTTTTCCATAACCATTCTTTTTTCTCCTTCAAGCCTAGCTATCTTTTAATTGGCTCAAAGACTAATAATCATAACGGTTCATGGTTCAGCATCTTTGCGAATGCACGCCCGCGTTTTGCAGTTTGCATGCATGCATCGTGTTGAGCTAGGATTGCGCATCTAGCTTATTGCCATTTGATGCTAAAATATAAAATACAACCTACAGAAATACAAAAGCAAGTCAACGACAAGTAGAAGTGGGTTTGAGAGACATGGTGAGATTACCAGCAAAAAAGAAGAAGCAAGTTTTTCTGATTTATGCTACAGAGGATGGAGCTATCTCGCGAGAAATCACAAAGCAACTTGAAATAAGTGGCTTCAGTGTTGCACATTTTGAATACGAGCTGTTGTGGGATGATTCAATGGCAAATAAGATGAGAAACGTCATTTCTTCAGGTGATTATATCTTTTTCTTACTTTCAAAGAATTCACTAAGGTCTGAATGGGTTAGATATGAGCTTTCAGCAACATACCTTGATGAGTTGGCAACTCGTGATGTTACTGTTATTCCCGTGTTGATCGACTATTCCAAAGTCCCTGATTTTTTATCGAAATTCCAAATGCTTGACCTTCGGAAAAAGACCAGTGGAAACATCAGAAAAGTCATCAGTCAAATCCTGAATGCCCCCAGGATCGACCTCTCTTCTCTTTCTGGATATGAGTTTCTAAGACTGGCAGCCGATCTCTTGAAGAAACTCAGATTCAGAAACATCAAAACGGGTTCAGGAGTGGAAGATAGAGGTATTGATCTGATGGCTGAATTCTACCGACGAGATCCATTTGGTGTAGAGAACAAAGAAGTCTGGATTGTAGAGACAAAGTTCTATCAAAACGAGAGAGCGAGTCTAAAATCTCTTCGTGCATTGGCGGGCTCATTGACTTTTTTTCCAGATGCCAAAGCCCTCCTAATTACAAATGGCTTACTGACATCCTACGCTAGGAAGTGGCTTCAAGATATTTCCGGACGCGGAAGGCATATTCGAGTAATTGAAGGTCCAGAGCTTAGGAATCTTCTCCTTCGTTTTCCAGATCTGGTGGACCAATATTTTCCACCTGCAAGTCAGAGGGTAATGGATGCCGACTGAACAGCTAATACATCGACTTTTCTCTTGTCCGAAGGGAAAGAAGGGATGGAGACAATTCGAAGATATCTGTATCGAAGTTCTTCAATTCTTATTTGTGCCGCCTCTGAGAAGACCGAGAATTCAATCAAGGCCCATATCAGGTGTAGAAAGGAGAGATGCTGTATTTCCAAATTGGATTTCAGATACTGCAAGTATATGGGGGCAGTTGCGTGTTGAACTCAATGTTCGCTTCATCCTTTTCGAATTCAAGAACTTCAAAAAACAGAAGGTCAGTTCCACAGATGTTGACCAAGTGAGGAACTACCTTAGTCCTAGAATCGGCAAGCTGGGAATTATAATCAGCACCCAACCACCAAGTAGAGCTGCCCTCAAAAAAAGGAACAGGGTCTATACTGATGACGAGAAGGTGGTTCTCTTTTTGAGTCCCAACGACTTGAAAGAGATGATATTTATCAAAGAAAGGGGAGAAGACCCGGCTGATCTAATAATGGATGCGGTTGATGATTTCATGTTGCAATATGGGTGAGTGCTCGAGTGACATGTCGTCGGGTGGTGCCGTCCCTCAATGTGTCGTAACATGAGACTCTATTCTAGGTGCATGCATGTCCTGCGCTCTCTCTTGTTCTGCACGTGAAAGAAGCATAAAACGACCACGACTCACATGATGCTTTTTATAGATCCCGGAATCTAGAAGCAACTGCAAATATTCTTCTACAACCTTTCTCCTCAGCCCAGATTCTAACGCGTACAACGCGATCAACTCTCTGATGCTTTTCAGTTTTCTATTAGATGTGACAAAGCGCTTGAAAGCTTCTACGCGTGCTTGCCTTCGCTGGATCGGTGACCCCTTAAGCTTAACAATGTCGCTCAAATCTCTCACCAGATTTCGTGTATGTGTGCATCATGGTCTCTTTATAGCACTTGCTGATGTGATATATCATATAATGATAAAGTCTATCATAAACAGACTTTTCAGTTTGTGTAAAGAAGCTCTTTCATGATAAAAGCGAGATAAGCGCTCTTATCTTCAACGGTTTTTCCCAGTAAGAGCTTTCCATGCGGCAAGCCAGGCCTAAATCCAGCTTCCTCGCCCTATGACCACGCGCGATTCAAGATTCCAGCGATACGCTCTCTTCTATCATAGTTGCGCGTTGAACGCCCTATCTAGAATGCTGGAGATTAATTCCTTTATCTCTTCTTCCGTTTCATCCTGCAATTTCTTCAGTTCATCCACATTTTCCTTAAGACAGTCAAGGTTGGCGACAATGCGACGTTGGTCTTTAATGTTATTAACAAAGTTGACATTGATTGTGTAAATATCTGTGCTTCTGATTCCCGGCTTAGGAGATCTTGTTGGCAATTCGTCGAGCTTTTTCTCCAATAGAACATAGTATAAATACTTCATATCCAAGGGCACCAAAGGAACTACATAATATGTTGTATCAATTGGCCAACAGGGTTCATCAGTTACGGTTAATTTTCCTGTTGATCCTTTTCTGCCTATGACAATCGTTGGATGTTCAACAATGTATTCGCTGTGAAAGCCGACGATTCCGTTTGAACCATATACCCCATATTTTCCATTATCGTCTCTATCAGAACTCTTCAACCCTTTTCCGCTCCTGATTTTGACTATCCTTCTAAGTTCAATTTGTTGCCCCTCAGCTGAGTTAACAACTCTATCCAGTTTTGCGAAAAAGAGCTCCTCCAAGTCCTTTGTTGCGCCCGCCCTAAGCCTCCCTGCTTCTTCTATACTCACTAAGAGACGTTCAATCTTCCCAATCTTTTCTTCCATTTCTTCGAATATTGGTGGTAACTCTACTGATTTGCCATATACTTTATTTCTGTAGGCATTAAGGTATTTGGCTATAGCCTCCTGAACCTCAATTCCCGGAACAAAAATCTCTAACGACGAAAGTTTTTTCCCGTTCACATTGGGCTGTGCGGAACCGATTTTTTCGGTCTTAATCTGTGACCAATATTGTTTTGTTTGGAAAAACCAATATAAGAAATCAGGGGTTACACCTTTTTTGGGTTTGATTCGAATGAGATATGAGGCGAAAACGGATCTGGGTATTTTGCCCTTCACAATAAAGCTTTTTCCAGTAGTCCCACCTGTGCGAGCAAAGAGAATATCGTTCTCTCCTAAGAGATATTTTTCAGGATGCGCACAGCGACAATAGGGAACAGAATTCCAATCTATTTTGCCGGCCTGAATATCGGTAATTCTAACATATTTGGTACCTATAGGTTCCCTTGAAGCCGATGCGGTATACCCATATTGGGGCTTTTCGATTATTTTTGAAAGATGGGTTCTGGAATAATTCATCAATTCCAACTCTTTGAATAAAACGGAAGAAACGACACCTACCAGAGTTTCCTCAAACGGAACGTGATATGGAATAAATGATTCAATTTTCAATGTATATCACTTCTGCTTGTCTCCTCCAGAATTGCTTCAAGCAATTCAGATATTCTCTTTTCCTTTTCAAGGATGCTGCCAACTATTTCCTCAGGAACTCTGTACTCTTCGCCCTTTGCTCTACTTGGATTTCTAACATCTAGATTGTAATTGTTCTGTGTTACCTCTTCAACGGATGCTTTCCAAGCATGATCATTTTCGACTCTATTGTTCCACCAGTCCCCCAGCGGTTTGAATTCTTCATATCGCAAGGGCTTAGTTTTAGTGTAACATGGATTTTTCAAATGTTGTCTTTCAGGAGGTAGAGGATGTTCATAATACCAAATTTCCTTTGTAACTCCATTCCTTTCAAAAAACAAGAGATTTGTTTTTATGTATGCATAAGGGGCGAATACGCCTTTAGGTAGTTTCACAATGGTATGTAAGTTGAAGTTTTCGATCAGTTGTTTCTTAATTCTTGCTCCCACACCAGTAGCAAAAAGTGTGCCATCTGGGACAACGACACCACAACGTCCACCCTTTTTTCCTCTGATTGGTCGCCTAAGTTTTCGCATTATTAGTTGTAGAAAAAGTAGCGCTGTTTCAGCTGTTTGTTTGTCCTTTGGAAAATTCCCTTGGATACCCGGTTCTTCAGCACCTCCAAATGGAGGATTAGTTAATATTATGTCTACTCTATCCTTGTCTCCGATTTCTCTCAAAGGAAAACGTAGAGCATTTCCGGAATCAATTTCTGGCGTTTCGACTCCATGCAAAAGCATATTCATCTGGCAAAGTAAAAAGGGTAAAGGTTTTGCTTCAAATCCTGATAATGTACTTTTCTGTAATATCTCAAAATCTTCCGACTTCTCACATTGATCTTTAAGAAGCTTGAAAGATTCAACGAGAAAACCCCCTGTCCCAGCAGCTGGATCTAAAATGGTTTCTCCAAGTTGAGGATTGACAACTTTGACCATAAATTGAATCACAGGTCTTGGAGTGTAGAACTCGCCTGCATCCCCTGCTGAATCGCGCATCTCTTTTAGTAATGATTCATAAATGAAAGCGAGTGTGTGAATCTCTTCTGTGGAACCAAAGTGTATCTCATCTATTTTGTTTATTACTCTACGAAGAAGATAACCATTAATCATTCTGTTTACTACGCCTTTAAAGACGGTGGCAACAACATCTCGTCTATCTTTTTCTTCCGATCCGGACAGCGATCTTAAATAAGCAAATAAACCCATTCCTTCTGTGCCATCAGGCCTTATTGTCTTATCTTGATTGATGAATGCAAGTAGCTCTGAACCTGTAATTCCCTCTTTCTTTGCAGCCCAGTCTCGCCATCGATAAGGTTTTTCTATCGTCTGTCTAAATGAAACATTTTTTAATTTTGCTTCAGCTTCCAAAATTCGTTCTTGATCGTCAAAGAATTTTAAAAACATAAGCCATGTTATCATGGGAATTCTATCAACATCACCGTTTAATCCCTTATCCTTGCGCATTTCGTCCCGAACAGATTTGATTATGGAACTGAGGTTCTGACGTGAAGTTCTTACTTGTGTGTTGTCTAGGGTTTTTTGTCTCATCTCAATCCCCTAGGTTACGTAGAGTAGGTTTTGCAATTCATCTAATGATGATTTAAGTTCATCAGGACCACCAAAAAACGTTGCTATTTCTAGCACATTTCCATAACTGGAAATTGGTGGGATCTTCAATACATTCACGTCATTAAGCTGAGTAGTTCCGAAGTCAATATACTTTTCTAAAATCTCAGATAGAATGTTTCGAGCTTCAGGTCTAAACCTATTAAAAAATTCCTTCTCCTCTTTTCTTAGGCGTTCAGCTCGTTCTCTGCGAGATCGAATCGGAGCGTTAAACGCAATATTACACAAGACATCGAAGGGATCTGCTCCCGGAACTCCGCTTACCCTAAGTAGTTGTTCTAAAGAGATGCCACGATCTTCTAATGATTCAATTATAGCTTCTCTTTGTTCTGCTTCACTCCATTTAGACCTCAATTCTGCAGTTGAAGTAAACATTGATCGTACTTCTTTCCCGGCATATTCTGTATAACTTATAGCTCTAATGCGTTTTCCATCTTCGTCAAGATCATACACAGTATCAGTAACTATCTCAACTGAACCACCATCAACATAATATTTACTGGGCTCCCCTTCAGAGTCATCACTAATACTGGGTTCTTCGTCTTCTGGTTCTTCAAAAGGTCTAAACGTCCATTCTTTCAAGAGTTTTCCTTCGGCATCAATTTCTTCTTCGGTTAAATGAGCTGGATCTCCATCAAAGTCTGGATCAGCAAAAAGCTTTGTGGCACTTCCTGTGTAATCAAGTATTGTGAAAAAGAGTTTTCCATAATCATCTCTTACTCTTGTTCCACGACCAATCATCTGCTTAAAATCAGTCATTGAATTAATATTTCGGAGCAAAACAATATTTTTGCACAAAGGAACATCGACGCCAGTAGTCAATAGTTGAGATGTTGTGACCAATACTGGAACCTCAGTTTCAATATCCATGAACTTGTCCAAATGGCCCCGGGCAACATCTCCATCTTCTGATACAATTCTGACTACATACTCTGGTTTTTTCTGGGTTAGATCACTGTTTAAGTTGTTTAGTATGCTTCGCATTATATGTGCATGGTCAATGTCAACACAAAAGATGATGGTTTTTGCCCATCGGTCAGTCTCTCTTAAGTAGTTTGTAAGATGTTTAGCTACAGCTTCAGAACGGGCTGTCAGTGAGATAATTCTTTCGAATTCAGGTGTCTCATAGAGTTTGTCTGGAATTATTCTTTTGTATCGGTCAATCTGATCTTTGGTTGGTCTCCATCCTTCAGCGTCTACATTTGAAACAACTCTACGAACCCTGTAAGGTGCTAAGAAGCCATCTTGGATGCCTTGACTGAGGCTATACAAATAAACTGGGTTCCCAAAATATCTATACGTAGCTCGGTTATCTCTTCTGAGAGGTGTAGCCGTCATACCTAACTGGTAAGCAGGACTAAAATACTGTAATATTTCCCGCCAATTATTTTCATCTCTTGCACTTCCTCTGTGACACTCGTCAACGATTATCAAATCAAAGAAATCTCGTGGGTATTCCTTGAAAAGTCCAGGTCTCCTTTCATCACGAGCAATAGACTGGTAAGTAGCAAAATAGACTTCTCGACTCTTATCTGCTTCACCTTTAATTTTATGTCTCGCATCACCTAAAGGAGCAAAGACCTTGTCTTTAGGATCATCCACCAGAATGTTCCGATCAGCTAAATACAAAACCCTAGGCTTTCTATATTCTCCAGTTCTATTCCATCTACTATTCCAAAGTCTCCAGACAATTTGAAACGCAACGAAAGTCTTTCCAGTACCAGTAGCCATAGTAAGAAGAACTCTCTTCTTCCCTGACAGAACTGCTTTAATTACTCTGTGGATAGCTATCTCCTGATAATATCGAGGGGGCTTACCTGGAACTCTATATCCGGGAGCCAAAACTCTTTCAGCAAATAAGTCATCCTTAATTCCTTCAGCCGTTCTAAGACGGTTCCATAGTTCATCTGGAGAAGGGAATCTTTCAAGCCTCTTTTCTTTCCCGGTAAAGAAGTTATGTTCAATAATTTCTTTACCGTTAGTTGCATATGCAAACTTCAAGCCTAAAGTTTGAGCGTATTCTTTAGCTTGTGGGAGACCAGCAGCGGCACTCTTATTTGCAGACTTTGCCTCTACAACTGCCATCATAAAATCGCGCCTATATCTAAGAATGTAATCAGCTCTTTTTTGTTGGCGACGTCTACACTTGTTCTCTAGAACTACAATTCTACCGTCAGTGAAGGTCTTTTCTCGACTTATTTGATCCTCTGTCCAACCAGCACTATGCAACTTAGGAGTGATATACTTACTACAGGTATCAGCTTCGGAAATGACCGTTTATTTCTCCTCTCCTTTTGATTGAGCGAATTAATCTTATCAGACTTGCATGCATGCCGTCAGTGAAAGTTCTCTGCTCAGCGATCTATTCATTGCATGCATGATTATTTCACTCAACCGTATTTGTTGTTTAAACTGAACTTAAACTCTGCGGTTACATTGATCTGATTAATACTGGCTTTGCTGAAATCGGCTGAATCTTATTTGGTTTTCTCAACCATGAAAAACAAGATAACCTTGTCGAATGCATGCATGCGCAGACCGTAGCGTTTAAATAATTGAATGAGTCAATTGACTTAGCTGATTGGCTATGTCGTTAAGAAACCTTATCGATATATATGAAGCACATAAACGAGAGACGATTATCGATTATCTTCTTACACATCAGAATCCTTATGAAAGAAACCAAAGGAGCATGATGAGCGCGTTAGGAATGAGCCAAGCAACTTTGGTGAAATATCTCGCTGGGTTGAAAGGTGAAAGATTAGTTGTAGAGAAGCCTTTTGGCACAGCCGTTGTTTACGAGATTCCATATGACATCGCAATTGCAAGTGGGCTTGCTGATAAATACGAGATTTTTGATTTAGACAAGTATCTGGCGGCAAAGAGTCAACCGAGTAGCCGAGAGTGGGCGGGAAGGGTTTTCAACTTTGTAGATGTGGTTTACATTCATGCAATACATAAAGACGGGTTCAAGATTGGGATTCCCATTCGAGACAAGGATAAGAAGGAGTTGGTTGAAGCGGTTGCCCTCGGATTGAATATTGAAGCGATCTTCACCGCTATTGTCAATTATTTTGCGCAGAGGTGAGGTCTATGGGATACACAAATGATGAGCTGAGCTATGTCTATGATAAAAACGATGGATATTGCTGGCATTGTGGAAAGAAACTTGCATGGAAGAATTATGCCATGCGCTATGACCGAGGAGCTTGGGAAGTTGATCACAGCAATCCAGTTTCGAGAGGCGGAACGGATTATCTGAGAAATCTCGTCCCCGCGTGCATTGAATGCAACCGGAGCAAAGGCGATCTAACGTCGCGAGAATTTGAAAGCTTTCTAGAATGAATCCTCTTTCATGTCTGCTTATTTTCCGCTTGTTTGCTCTAGCTATTCAGAAGTAAACTTCTAAGCGCGCATAGAATACAATCTTCAATGATACTTGAAGGCTTTAACTGGGAGAAAACCGTTGAACATAAGAAGCATTATCTCGTTTTTATCATGAAACAATGAATACTTCCAAAGACAGAACTGATTTTGCATCAACCTTTTCTATTTTACTATATACTAAATACAATGCCGTAGATAGCGCAAGACTAGCGGTTATACGAACTCGTTTGGATGGTGATATTTCATCGCTTTTGTCATTAAGTAGGAGCGATTACGAGGCAGGTGTATGCCAAAGTCTTCGCGGGCTACGATGCGCATAAGCTGAGGGTCTATTTTGCGCGCTTGAGATTCTTCATCTTCAACTTCACTGAATTTTTCCCTCACGGAGTAAAGCATGTTCTCTAGGCTTTTCCTTGCCGGTAAAGAATGGTTCCACAGTTTCTGCATGCGTAGAAGTTGGATTCAACCTTTCTTTGTTTGGACTTATCAATTTCACTGTTGCAATTTGAATTTGGACATTTCATAAGCCCCTTCACTTCCAATCTCTTAGACTCTCACGAACAACTTGTACTCTTGGGGTTCCGAATCGAAAAGAGGGCAGCATTTGCAGGTTTCTTCATCAACTTGTTCCCTCAGTAAGCCACAGTAGATTCCACCACTTGCTGAAAAGATGACTTGTCTGCAATCTTTGGGGTTGTGCATCTTCGTGGGTTTTTTCACTTTGACATGGCGGCTTCGGGAGAGCCGTCGCACAGCGTCCTCAAATTTTCGTAAATGTTCGGGTTCATCGTGAAAGAATTGTATGTCTCTCTGAGTTTTGTGGTTCGTAGTACCACCCGTTCTTAAATCGATATGTTTCACTAAAATAAGTTATGAATTTTCAATTAACATTCAAAATTTCCAATTTCTTACCCTTTGGTTCGCACGATTTTTATGCGGCCAAGTATGCGCCAAAACTCGACTTCAACACCAGAGGTCAATTTGCTCTTTAAAGCTTCTTCAGGCATTGGAGTTTCAAAGATTTCGTAGGTTTCCAAGTCCATAACCTGAACTGCGGAGGGCAAAAGAGCTATGACTTGGCCGGCTCTTTTCTCAATGATTGGAACCACAACTTGGGAGCTTCTAGGCTTTACGAAGCTTCGTTTTACACCGTCAAAGACTCCCATGGCGACTACTCTTGCCTTTGCGGAGCCATGCTTGCCTGGTTTAGATTTGGTGTAACTTACGATACGACAGGGTTCGTTTTCAATCATGACGTAGCTGCCGACTTTTAGTGTTCCAAGCTCTGCTGGTTTGCTCATTTTCAGCCCTTCAATTTCGTCGTTGCATATTGCGGTTTTAGAGAAGAATTAATTTATAGTCCTAATTAAGTTATCGCTAAATGTCTCAAAGGTGGACTTGCAGTGTTTCAAACTGTTGGTTTGGTTGCCCGTGTTGACAGGAAAAAGGCTTTAGACCTTGCGGTTAAGCTTTCACGTTACATTGAAGAAAAGGGGTTAAAGGTTTTCCTAGAGCCAGCCTTAGCTAAGCACGCTAAAAAGTTGGACGCTTCGATGCCTCTTGCAAAGATGACACCTGATTTGATAATCACAATTGGCGGAGACGGCACAATATTGAATACATGTCTGCAGATTCCTAAGCCTGAACCGCCTGTCCTCGCCGTCAACATGGGTGTGCGGGGTTTTCTCACAGAAGTAATGCCAAAGGATGCCTTTGAGGCGGTTGACAAGTGCTTAGAGGGCAGCTTCACTTTGGAGCGTTGTTTTAAGCTTGCTTCTTTTATCGGCAAGAAAAGGTTGCCCGACGCGCTCAACGAGGTTTTCATAACTTCTCTCGCTCCAGCTAAGCTCCTGCATATGCGAGTTTGGAAGAACGGAGTGTCAGTTGCGGATTGTCGTTCTGATGGTGCTGTTATATCGTCGCAAGTGGGTTCGACGGGTTATTCTTTGTCTGCTGGGGGCCCAGTTTTGGACGTTGGTCTCGACGCTTTTGTTTTTACTCCCATTTGCCCTCTAACGGTTTTTCATCCCATCGTGTTTTCAGCAAAGTCTTCGGTTGGCATCGAACTTCTGAAACCGAAGAGAGCGCTCGTTGTGCTGGATGGGCATTACAGAGCTGAGATGAACCCTCAGGAAACGCGGATTACGGTGGTTAAGTCCGAGTATGAGTCATCTTTTGTTCGGTTTAAAGAGGACTTTTATCGTCGACTTAAAGGGCGGATGCTTTTTTCTCGAGGGAGAGGAAGCTGAAGTCTAAAAAGCGTGTTGTGGTTCTTGATACTTCCGCTTTAATTGCTGGTTTTGACCCTCTTTCGATAGTGGACGATGTGTATTCGGTGGGAGCTGTGGAGGGGGAGCTGGCTTCTGGTTCGTTGCCTTGGGTTAGGTTCAAAACTGCTGTGGAAAATCGGAAGCTGAAGCTGAAGGCCCCAAAGACTGAGTTTCTAGATAGGGTCAGGGAGTCTTCGCGTGATGTGGGTGACATTCTCTTTCTCTCGGATGTTGACTTCCAAGTTTTGGCTTTAGCTCTCGAACTGAAAAGCACCGGGAATGAACCGTTCATTGTTACCGACGACTATTCGATTCAGAACGTAGCAGACCAGCTTGGCTTGGAGTTTGCGCCTCTCATGACCTTTGGCATACGTTTCAGGCTTCACTGGATAAGATATTGTCCTGCCTGCCACCGTAAGTATCCGCCTGATTATAAGCTGAAGAAATGTGAAATCTGCGGCACAGAGCTTAAGAGAAAGCCTCTTAAGAAGACTGCCTTGAAGAGAGAATAGAAAACTGGTGAGAAGCATGGGTTTCGTTGAACGCAAAACGGTGTATTTTGACTCTGCGGGCAGACATAACACCGATGTTGTTTTGAAGCTTGCGAAAGAATATGCGGAAGCTGAAGGCATAAACGACATTGTTGTTGCGTCGACTACAGGTGAAACAGGAGCCAAAGTTGCCCAGATGTTTAAAGGTTTCAACGTGGTTGTGGTTACGCACCATGTGGGGTTCAGAGAGCCAGGAGTACATGAACTGCAAGAAGAATTTCGCCAGCAAATTTCGGGAAACGGCGCGAAGATTTTGACTGCGACCCATGCTCTAAGCAGTGCGGAACGAGCTGTGAGGAAGAGGTTTGGGACTCTCCAACCATTGGAGCTCATTGCCAACGCGCTTAGGCTAATGGGTGAAGGCACGAAGGTTTGTGTTGAGATTGTAATCATGACCGCGGATGCTGGGTTAATCCCAATAGATAAGGATGTCATAGCTATAGGGGGAACTGGCAGAGGAGCAGACACAGCGACGGTTATAAAGCCGGCAAACGCCTCAAAATTCTTCAACTTGAAAATAAGAGAAACAATAGCCAAACCAAGAGACTTCAGATAGAAAACATTGGCGCCGGGGATGGGATTTGAACCCATGAGGCTCAAAGAGCCACCGGCTTGCTCTTCGGTTCTGACCCCTTCTTTTCATATGCCATTTCTAACAGATCTCGAGGCCGGCGCATCTGCGGATCGTCGTGTTTTTCCGCTCTGCCACCCCGGCAACGCCTATTATCCGTGTGAGAACTTGCTGTCTAAAAGTGTTTCTTTGCTCTATGAAGGCTAAGTCAGATCAGATAAGCCATTTTAGCATGTTTGGGTAAAGCCGTTTTTTCTTTTTCCTTAGCTTCGTCGGGTCCCAATTGCTTAGGATTGTAATAGCCTCATTTGCCACTTTAATGCAGTTTTCTTCGCCAGCGCCAACAGAAGTTGAGTGCATCTTTACTCACCGCATTGTTATCGCTTGTCAGGCTGTTAAGGTAGTTTAGGCATGACGAGATCGGCAATGTCGACGCTGTAGTCATAAATCCTGTTCATGGAGGAAGCCACAGCCAAGACGTGGGGAGCCAACTCGTACGCCTGAGACCGCAAAAAGGTTTCAATCTGATTGTACCCATCAGCCAAAGCTTGCCGTTCGTTTCTAACGGCCTCCGCAACCACGACATCACGAGAAAACACAGCTTTCAACGCCTTTTCATGAGCATCAAAAGCGATTCTGTGAACCTTCAAAAGCAGTTGCGCCAACTCCTTCGCCACGGAGACACCTTCTAATCTTACTACGAATTCAGCAACCTGCACCGACTGGTCGCCAATAGCCTCAACAAAAGTCGCAATCAAACGATAATCTAAACAATCAATAGGAAGAATGCCTAGCTTTTCGCTTAAGCTGGGATTCTGAATAACCGTCCGCAAAATCCGCACAAGCAGAAAGTAGAGCCTATTCACCTCATTGTCCCGTGCAATCACATTCTTAGCCAGCTGCGCGTCACTTTCGATCAGCGCGGTGAAAGCATCCCGATGCATGCTTGAGGCAATAGAATACTCCCGCCGAAGAATCTTGCTAGGCGGAAACGCAGAAGGCTCCAATAGACATTGCAAAACAATCTTGGCATAGTCTTCTTCAATAATCTCCAAGCCGATCAAACGACTTGAAGCCTGCTTAATTCGTTCGCGGTCGCCCGTGCTTATGCGATCTTTAGCCTCAACTCGGATAATGTCGTAGCCAAGCAGGTACTTGCCAACAATTTCACGGTCAACAAAAGGCGTTGGCTTAATCACAACCATCTGAGGTGCATGTTCAACATTGTATTTAGCATCAATGACAAGTCTTCCATTAGTTGTTTCGGAAATAGCTACGAGAGAGCTACGCTCAAGCCCTTTACGCAGGGCCCATTTCTTGGGCAAACAAACAAAGAAGGTGCCGCCACCTGTTCGCTGGACTCTACGAAACTCCATATAGACCACACCATTCAAACTATGAATACATCTAAATAAAGCTGTCTTTGTACATATAGAACTATTTTCGCTTCCTAAATATTTGAATATTAGCGACAGTTGCAAAGTAGTCGAAGCCAATTCGCCCAGCTCGCATGCTTCATCAACAGCTCTTGCAGTGCGCCCGCAGTGGAACCTTTTAAAGTCAGATACTTAAAACTACTTTAGGGTGCAGGAATTGGTTCTGCCAGCTAAAATCTTCGAAATAAAAGAAGAAGCTGACCTTGGGTTGCTGGTCGGGAAGCTCAAGGATTTCCGTGAAGAAGAGCTTTACCAGACTCAAGATGGAGAAAACATAAATCTGGTAACAGAAATCTTAGACCTGAAACTGAAAGAGGGCTCGATATCAGGTGTTTTCAGCAAGGATTTTGTGCGCAGACGTTTTTACAAGCGTAAGTTAATTGAAAACCCGGTTACAGAGGAATCCCCTTTTTGGATTAAACCTTTCAATGGTAGAGTTTTCATCATCGTGTCGGCGCCATCTGTAGCCCGAGGGGTAAAGAAGTTATTAACAAACTACATAGCGAATAAGCTCAGCAAGGTTCTGTTCATAACACCGCACGCGGTTGTCGAAGTGGCAATCTCTCACAGGACTCTGAAGGAGCTTCATGAGTCGAACCCACAGGCGACGAGACTCATATGGTTTGACAATGTCGACATACCTGGTGTAGAAAAGCTTTGTCTAGCGGGACCCGATCTTGCTGACACCAAGCTATATCACGATTATCTTGAACACGGGAAGATCTGGTACGTTGTATTTGAAGCTCAAAAGCGCGGAATTATGGTTGGAATTGCAAGGAATTGTGTAATAACACTCTTCAGCAAAAGCACGATCGAAGAGTTCATAGATTACATCGTAAAAGACTTCTTAATGCTCATTGAAAAATAGCGCCAAACTATGGGCGCGTGCAAACAGAAAAAACGAATGTGCAGGGAAACATCTTCACTTCCGATTCATGCATCCAAATGGAAATATATGTTTAAAGATTCTAGTTAAGAATCTAATCGTACAGGCACACCTATGAAATCACAGAAGGATAGAGCCAAGAAATTGCAGGAACACGTCATAGTCGGAATCGACCTAGCTGGAAAAGCCATCAATCCAACAGGGTGGGCTCTGCTAAGAGATAAGCAGGTCCAAGCTTGCCAATTATTCACAACAGAGGAAATCTTAGCTAAAACCCTAGACTGTTCACCTACACTTGTCGCCATAGATGCCCCTCTAGCCTTGCCAAAAAAGAATATCATGCGAGAGGCTGACAGACAAATGCATAAGCTCGGATATCCCGTGTTTCCCCCTCGCTTCCAAAGCATGAAATCTCTCACCCTGCGAGCACTAAGAATCGCAAAAAAACTAAAAGACAGAAATATCCATGTAATAGAAGTTCATCCCACATCAACTCGAAAAGCCCTTGGAATACCAACCAAGAACTGGGAGCGCATTCAAGAAATCCTCCTACAGCTTGGATGCAAAGGAGACATAGAGAAGCGAACATTAACGCCACATGAAATCGACGCAATCACAGCGGCTTTCACAGCGGATCTCCACATAAATGGGAAGACAAAACTAGTAGGAGACCCAAAAGAAGGCTATATTGTGATTCCACTCAAAAATGACTGGAAGAGGCTATGACCGTGAGCGAACTCCTTCAAAAAGCCGTTTACACAGCCCTCGAAGCAGGATACCAACTCGACAAAGAGGCCTTCAACTTCTTAGAGAAACTCTCCAAAACAGAAGACCCAACCATAATAGTTGAAAAAGCCGTCAAAAAAGCCCAAACTCTTTCTCAAAAACCACTGTTTATTGGTCGTAGCCTCATAGAGGAACTGCTAACCGAAGAAACTAAAAAGCCAGCGGCACCCGCAGCGCCCATATCGACTGCTCCTTTAGAAACCAAGAAAACAGCTTTTCACCCATATGCAAAAGAGATTGCCCCGGATATCAAGGTGATTCAGGATCCTACAAAAGAAGCCTGCACGACGGGTTCAATTGAAGATTATCTGAAATATTTCCGAGACCGTTTTAGAAGACTGGAGAAGATTTTGAGGCGGAGAATAGACATTAAAGGCGCCATGCCGATTTCAGAAGCGTTAAAGGCACCGAGAAATTCCAAGGTTAAGGTCATCGGTATTCTTACAGAGAAGAGAGAATCTAAACAAAGAATCTTCTTCAAGATCGAAGACATGAACGCCGCTGCCACCGTGTTTATGCCTCAAAACATAAAGGAAAAGATTCGGGTAAAAACCCAAATGTTGCTTCTAGACCAAGTTGTCTGCGTCATGGCAGTTAAGGGCCGAAATGATTTGCTTGTGTTAGAAGATGTGCTCTTCCCAGATGTGCCCCTGAGAACTCCGCGCAAAGCGTCAATTCCAGTTTATGCAGCTTTAATATCAGATTTACATGTCGGCAGTAAGCTGTTTATGCGAGAGGAATTCAACCGATTTCTACTGTGGCTGAACGGTAAACTCGGAAACGCCTACCAAAGAGAAGTGGCGGGAAAAATAAAGTATGTTATCATTGCCGGCGACATCGTAGACGGTATAGGAGTATATCCGGGGCAAACAAAAGAACTGGCAATCACAGACATTTACCAGCAATACGACATGGCTTCAAAATTTATTGAACAGATCCCAGACTACATCGAATTGATTATCATACCTGGAAACCATGATGCTTCCAGAAAAGCGTTGCCTCAACCAGCAATACCAAAAGAATATGCTGAAAGCATCTATAATGTGAGAAAGGTGCATTCTCTTGGCAACCCATGCGTAATGAGTCTTCATGATGTGGAGCTACTTGTTTATCATGGTCGTAGCCTAGACGATATCATTTCAACCGCCCCTAACCAGAGTTTTATGAACCCAGAAAAAGCAATGAAACTCCTTCTGCAATGTAGGCACCTCGCGCCCATTTATGGACAGAAAACCCCCATTTCACCGGAAAACAGAGACTTCATGGTTATAGAGCGTGTCCCTGACATCTTCCACACAGGCCACATTCACGTAGAGAAGCACGAGAGTTACAGAGGAGTTCTGTTGGTGAACTCTGGCGCTTGGCAAGAGCAGACCACGTTTCAAAAGAAAATGGGCGTAAAACCTACGCCGGGAATTGTGCCAATTGTAGACTTACAGACTTCGCAAGTCTTTTCTGTGAACTTTAAGTCAGCCACACTAGACTAGGTGAAAGGCATTTTCAATGTCGAGTTTCAGAAATATCGATTAAGCATTTCGCTGTATACTTGATTAGACGCCCAAGTCTTTCATCGTCCATGAACACTCTTCTAATTACACCGCGCGGAACTCCTAAACGAATTTTTTTTGTTCTTCCATAGCGTCCCATGCTTACGACCTGTGTGTTCAGTAATCCAATCACATCTAATTCGTTGATTAAGCCGCTGACGCGTCTCTGGGTGAGCGGGGTTAAACCTGTTTGTTCACAGAGTTCACAGTAGATTTCGTAGATTTCGCCAGTAATAGCATGATGGATCTTAGCTTTCACTAGAAGGTAGACTCCGAAGAGAACAAGTTTAGAATGCACAGGAAGATTTTTCAGAGCTTCAACAACGCGGTCGTGTTCAATTCTTGTTTCTGCTAGTCGTATATGCTCTTCGGTTATGATTCTAACGCCTTTTCGTTCAGTCAACTCTCCGGCAACGCGAAGAAGGTCTAAGGCTCGTCTTGCATCACCGTGCTCTGCAGCAGCTAATGCGGCACAAAGGCTTACGGCACTATCGGATAGTACTCCGTTGAAGAAGGCTGATTTTGCGCGATCTAAGAGAATGTCCCGGAGTTCTGCGGCGTCGTAGGGTCTGAAAACAATTTCTTCTTCACTTAGTGAGCTTAAAACTCTTGGATCGAGAAAATCTTTGAATCTGAGGTCGTTGGAAATGCCTACAATTGAGGCCTTACCGAAACGGAGGGCCTCATTCACTCTTGTCAATTCATAGAGTAGCGTATCACCACGAGTCTTCACGAGGGCATCAATTTCATCTAACACTGCAATGAAGATGCCGGTTTGTTTGTCCAAGCCTTTTTGGAACCGGTCAAAAACCTCTCCTAAAGCTAAACCTGTAAACGGAACCTTAACACCGAGAGCACAGCACAACGCGGAGAGAACCCTGTATTCTGTGCCAGCCCATCGATAGTTGACATAACAAAATTCAACTGGGGAAGCGCACTCCTTGGCTTTTTGGCTTAACTTGCTCAGCACATATTTTACAACGGCAGTTTTACCTGTGCCAGTTTTACCATAAAGGAAGATGTTAGAGCAACGCACACCTTTGAGAACAGGAGCAACCGTCTCTCCCAAAGAACGGATTTGTTCTTCACGGTGAGGAAGTTTTTCAGGAATATAATCGTGTCTCAATAGTTCTCTATCTTTAAAAACGAGAGCACTTTTCAGAAAGCGATCAAATACTCCTTCTAACACAGTAGTTTCATTCACAGGTTTCTCTCTCCAAACTAAGTGAAATGCGACGCTCGAATTCAGCTAGAACAAACATAAGAACTCTCATACAAAAAACTAAACCAAAAACACTAGACCTTCAAGAGAAAATCTGCGAACAACAACTAGAAAGTGTATTGTTGAAATAAAACAGTGGAATGAGCCTCACACCCCCCTATTTCGTGTGGAGAGCCTCTGATACTTTGAGGATGATATATTATTTTCTTATAAGAAAGAGCCTCTAATTGTTACAACGAAAATTTTTATTTATCTATTGTCCTTAAACACTTTGTAGTAACTGTCGAAATTTGTTGCAATTATATCATTTTTGTGTCTTCCTACAGTGTTAGCTTTCAGTGGAAAGAGAGGGGTGAGGGTCTGTCCTTCCCTCCTCTTCTTTCCTTTATTATGGTATGTAGAATTCTCTGAGCATTAACATAACAGCGATAATCAGGCGACTTCTCTGTAAACACTTGTGAAGTGAGCCTTCGATTCCTCTGTTTTCACCCTTTTTTGTAGATCCACACGCGTTTCCTGGGTCTTTCAACCAGCCGCATGACCCCTGCGTTTCTTGTGGAGAAAGGAAAGCGAAATGATCTCATCTGTATTTGATCAGATATCCCCTGAGTGAACTCTGTGAAATTAAATAGCCACAGAAATTACTGATTTTTAGGTTTTGCGCATATTTTAAACGTTTCACAACCTACAGCTTCACCGTAAACTCTATAATGTGTGAACTGTAAACTGTCTAGAGGTTAGGATATCCTGATGCCAGTAAAGAAGATGCGTGTCGAAGTATTCGATGGTAGCGGCAATCGTTACACTGTAACTTTTGAAGGAAATGTAACCAGAGAAAAGGCCATTCGACTTCTTGACCTAGTCGAGTTGCTCGGGGGCATGCCAAGCGTTAATCCTAACCTTGAAGAAACAACTTCAGCATACTCTAAGTTTGACAAGCTGCGGTCAATACTTGATAAACACTTCCCAATCGTGTGGTTCTCTTCCAGGGACGCTCAACTTGTTTATGAACAGGCATTTAAAGAACCCATCAGCCTAAGTACGGTTTCCACTTATTTGTCTCGGATGGTTGACCGCGAGGTTCTCTTGAAGAGTGGAGCCTCCAACCGCAGGCGCTATAGAGCAATGACTAAACTGTCTCAGAGTACACTGAGTTCTATGAAAGGTAATAAATAGCAACCAATGTCAAAGATAAACGGGTTGTTTAGGTTACAAATGGCCTCTTTCGAAGAGGTAGGAAGATTTGAGCGAATTAAATGATGACTTGAAGTCCTTGGTTCGGACACTTAAAGATTACGTGGATAACGGGACTCTCAACGGCTCTGCAGTGGACATGAAGGAACCTAAGTCCATTTCATATTTTCCTGAACTCAAAAAACCCCTGGACTTTCTAAAGTCTTTTGAGGGAAAATTTGTTGCTGTTGATTGTTCTACCAAACCATTAATGAGAGGTAACCGTTTCGGAGTTTATCTGCTCCGAGTTGCTTATGCCTCCGTAAATCCTAGCGAAAAAGAAAACTCGGTAACATGGGGACCATGTCCACTGCAAGAAAGAATCTGCGCCGCAAAGGGAGACGAAATTGCAAGAAGACGGCAATTAGAACGCCTCAGGTTTGAATATGAGAGCGAATTAGCCGAAACACTGCTTTCACAATTGAACTCGTCGGATTATTTGCTTCTTGATGGTATAAGCTATTTTGGGAGACCAGAAGATAGAAGATTTGCCTTGGCTCTCTACGAAAAAGCTCGTAGGAAAAGCCTCAATTTTCTGGCGATTTCAAAGAACTCTCCAAGTCTGTTCGATGACAAAGGAAGAGATTTAATAGCGCAGATTGCAGTGGACATGTCCACTGCAACAGCGTGGGTTTATCACCCTATCGAGGAATTGAAAGCTAATCCTCACAAAAATCGTTTCGGCGACGGATCTCTCGTAAAACTTAACCCCGAGTCATTCCGTATTTTCCGATGCGACATCATGGATTACTTGACAGAAGGAAATATGATGCAGCTGCTTTCACCTTTAACATCCATTTCTGGAGACCCTCGATGTTTAGGATATCCCGTATCTCTCTTTCTGGCTCATAATTTTGCTAAAGTGGATTCTGAAGCGAAACTGTTGTATTACCGAGATTTAGTAGAGGAAGCCTTAGCTGATGTTGATGAGGAATTGTTAAAATTCCTCAAGTTTGAGGAGGCTCTTAGTAATTTTAGAAGTGAATTGTATGGACGGAAATATCCATGGGAATTGAAGGGGTAGAAATTTGTCTGAGCCTATAGGGTTTGTGTGCGGAACTGAGGGAGACAAAGTCTCTTTCTTTCTGAATCATGGAATCAACCTTTCTTTTGGGCAGATTGTCCGAATGGACTCAGGCGAAAGAAGTTTCTATGCAAGAGTCTTTAATGCCAAAAGCAGCTCCACTCTGAGGACAATAGAGCAACTACGTGAGGCGGAGGGTAAGGAGGCTTTTGGGCCCTACTCTAGCTTTCGAAGTGTCGAGGCTATTCTGTTTCTGGAAAAAAGGGCGGATAGAAGTCACTCTCCAACTTTTAATCCTAATTACAGAGACAAAGTGTATACCGCCAGCGAGGAAGACTGTTCGGTTTTGAAGCTTGGTGGGGATTTGGAGATAGGGCGTTTGCGCTCCGGAGAACAGGTGCTTGGTCCTGTGGGCATAAGTGTCCAAGCCATACCTAAGATGATGGGCATGTTCGGAATGACTGGTTCAGGAAAGACAAATTGTGAACTGGTGTTAAACGCGCGAATAATAGATAATAGCCCAAGAACTGTGGGTCTCATTTTTGACTTTGCCGGACAACTGTTAACAGGGAAGGACATAGAACCTCAGAGAGGCCTTCGAGATCATCCGCTCTTTCACAGCAAGGTTCGTTACTACTCAGCTAGAGAAAGGAAATTGTGCGTTGGATTGTACACACTACATCCTGCTAAACTCCAAACAATCTTTCCTGACGTTAGTGATGCTCAGTATAGACTTGCCAAAAGACTATATGAAAAGTTGGGCAAGAACTGGATAGAAGGGGCACTTGAAACTTACGAAAGGGGTGAGTCCCGTGAGGTCAGAAATATTGCGCGCGCGCACACAAAAGTGATTGACGCTCTTATGCACAAGCTTTCTGATCTTTCGCCTAGCCTCTTCCCAGCCTCTGATTACAGCTTTATTGATGATGTGATCCAAAATGTTAGCGCAGGAATCACTTGCCTCGTCGATATATCTGGGATAAGCTCCGAAGAACAACATGACATGACCTGCCTCACGGCATCTGGTGTAGCACGTCATTATAAGCGGATGTGGGAAGGCAATTTTGAAGAGTGGGAAAAGCTTCCAACTCTCTTGATAACGCTTGAGGAGGCCCATGAGTTCCTTGACCCAGAAATACGTAAAACCATATTTTGTGATATCGCTTTAACATACCGCAAGTATCGGGTTGGACTGAATGCTGTGACTCCGCGGCCTTCAAGAATAAACCGTAACGTCTTCGCCGAGCTTTGGACCAAGGTTATTATGAAGACAGAATTGCGCCACGACAGGAACTACCTCACCCAAAACACGCCATACATGGAGTACAGCGATACCGAGATAAAGATGCTCGATGTTGGAGAAGCCCTGCTCATCTCGGAGCCGAAGATCCGATTTGCGGTTCCAATAAAGGTCATTCACTATCCCGAATATCTGGATGAAAGGGGAAAAGTTGACTACAAACTGCCTCCGTCCAAATCTCTTTCAAAAATGGACGAACAACTCAAGCGAATTAGTCAAGCAGGAGAAGACCTTGTTGGCAGCAACACTAAATAAGTCGCATGTCACATCTACTGAGGCATAGACTCGGTTTTCTTCAAGATTTTCCGCATTTCCTCCTTGATCCGATATGCATAAGGCGTTTTAGTTTCATCTCGCTCGACATAACCCTTTACATACAGCTTCTTCATCAGCCTAGCAGTATGCTCTCTCGTTAGCTCTATTTCGCTTTTTATTTCTGGAGCAGTCTTCGGTCCTTTATCTGTAAGGATCTCTAAAACACGCAGTTCAGTTGCAGTTAGCTGGGCTAGAGCCCGCTCCCTCTTAATAGGGATAACTCCCCTTATCTGTACCTCTTGGGGCTCAGAAATTCGTTGCGCCATATTCTCTTGAGCTTTAACCACTTTGTCGATTCTCTCATTTAGTTTATCGATTTGCGGCAGCAACTGCTCCTTAAGTCCTAGAGCTGTATCCATCTGGGACGTGATATCACTTAGCTGTGTCTCATGTTTCTTCAACTGATCCGTGACATCTGTGATGCCTGTAACATCCTCTCTTTTAACGGAGAGAAACTCTAGCTTGTGACCAATCATTCCAACATGTTCTTCCAATCGTTGCAGTTGATTGTTGAAACTTATGACGATGTCCTTCACAATGTCCTTCGCTTCATCATACCTTTCATAAGCTTTTCTGATCCGCTTATAATAAAGCAATATCGCACCCATCGACAAAAACAGAAAAACAACGGTGACCACAAGAAGGATTTCAGAGTACAATTAAACTCCTCCAAACAGAAGAGACGCCCATAACCAAGTGTGATATGAACGTGATTACCCGGAGCTCACGTAACATCACGCTTTCTAATGGCCAACTTCCAAGTGAACATGACTGCAATATACCTGATTGTGACATCACAAATCACATTTCGTGTCCAAATACCATTTCCTCCCTTAATAAGGTTTATGTTATTGGGAAAAATGATGTACTAGGATGGTTGTGACTTGTGATGTCACGTTTCTGAGAAGACCTTTTCGCTGGATAACGATTCTAGGTTTCTCTCAAGTTCGTCTCTCAGCATGTTGATGACTCGGAGGTTTTCTTCTGTTCGATTTTTGTCGGGTAGAATGTTCTTGTAGGCGTTTACGTAGGCTTGTAGCTTGTTTGCGATTTCTATGTATGGGTCTAATCGTGTGCTATCGAATATTCCAAGGTATCCGAGGAGGAGGACTGTGTAGATGGATTGAATGACGTTTTTTCTTGCTTGTTTCAATGTCCTATTGAAGGCTCCTCGGCTTATTTCTGCCTTAGTTAGGCGTAATCTGGCTTTTTCCTCCATCTTTATTCGTTTTTCAGCTATATTTTCAGCTAAAAAGTCTATTAAGAGTGTTTCGACCTGTATTTTGGTTAAATTACTGTTCTTCATCAATATTTTTGAAATCTGGTCATCTAGTGCATTTTTTAGCCACTTTTGGACGTTTTCCTTGGCGAACAAACTCTCACCTAATATCTGGTCTTGGATGGATACAGTTTTGTATACAGGGAAAAAAGGTTTACGGTGCGCACCATTACAAATGTAAACGTTTTATGTGAGAAGGATTACACAAATACCCAAGAAAGGTTGTGAGTCTATTGAACCGTTTTAAGATAGCCACACGACTCAGCAAGATTAAGCCCTCGGGCATACGCCGCTTGTTCTCTTTTGCACACAACATGCCCGATGTCATAGGGTTAGGCCTTGGTGAACCTGACTTTGTTCCTCCTCCTCATGTTTTAGAAGCGGCTAAGCGAGCTCTTGATGACGGCAAGACTCACTATACTTCAACCGCAGGTATCTCTGAGTTACGTGAGGCTTTAGCTAAAAAAGCTAAACGTGAGTACGGATTGACTTATGATACGGAAACAGAGATTTTGATAACAGTTGGGGGAACACAGGCCATTTTTCTTGCCTTAATGGCTCTAACAAATCCTAGCGATGAAGTTCTCATTCCGAATCCGGGCTTTGTAATCTATCAACCTGACGTTTTGATGGTTGACGGCATTCCTGTTTCGATGCCAGCACTTGAGGAAAACGAGTTTAAGCCGGATGCCGACGTTGTGATGTCACATGTCACAGATAGGTCACGCATAATGATTGTTAATTCTCCTAACAATCCAACAGGTGCAGTGTTCTCTCATGATGATTTGGCGTCTTTAGCTAAGCTTGCAGTTGAACGTGATCTAATTGTGATTTCTGACGAGGTCTATGAGCGAATCACATATGATGGAACAAAACATTACTGTCTATCTTCTTTTCCTGAAATGCGCGAGCGTACATTGGTTGTAGGTTCTTTCTCCAAAACCTATGCCATGACAGGTTTCAGAGTTGGCTATGTGTTTGGCCCTGAAGAACTGATTACCCCAATGATGTTAACTCACCAATTCTCGGTCGCATGTGTGAGTGGGCCCGCTCAATACGCAGCAGTTGCAGCTTTGGAAGGTCCACAAAGCTTCGTTAAAGATATGATAGCCGAATTTGATAGGAGACGAAAGCTTCTTCATGGAAGACTCGATGAGATTGAAGGCTTTAGTTGCAAGCTTCCAAAAGGGGCATTCTACGCATTTGCCAACGTTAAAGAGTTGGGTGGATCATCGAAAAACCTTGCTGAGTTTCTTCTCAACAGAGCGAAGGTTGTAACCGTGCCCGGCTCTGCCTTCGGCACGTACGGTGAAGGATACCTGCGATTTTCGTATGCAACGGCTTACGACAAAATTGGGGAAGCTCTAGATCGAATTGAACAGGTTTTGAAGGATTTTAAGCCGAAAACGCGCGCAGTTTAAAGATTCTCCGCTTGTTTCTTTAAGGAATCGAACAGTTCTGGTCTTAAGTCTCGGAGCATAGGAACGAAAACCTCTACACGGTCCATATCTGAGTAATCGATCTGCGTAACTACCATGTCTTCTTCATCATACCTTGCTTGAGCAAAGATCTTACCACTGGGAGCGATCATTCGGCTTCCACCCCAAAATTGGAGTCCATCTTCGATGCCGACTAGATTTACGTAGGCCAAAAACATGGTGTTCTCTAAAGCTCTAGCGGTTGTGAGCACTTCGAAGAATCCGCGGCGCACTGAAGGTGACGCTGAAATGCATATCACAAGTTGTGCCCCCTTCAATCGTAGTAGGCGTGTGATTTCTGGGAAAAACACATCATAACAAATGATTAGTCCCAGTTTTCCGATAGAAGTGTCAAAGACAGGAGTTTGATATCCGCCTCTAAAGTACCGTTTCTCTTCGAACACGCTGTGGGTTGGCAAGTGCATTTTCTGGTATTTGCCGATAAATCCTTTTGGGCTGATGAGAACGGCTGTGTTGTGAAGCACAGCTTTGGCCTTGCTGCTTTTTTCAAGCATTCCCAGAACAATGTGCATATTTTCCCTTTTCGCAATGGCTTCCAGTCGATGAACTGACGGTCCAGGAATAGGCTCGGCCAGTTCGTATACTAGGTCTCTGCACACGTATCCCGTGAGGGCAAGTTCAGGAAAAACAATAAGATTTGCCCGTTTTTTCTTGGCTTGCTTAACGTACTGTTCAATCTTTCTGATGTTGTGGTCTTTGTCTCCAACTTTGCAGCTGATTTGAGCCAGAGCCACATTAACCTTTTCAGGCAAACAGTTTCCTCCCTTTACCTCATGATGTATAGGGAAGCCGGAAATCTTTCCCTGCCGTCCTATATCCAAGTTTAGTTGTTAGGGGCGCACGGCGTTTATGTTCATTTGCCAGCCATCTTGCTTTTATGTCTAGCACAAGTTTCAGAGGCAGTCTTAACTGGCGAGCAATTTCTTCTGGAGCCAAGAAGTTTTCAAGTCCAAGGAGAGTTAGGTCTAGCATCTCATATTTGATGCCTAATTCTTCTTCGGCTAAATGGCCTGGCCAGAGTGCTGGTGTCGATGGTTTGGTTATGATTTCCTCTGGCACTCCTATATATGCGGCTAGTTGCCTCACTTGTGTTTTGTAAAGGTCCATGAGGGGCGAGATGTCTGCTGCTGCGTCTCCCCACTTGGTGAAGTAGCCTATCATTGTCTCCGACTTGTCTGAACTGCCGCAGACTATTCTCTCAAGTCTGTTTGCGTAATAGTACCAGCACGTCATTCTTGTTCGTGCTTTCAGGTTGCCCTTTCCGCGTTTTTCTTGAGCATCGTATATCGGAAGAGAATCATAGTATGCTCTTAAGATCGGTGATATATCTATGGTCTCTATTTGGAAGCCGAATTTTTCCGCAAGCATTTTGATGTGTTTTATGTCCGTGGCATTGTAAGTTTCCTCTTCTGGCATTGAAAGAGCGAGAACCTTCTTGCCTCCTATGGCTAGGGACGCCAAAGCAGCTGTTGTGGAACTGTCTATGCCACCTGATACCCCCAAAACGATTCCCTTCATTCTGCTTTTGTCCACATAATCCTTGATAAACCGTTTAATTCTTGTTGTTACCAGTGGCCATTTGAGCTTTAAGACGTTAGGTGATAGTCTCAATGTAGGCACCTTCATTTCTTACATGTGAACAAGTATTTAAGCGAAGATAGTCTACTCTACTGAAATGTAACTCAAGTTTAAACTCGGTTAATGACTACTTAGAGGCTTTGAGATGGGAAGACGACGCAGAAAAGTCGTGCGCATGCCTAAAAAACGTTTGCCAAAAGTTTTTCTATGTCCCAAATGTGGAAAAGAGGCCATTAGAGTGGAGCTTTCAAAAAGCGAAGAACAAGCGGTCGTACGCTGTGCAGGCTGCGGTTTAATACAGGAAATGCCGCTTAAACCCGCACATAAAGAAATCGATGTATACTGCGTTTTCACAGACAAATATTATTCTGACATAAGAACACGCACATGAAGGCGTGCCTATGAAAGGACGAGTGGAAAAATACCTGCTGAACAAGATTCACAAAGATGGAGCTATTCACTTTACTCTTCTTGACCCCGAAGAATTTTCCCCTGAAACAGCTGCCAAAACCGTTCGCGAAGTCGAATCTTGCGGCACAGCTGCCGTCATGGTTGGAGGATCCACAATAGTTTCTACTCCACATCTGGATGATGTCGTAAAAGCTGTCAAGAAAGCCGTAAAGATTCCAATCATATTATTTCCTAACAACGTCACAGGGATCAGCAAATACGCAGACGCCATATGGTTTATGTCTCTCCTCAATTCGTCTGACCCCTACTTCATAACCGGGGCTCAGATTCTTGGTGCACCAATCATCAGAAAGTTTGGTTTAGAGACAATTCCTCTCGGTTACGTTACTGTTGGCGAAGGTGGAGCCGTCAGCGTCGTGGGACGGGCTTGTCCAATTCCCTATGATAAACCAAGATTAGCTGTTGCCCATGCATTAGCTGCTCAGTATTTTGGCATGCACTTTTTCTATTTGGAAGGAGGGTCTGGAGTAAAACAGCCTGTGCCAAACGACATGATTCGAATGGTGAAAAGCACCGTTGATATTCCACTTATCGTTGGCGGGGGCATACGAACTGGCGAGCAAGCGAGGAATGTAGTAAGCGCTGGAGCAGACGCTGTTGTGACAGGCACGATCACAGAAGAAGAGGGAAACTTAAAGGATAAAATTGGCGTTCTTGTAGCGTGCATAAAGTCTGGAAACGCAAAATAACTGCCTCTCAAAAAGGAGGAGACAATTTGAAGACGAAGATGAGCAAGGAGTACCAAGAGTACGTTTCGCATTTAGAAAGTCAGCTGGAAGAAGTATACCAGATTGCAAGGAAAGCTAGAGGAAGAGGAGTAGATCCCACGCCGACTCCTGAACCCGAGAGGGCAAAAGACATGGCAAGCCTTGTCGAAGGCCTAGTTGGGCCCTCTGGTGTCGCTGAAAGCATACGAGAACTAAGCAAAAAGTTGTCCAGAGAAGAACTTGCCTTCAAAATTGCTGAGGAAATAGTCTATGGCAAATTTGGACACATGGATACCACAGAAGCTGCTGAGCAAGCAATTAGAACTGCTCTTGCAATCTTTACTGAAGGCATTACGGCAGCGCCCTTACAAGGCGTAGCCCGCGTGGCGATCAAAAACAACTTGGACAGAACAAAATATCTTGCCATATATTTTGCTGGGCCAATACGATCAGCAGGCGGAACTGATCAGGCTCTAACACTCGTTGTCGGAGACTTTGTAAGACGACTCTTGGGGCTAGACCGCTACAAGCCCACACCCGAGGAAATTGGAAGGTTCACCGAAGAGGTTCGACTTTACGAACGGTCGGTGACACGCTTTCAATACAAGGTTTCCGATGAAGAATTAAGAAATGCGCTCCAATCGCTCCCAGTGGAAGTCACTGGAACAGAATCAAACCCCGTAGAAGTTTCGTCTTTTCGTAACTTGCCTCGCGTTGAAACCAATCGGGTGCGTGGTGGCGCCCTTCGAGTTGTGAACGATGGAGTTGTTGGGCGTTCGCTGAAGGTTTGGACAATTGTGGAGAAGCTAGGAGTCGAAGGCTGGGATTGGCTTAGAAGAATGCGGGAGACTAAAGAGGAGAAGACCGTTGGGTTCATGGAAGAGGTGATTGCTGGTCGCCCAGTGTTCTCCTTTCCCTCAAGGCATGGGGGTTTCAGGCTTCGCTATGGAAGAGCAAGAAATACAGGATTAGCCGCGGTAGGTGTTCACCCCGCAACCATGATGGTTCTTCAAAACTTTCTAGCCGGCGGCACACAACTGCGTATTGAAAGGCCGGGTAAGGCTGGCACAGTTCTTCCAGTCGACGCTATTGAGCCACCTGTTGTTCGGCTGAGAGATGGTTCGGTTGTGCGGGTGACAACTGAGAACTTTAAGCAAATTGAAAATGTGATTGAAAAGATCCTTTTTCTCGGCGACATTTTAATTGGATTTGGAGATTTCCTTTACAACAACAAGCCGCTTCCTCATTCTAGCTACACCGAAGAATGGTGGAGCCAAGAACTTCAGGCAGCCATCAAAGTTTCGTTTAATGGAGATTTGAAAGTAGTTGCTGCAGAAGCCGAGGTTCAGGTCACTCGTCTAGAGATGTTCTTAAGTAATCCTTTTGAAAAAAAGCCCACCGCTAGAGAAGCAGTGAAGTTGGCTTCCACCATTAATGTGCCGCTTCATCCCGCTGTTACGTACTTTTGGCATAGCATCTCGACAGAAGATTTTCGAAAGCTGAGGACCTGGCTTTTCAACTGTACAGTTCACAAGGAGAACGAGGAGATTTCCGAGATAACTGGTGCATCAAATGCCCCTGTAAAAAACCTGCTCGAAAAGTTATGTGTGCCACATAAGGTTGTTGATGAAAAGATCAAAATTGAAAAGGACGATGCTTTGATTTTTGCGTTTTGCTTGGGATTGCACGTTCCAAAAAAGCGAGTATCTCATGGTAAGCCCGTGTTAGAGGTCATTAAGGATCTAACTGGAATTGTTGTTCGAGCGAAGGCTCCAACTGTTGTCGGCGCAAGAATGGGGCGTCCTGAAAAAGCCAAAAGACGCGAGATGCGTCCTCTTGTTCACGTGCTTTTCCCAGTAGGTTTGGCTGGGGGGTCACGGCGGAATCTAGTAGAAGCATCTAACAAGGCGGTTGTTGAAGTTGAACTTACCAAAAGACGCTGTCCCAACTGTCGTGAGATAACCTTCAAGGTGAAGTGTCCCAGATGCGATGTGGAGACCCTTGTTGAGCGTGTGTGTCCTCAGTGCAAACGTGTCTCTAAGGAGTCTATATGCCCAATTTGTAAGAGCAGAACGAGAAGCGTTGAAAAGCAAGCAGTAAATTTCAGAGAGCTAATTGAAGAAGCATGTAAAAGATTGAATCTTCCTTTTCCATCTATCGTGAAAGGGGTTAAAGGGCTAACAAATGAGTCGAAGACTCCCGAAATCGTTGAAAAAGGGATTCTAAGAGTCAAACATGACCTGTCAGTCTTCAAAGACGGCACAATGCGGTTCGATGCGACTAATGCTCCATTAACCCATTTTAAGCCTAGGGAACTACAAGTACCTGTAGAAAAACTTAGGCAGTTAGACTATTTGTACGATGTTGACGGAAATCCACTGGCTCAGCCCGACCAGATTTGCGAGTTGAAGATTCAAGACATTGTCATTCCAATGCAAAATGCAGAATACTTTGTTCGTGTAGCCAGCTTTCTCGACGAACTATTGAAGAAAGTCTACGGGCTTCCAGCCTACTACAATGTTAAACGGAAAGACGACCTTGTCGGAAAATTAGTCATAGGGTTAGCCCCTCACACTTCTGTGGGCATTCTTGGAAGAATCATCGGCTTCACCAATTTACACCTGTGTTATGCGCATCCTCTCTGGCACTCATCGAAGCGGAGGGACTGCGATGGCGACGAAGATGCCTTAATGCTCGCATTAGATACTGTTCTAAACTTTTCAAAAGCATACTTGCCAGCTCAGATAGGCGGGATTATGGATGCACCGCTGTTCATAATTCCAGTGGTTAACCCTATTGAGGTTCAACGGCAAGCGCATGAAGTGGATGTTGCAGATGCTTATCCCATGGTTTTTTATGAGAAGACTTTGCAGAATGTGTCGCCGCAGGAAGTCAGACCGATTATAGACCTTATTGAGCACAGGCTAGGCACCGAAGCGCAGTTTCAAGGTTTCAGCTACACGGTTCCAGTTTCTAACATTAACGCTGGCAATCGAGAGAGTGCCTACAAGAAGCTAGGGCGGATGACCGACAAGTTGAAAAGTCAACTTAAACTTGCAGAAAAGATTGAAGCTGTAGACGCCGAAAAGGTGGCTCTAATAGTCTTAACAACTCACTTTATGCGCGACATTTCTGGTAACCTGCGGGCATTTTCCACTCAAGGCTTTCGCTGCAAGGCTTGCAACAAGAAGTACAGAAGATTACCGCTGAAAGGCGTATGTCTAGAGTGTGGAGGATCCTTAACCCTAACGGTTTACCGCGGTGGGATTCAAAAATATTTGGAGGTTGCCCACCAGTTAATACGCAGGTATGAACTGCCCAACTATTATGCTCAGCGCCTAATGCTCGTGCAGGAGGAGATTAACTCTCTTTTTGAAGGCAAAAAACCTAAACAGATAAGCCTCAAAGACTTTATTGACTAAAGCCAAGAATAGTTTGAGGAGTCCCTAGTGAAGGAAAGACACCACCCAAAAGCTTTCTTAGTTGAAAAAAGAAATGTTCGATTAGGACTTATTGCTCGTTCACGGATTGCACGTTTTCTGGAGAAACAATCGTCTAACGCCAAAACCATTGCAAAAGAAACTGGAATGAGCTATGCTGCCGCGCTTCATCACCTGCACCTTTTCGAAGCCGAGAAAGTTGTTGTGCGTAAAGGGAAAAGGCCTTTCCAGTGGGAATTAACTGGCGCTGGACAACAAAGTCTTGTCTGAACTGTTTTCTTGGTTAGGGTTGAAAATTTCTAGTGCATTTGCAGGGCACTTGCTTACATCTTGGGCATATTTGATTGTACTTCGCCATAGCAGCTTCTTCCAAGTTTACGTCAACCACGTTTGCTAGTGACGCCAACCATGCCAGAACGTCGGCAAACTCGTTTTCTAAAGCCTTCTTGTCTTTACCTTTAATGGCTTCACCTAATTCTTCAACTTCCTCTACAAGCCACAAGCATGTTCCTTTTGCTCCCCGCTTTGAGTCATGATGGAAATAGATCTGCCGCATCATATCTTGAAATTCACGAATATGCATGGTGCTGAGCCTTCCTATCCACCTATTGCTGGTTTTAAATTTTAAACTTGAGGAGGCTTATTTGCCCCTCAGCAACTATATGGACTACCTTTATCTCTTCGCTTTCTAAACACGCTGATATAAACCTGCGATGACAATACTTTGGACAGCGGCGCACATCACTTAGGATTTCGATTTTATGCTTTTTCAACATTTCTAGGAATGTTTTTTGAGACCTGTTGCTGTGTCCTATGGTTCAAATCACGGTTTCATCGGATTCTAACGTATTCATAAGCTTCTGTGGCGTTTTCAAAACAGTAATGCACCTTCTGATAGTCTCTTCGGAACGCTCTAACGTCGCTTTTCACTTTTTCCGCGTCTTCCTTGTCAATGATCACCCTTTTAATGAACTCCGCGATCTCCTCCATCTCGCTCTCTTTCATTCCAAGCCTTGTAATCTCGGACGTTCCCAGTCTTATTCCACCGGGATTGATGAAGTGCCGGCCTTCCTTAATGTCCCATGGTAACAGGTTTCGATTAATAATGATGTCAGCCTTTTCCAGCTGGCCTTCAATAGTGCCTCCATCGCCATGTTTTGTTATGTCTATAAGCAACACATGGGATTCAGTGAAGCCTTTATGCTCTGCCAAAACGTTGAAACCCCGTTCATAAAGTGCTTGACCCAAAGCTTTGGAATTCCTGATAACCTGATGAGTGTATTCTTCTCCAAACTCTAACATCTCCGCGCATGCTATGGTTACTCCAGCCAACGCATGAAGGTGATGATTGCTTATCATGCCCGGGAAGGCTGCCCGCTTAATTTTATCCGCGTGCCTTTCCCATGAAAGCACTCCGCCATGCTGTGGACCAAACAGAGTCTTATGAGTACTCAAAGTGACGGCGTCTGCTCCCTCTCTTAAGGGGTCTTGAAAACAGCCTCCGGCAATCAAACCAGCCACGTGGGCTGCATCATAGGCAACGGTTGCGCCAACCTCATGGAACGTTTCTGCCAACTCCTTAACTGGATGAGGAAATGGAAAAACGCTGGCGCCAAACATGGCAAGTTTTGGCGATCTCCCCTCTCTTGCCAGTTTTGCAATTCTCTGCTTGGCTCTGTCTATGTCAATGTTTAACTCTTTATAGTCAAGCGGAAGATATTCCACCACCAAGCCGTGCACTGCGCCTGCGGTGCCCCCCAGCTTCTTCTTACCCATAGTAATATGCCCTCCACATGGAATTGACAAGGCCATCATCACATCGCCAGGCTCGGTGAACGCAGTATAGACAACCAGGTTGGAAACCACGCCTGAGATTGGGCGAACATCCACAAATTCTGCTTTGAACAGTTTCTTTACAAGGTCTATGCATACGAGTTCAACTTGGTCGATGTACTGGCATCCAGCGTAGACGCGTTCACCAGGCCAGCCCTCTGCATAGCGGTTTCCGAAGTCTGTTGCAAGCGCCTCTCGCACGGCGGGGCTCGGTATGTTCTCGCTTGCAATCAGCGGAATTGTTTCTCGAAACCATTTGTGGTGTTGCTGAAGCAGATCTAACGTTTTAACATAATATTCGCGTGGTGAGCTCATGTACAAACCTTCACGTCTGTATTCATTAAGGTCTGGCAAGATAAAAGTTTGGAATAAGGAAAGTTTAATTAGTGGAAATCTTCCTATCATTCCTGTAACATTAAGGTGGACGCCTTGAGTCGAAAGTCCAAAAAAAGTGAAAGCGCCCCTATGCCCTCAGCAAGCGCTGGGTTGCTTCGATTTTTTGAAGAAGACACCAAGGGTGTCAAGGTTAGACCTGAACTCGTTGTTGCATTGACGGCGTCTCTGATAATTACGGTAATCCTTGCAAAAGTCTTCTTAGGACCAATCTGAGTATCTTATGTAATAATCTTCTAGAATATTCTTATATTCCTCTTGCTCCCCAAAGGGCTAGTGGTGCGGGACACTTAACAACGCGGGAAACTTTCCTCTCACTCTGTTCCCTCGAGGCGCACCCGCACCTCTAAAAACAGTTTGCGGAAGAGTCAAATTATTTATTCTTGTGTAGAACCTCAATGCGTTGAACCGAGTTAAGGTTGATGAAAACCTCACTTCGGTCTTCTTTCCCAACAACCTGCGGTATCGGCTTAGCTATCGTTGCACGCAGAATTATTGCATCAGCGTCGGACAGCCATATTCCCGGCGGGTCATGAGTAACAGCTATTAGTTTGCCCTCAAAGCCATAAGAGGCACCTAAAATTACCGAGACTCTGCGCCCCACGTTCTTTTCGAGCATGTGAAACACAGATGGTGGGAGACCACTTTCCGACATGGAAACCAGCAGAATCTTAGAATGATTTCAAGCTTAAAACTTTATCTCATAGCGGCATTTCAACAGTTCATGCTGGTATACAATAGTCGCTGAGTTTCACACCGTTACATGCCAGTGTCACAAGCTTTTTGGAGCTTTTTCAATGAAACAATCGGGCTTTGAATAGATGTTTCTTCAATAATTAATGTAAATTTTGAAATCTTAAGGTCTCGTAGCTCTACTAAGCATTGTTGAAACTGGATTTCCCGATGTATCAATCTGCAGAGAAATGAGCGAACGTTGAGTAACCTTTTTAGTTTCCGTTGAGTTACGATTAAAGCCTAAGGGGCATTAGTTTGGGTTCCGCAGACGTGTTAAATGACTATATTAACCGGGCGGTGAAACGTTACTCCTCTCTATTCACTCTTCCCTCTTATAGGACCCTGACAAGCATGCTTTTCGTAGCATGCCTTTTTGTGGGCGTCTTTGCTGTTTTGCCGCTTCTCCCCTCTTCATATGGGCTTCTGCTAGGCTTGGTTGTTGGAGTTGTTTTCTTTCTTTTGGCGATGCTGTCTGATTTTGCACTTAATCTAGGGGGCCTTAGAAACGACCCTGTTCTTAATTTGAGACGTTCTTCGGCTCTTTCCCTTTATTCCAACCTTTTATGGGTTGTGTTCATTCTTCTCGGAGACTTCAGCTACATTTTTCTTAAAGATCTTGTTCTCTGGTTAAAACTCTCCCTTTTAGGCTTATGTGCCATCCTCATTCTCCGTTTGATAGTTTCTTCAGCGATCTCTTTCGTTAGCAGTAGAAGGATTATCTTCTACACTGCTTTGCAGCCGGGATTATACGTTGTGCCAGTAGTCTTAATAGCTGGAACAAAGGGTCATGTCATTGCCCCTTCAACTTGGCTCTTCTTTGCATCATCCCTAATTGTGAGCATTTTCGCAGCGTTTTGCTTCATTTTTTTCCTCAACCGCATGGGCACAAAACTCGTCGGCGTGAAGTCGCTTTCTGTTCTTAAAGTTTTCATGGCCAATTGGACAGAAGACCTGAATGAACCTCTAGAAAGCCTTCTGGAAAATCTCAGCGTTGAACAAAGCATAAAGCTCTCTGTAATCATGTTTCGGGCAGGGGGAAAAATGAAAGCAGCCATGGTTGTTCCAGCTTTTCACCCTGGTCCTTTTAAAAATGTTGGCAGCAGCATCCTACCTTACCTGATTCAAAAGGAGCTGGAAAACAAGCTGAGATGCACAGTTTCCGTGCCGCATGGGATATCGGGACATGACCTTGACCTTGCGTCACAAGCTCAGAATCAAAAGATTATCGAACAGATTTCCAAAATCGTTGACATTTCGAATTTTTCCTCTTCAACCACTCCTCTTATGCGGGTTCACAAAAATGGAGCGCGGGTAACCTGTCAGATTTTTGGGAAATGCACTCTTTTCACGTTGACTTTGGCTCCTCAAACGATGGAAGACCTTCCAAAAAGTTTAGAGTCTTTCATTGCAGAGGAGGCTGGAAAACGAGGCTTGTCAACAGCAATAGTCATTGACGCCCACAATAGCATCGAAGGGCCTTTCCATGTTGAAAGGGCAATTTCACCCCTTAAAGAGGCTGCAGCTGCAAGCTTAGAAGCCGCTTTTGGAAGTCAGAAAAGTTCCTTGCAGGTTGGAGCAGCGAAAGTCGTTCCCACCGATTTCACTCTGAAAGACGGCATGGGTCCCGGTGGAATATGCGTTATCGCGGTGAAAGTGAAAGATCAATTGGTAGCTTACATCACGGTTGACGGAAATAACATGATTTCTGGTCTCCGGGAAAGAATACTTCAAAGACTAAATGAAATCGGCTTTAATGACGCCGAGGTCTTGACCACCGACACCCATGTGGTAAATGGCATTGTGTTGACTCCGAGAGGTTATCATCCGCTTGGAGAGGCAATGGATCAGGAGAAGCTCATCAAGTACATCGAGCAAGCTGCATCAAGTGCAAGGAGTAACTTAGAACCAGCTGAAGCCGCATGGTTTACGAAGGTAACACCAAACGTTAGGGTTATCGGCGAAAAACAAATAGAGAGGCTCTGCATGTTAGCTGAAGAGGCTTTCTCAAGTGCAAAGAGGCTAGCCTCAATCGTATTTCCTCTAGTCGGCCTAATTTGGACTGCACTACTCATTCTTTCTCATTGAAGCGTGTCAAAAAAAGAGAAGATGGCTAGGCCATTCCGCATTTCTTAAGTAATCTTTGCCAGCGCCTGTCCACCACTTCTTGAATCTTGCCGATAATGTGCTTAAACTCGGGCGTAAATAGGTGCCTAAACCGTCCCTGAGTCTTCAGGTATTCTTCCATAGCTTTCTTCCTTTCTGGTCTTAAAGCTATAACCTTGCTCGGCGCCGACAGGTTGTATTCGCCGTCTATGGCTTCCCACAGTGGAAATACGCAGGTTTCAACGGCCAAACGTGAGATTTCAATGCTCTTGCTTGGGTCAGAGCGCCACCCTCTGGGACAAGGAGCTATCACATGTAAGAAGGCTGGGCCCTCCACTTCTAAGCCCTTTCGGGCCTTTTTCAGCAAGTCTATCCAGTAGGCTGGTGAGGCGGTTGCTACGTAAGGCATCTCGTGTGCAACCATTATGTTTGCAATTGGTTTTTTGAGCTGAGGTTTTCCAGGGATTTTTTTGCCTGCTGGGGAGGTTGTTGTCCATGCTCCAAGTGGTGTGCCTCCGCTTCTTTGTATGCCCGTGTTCATGTAGGCTTCGTTGTCATATAGGACGTAAAGGAAGTCATGTCCTCTTTCAACGGCTCCAGATAAGGCTTGTATACCTATGTCGAAGGTTCCGCCGTCTCCTGCTAACGCGATAACGTCTACGTGTTCATGTTTGAGTTTGCCTTTTCTTTTCAGTATCTTTAGGGCTGCTTCAATTCCAGAAGCGTTTGCTGCCACGTTTTCGAAGGCTGTATGTATCCACGGTATCTTCCATGCCGTGAAGGGATAGATTGTCGAGGTTACTTCCATGCATCCAGTTGAATTCGTTGCTATTGTGGGGCCCCTAACAGCCTTTAATATCAGTCTATGAACCGTTGCCGGGGCGCATCCTGCACATGCCCTGTGTCCAGACATGAAAAGTTCTGGTTTCTCAGCAATCTCCTTTGCAGTAAACTTCCATTCTAATG
The DNA here is from genome assembly GCA_030615265.1 of Candidatus Bathyarchaeota archaeon. Taxonomy (GTDB): domain Archaea; phylum Thermoproteota; class Bathyarchaeia; order Bathyarchaeales; family Bathyarchaeaceae. Next base: position 38,881 of record JAUWZP010000005.1, read on the forward strand.
CCAATTTTTCTGCCTCCTTCACTCCCTTAACCCTATAAACTTGATTGACTTGTCGATTTTGCCCGTTTCAAGAATTCTCGCTAGGTCTCGGTAGATTTTCTGAACCAAAAGCTGTGACATGTCTCTTCCGCCTAGACCGTAGATGTAGTTAACCACATGTGGATGTATGTTTGAGTCGTAGAGAACATGCCTGATTTCATGAAAGACAGGGCCTCCGGAGCCTCCGAAGCTGCAGCTTCTATCCATTACAGCGATGGCTTTCACATGTTGCAAGGCTTTGATTATCTCTTGAACTGGCAAAGGTCTGAAGGTCCTTATTCTTAACAGTCCAGCTTTCACTCCTTTTGCTCGTAATTGGTCTACCACTGTTTTGACGGTTCCCGCCGTTGAACCTAAGCATATAGTTACCAGTTCGGCGTCTTCCAGTCTATATGAGTCTACTAGGCCGTTTCCGTATCGGCGTCCGCTGACTTCCGCATATTCATCATGAACCTTCCTGATTATCCCTAATGCCTTCCTCATGGCTTCCTCTTGCTGCCTTTTATGCTCAAAGTAGTAGTCATGGAGATCTAGTGGACCTATTGTTATCGGGTTTTCAGGATCAAGCTTATACGGCACGAATTTTCCCTCATGATTCTTTACCAGTGGGATTTGTCTTTGGCCAACGAATTTTCGAACGGTTTCATCTGGTAGAACGCTTACATTTTCCAAGGTGTGACTTAGGAAGAATCCGTCCAGACCTACCATTGTTGGTAATGAGAGTTCTTGGTGCTCTGCTATTCTGAAGGCTTGTATGATCGAGTCGTACGCTTCCTGACTGTTTTCCGAGTAGATCTGTATCCATCCAGAGTCCCTTTCAACCATGCTGTCTGAGTGGTCACAATGTATGTTAATTGGAGCCGACAAGGCGCGGTTCGCAACTGCCATCACAACTGGAGCCCTGCAGCCAGAGGTCACGTAGAGAATTTCATGCATTAAGGCTAAACCCGCAGAGGCTGTTGCTGTGAAGGTTCTTGCTCCCACCGCTGCCGCTGCTAGGCAACACGTGAGCGCGCTGTGCTCTGATTCGGTGCATATGAACTCTGTGTCTACTTCGCCATCGTGAACATATTCGCTGAATCTTTCAACTATTATTGTCTGCGGAGTAATCGGGTAAGCGGCTACGACATCCACATCACATTGCTTTGCCGCAAGCGCGACTGCTTCATCTCCGTTCAGAGCTATCGCCCTTGGCCCCTTCTGTGTAGTTAGCACCATGTTTATCCCTCTCCCTCCAGTTTCATTGATATTGCATCGACGGGACATTCCACTTCGCAGATTCCACATCCCTTACAGTAGTCATAGTTGATCACCATCTCGTTTGTTTCAGCTTTCCATGCTATGGCGCCGTCTGGACAGTAGATGTGACATAGCATGCAGCGGGTACATTTCTCCGAGTCTAAGATAGGGCGGTAGGTTCTCCAATCTCCTGTTAGGTAGGCTGTACTTGGAACCCAGCACACTCCAGCCATAGGAATTTCTTTCCAACTTTTCTTTTCTTGTGTATTCATCCAGTTCTAGCCTCCTTGTAGGCTTCTTTTATTATCGGAATATTTTTCTCGGCTAAGTTTGGTGGGAATCTCTTGTTTGTGGCCTTTTCTATGCTTTCCAAGCTTACAATATGTGTTGCTCTTGCAACTGCTCCAATCATTGCCGTGTTTGTTATCGGTCTACCCAGAATTCTAATCGCTATCTCAGTTGCTGGAACGGTCCAAACCTTTCCGGTTTTTAAATCCAGTTTTTTCCGAATTTCAGCTGGGGATACTTTTGTGTTGACTATGAGGGCTCCGTTTTCCTTTAGTCCCTTGGTTACCGGCACTGTTTTCAGAAGGGTTGGGTCCAACACAACCACAATGTCTGGATTGTAAACTGAGCAGTGCAGGTTTATTGGCTCTTCGCTTATTCGTGTGTAAGAGTTTACTGGTGCTCCCATGCGTTCTGGCCCGAACTCTGGAAAAGATTGAATGTATTTTCCTTCCAGTATAGCTGCTTTTGCCAAGATTTCGCTTGCAGTCCATGCTCCTTGGCCTCCTCGTCCATGCCACCTGATTTCTTTGAGTTTTTTCACTTTGTTTTTCTCCAAATCAATTATCGTTACGCTTAACGGATGTTTGCCACGCATTCCATTCCTTTTTCAAAGGCTCTTACATTGACTGAAAAGAAGTGGCTCTTTTTTGCTCCCAAAAACTCCTTTAACGCTTTTACAACGGCTTCCTTAGCTAAAACACCCGTATATGCAATGTAGGCACCAAGCATCACCATGTTTGCTGCCTTTTCCCCGCCAACTTGAGCAGCAAGCTCGTTTGCGCGAACCGGAATCGCGGTGATATTCTTTCTCTTTATTTGCTTAGTAATTAGTGAGGCATTCCAGATTAACACGCCGCCACTTTTTAACATGGATTCGAAAGCTTCCAGTGAAGGATTATTCATCATGATCAGTGCATGAGGAGAGGTTATAACTGGTGATGCTATTTCTTCGTCGGAAATCACCACGGTGCAGTTGGCTTTTCCCCCCCGCATTTCCGGACCGTACGAGGGAATCCATGTTACGTTTTTCTTCTCTTTCATTGCGGTAAAAGCCAGCAGCTTTCCGATAAACATGAGTCCCTGTCCGCCAAATCCAGCCATCAGAACGTCGGTGTAAAAGGGTTTTTTGATACTTTCTTTCACACTTTCTCCTCCTTTGGAACCTTAAATTCACCTAACGGATAATAAGGCATCATCTTCTTTTCAACCCAATCTAACGATTCTTTAGAGGAGAGTCCCCATATTGTTGGGCACTGTGACAGCACCTCTACAAGGGAGAAGCCAAGCCCTTTTATCTGGGTTTCAAACGCCTTTTTTATGGCTTTTTTGGCTTGCAAGATGTGTTTTGGAGTATGCACGCTTACCCTTGCAATGTAGGCAGCACCCTCTAGTGTGGCAAGTAACTCCGACATTCTAATGGGATAACCCGAATGTTTTGCAGATCGTCCAAACGGAGATGTTGTTGTTTTCTGGCCAACAAGCGTTGTGGGAGCCATCTGTCCTCCAGTCATTCCATAAACTGCATTGTTAACAAAGATTGTTGTGATCTGCTCTCCCCGAGCGGCTGCATGGACAACTTCAGCCGTGCCAATCGCGGCCAGATCCCCGTCTCCTTGGTAGGTAAAAACGGTTAGTTCAGGATGCACACGCTTGCAGCCTGTTGCGATTGCTGGTGCTCTACCGTGAGCAGCTTCATACATGTCGCAGTCAATGTAGTTGTAGATTAAAACAGAACAGCCAACCGGCGCAACCCCAACTGTTCTCTCTCTTATGCCCAGTTCATCCATGACCTCTGCCAGCAGGCGATGGATAATTCCATGCCCACATCCCGGACAGTAGTGAGTTCTTACGGCAAGTAATGATTTAGGTCTACCAAAAACTTTCTCCATCTCTCTCAAGGCTCCTTCACTATCTTTTCTACTTCAACAACAATTTCATCGTAGCTTGGAACCATTCCTCCAGTGCGCCCATAGAAAAACACTTCGGCTTTTCCGCAGACTCCAAGTTTAACGTCTTCCACCATCTGTCCCAGATTCATCTCTACAACGAGTATCTTCTTGATTTTGTCACTTATTTGAGCGAAAGTCTGGTAAGGAAACGGAAAGAGCGTAATCGGCCGCACCAATCCCGCCTTTATGCCCTTTTCACGTAGAATTCTAATAGCTGACTTTGCTATTCGTGCAACGGTTCCAAAGGCGGCGATGATGACTTCAGCGTCTTCGGTTAGGTATGTTTCGGCGCGGATCTCGTCTTTTATAATCTCTTGGTATCTGCGATTAAGCGTCAAATTGCGTTGTTCCAAAATCTCGGGTTGGAGATAAAGCGTCTTAATTATGCGTCGAGGTCTTCCTTTTGCACCCGTGAGGGTCCAATCTTTTGGAGGGAGAGACTGCTGCTTCCTTTTCTTAAATTCCACTGGCTCCATCATTTGACCTAGATATCCGTCTCCTAAGATCATTACAGGGGTTCTGTATTTGTCCGCTAAATCGAAAGCTTCCATCGTTAGGTTAACTGCTTCTTGAACAGTTGACGGTGCAAGGACAACCAGACGGTAATCTCCATGACCCCCACCTTTTGTAGCTTGGAAATAGTCCGATTGTGAAGGCTGGATTCCACCTAGACCTGGTCCACCACGCATAATGTTGACGATAACGCATGGGAGCCATGCTCCTGCTATATAGGATATGCCTTCTTGTTTGAGGCTGATGCCTGGACTTGAAGATGAGGTCAATACTCGAGCTCCTGCACCTGCTGCCCCGAAAACCATGTAGATTGCAGCTATCTCGCTCTCTGCTTGCAGAAAACATCCTCCTACCTCTGGCAAACGCCTTGCGAGGTATTCTGGGAGCTCACTCTGCGGCGTTATTGGATACCCAAAAAAGTATCGGCATCCTGCTTGAACGGCGGCTTCAGCTATCGCCTCATTTCCGGTCATGAACCTCTTTTCCATTAGGCAACCTCCTTCTTTGTTTGTCTGTAGACTTCTATTACAACATCTGGGCAGATTAGAGCACATAATGTGCATCCGGTGCATTTTTCTTCGGGGTCTACAAATTCGGCTGGGTGATAGCCTTCTGGTGTAATCCGCTTGGCAATTCGAATAAGTTTCAGTGAACAAGTTTCTACACAAAGAGCGCATCCCTTGCAAAACTTTTCGTTTACTAGTATCTTTCCCATTTTCGTTTTCTCCAGCCTATGTTTTGCCAAGAGGTGAGCATGTTCACTCTTGTTAGAGACACAAAAGTGTAGTTTCTTCAATATTAGTGTTAACCTTTGAACCGTGAAAACTCGGAGTCAACACGCTCTGGGATGTAAAGCGAAAAACCCGGTTCAGTAGCAGTCGTCAAGAGACGTAAACAATATTGTTAATACATATTTCACGATAACATAGTATTTATGGAAAAATATATGAAGCTACAGTTTAGGTAGTAGTAGTTAACTTCAATGTCAACTTTGAGGAGGAATAAAACTGTCAAAAGAAGAACAAGCAAAAACCGAGAAAACTGAAAAGGTTGAAGCACCTAAAGAAGCTAAGGTCCCCCCAAAAAAAGTTAAAGCACCCCCAAAGCCACCTAGAAAAACAGGCGAAAACGCAGTCCTCATAGGAAGGAAACCAGTGATGAACTACGTGATTGCCTGCCTCACTTTCTTCAACACAGGAGCAAACGAAATATGCATTAAAGCCAGGGGACGGTCTATCAGCAGAGCAGTGGATACCGTTGAACTTCTCCGCCGGGCATTCCTTAAAGGATTGGGACTTAAGCAAATCAAGATAGGCACTGAAGAGATAACCAGAGAAGAAGGACGTAAATCAAACGTTTCAACCATTGAAATAACTGTAGCCAAAGCCGAATCCAAGTGATTTTTGCAGGCGAACAAAACAACTGCCAAATAGTTAGAGTTTCACTGAAAGAGCTTTGCCTCTTCACCTATTTCTCTAGATCAGGTAAGAGGGAATATCCTTAAAAGCAGAGGCTTCAAAAAGGTTATCCTCTTTAAGGTGAAGCCTATGAGCGATTATCCGAAAATCGTTGTAAGCCCGCCAGGTCCAAAAGCGAGAAAGCTTGTCAGAAAAGACGAAGCCGTGATTTCATCCTCTTACGTCCGATTTTACCCACTTGCAATTGAGTCCGGTAAAGGTTGCATAGTTAGGGACGTTGACGGAAACGAATACATAGACTTCAACTCTGGACTCTTATGCTTGAATGTGGGGCACAATCATCCAGAAGTCGTGCAAGCGATAAAAAAGCAGTGCGACAAATTCCTCCATTACTCTAACACTGACTTCTACTATTCTGAAGTCGTAAACTTAGCGGAAAAACTGGGCGAAATTACTCCAGGACGCTTCGAAAAGAAGGTTTTCTTCGGAAACAGCGGGGCAGAAGCTGTTGAGGCTGCAGTAAAGCTTGCGAAATGGCACACGCGAAAACATCGATTCATCGCTTTCATCGGAGCTTTTCACGGTCGCACTACAGGAGCGCTTTCTTTCACGGCGAGTAAGCCCGTGCAGAGAAGACACTTTTTCCCTCTGCTTCCTGGAGTGGTACATGTACCCTATCCTTACTGTTACCGTTGCCCCTTTAAGTTGTCGTTGCCAGAATGCGACTACTGGTGCGTCAACTTTATCGACGAGCTAGTTCTACAGAAGTATGTGCCGTCAGAAGAGGTTGCAGGCATATTGTTTGAGCCCATACAAGGAGAAGGCGGCTACGTAGTGCCTCCACCTGAATACTTTCAGCGCCTCAAGAAACTAGCAGACAAGTATGGCTTGTTACTCATTGACGACGAAGTGCAGGCGGGAATGGGTCGAACCGGGAAATGGTTCGCAATTGAGCATTGGAAGGTGGAACCTGACATCGTCTGCATAGCCAAGTCTATAGCTTCTGGTTTACCTCTCGGCGCAACAGTAGCTCGAGCCAAAATCATGGACTGGGAAGGCGGCTCTCATGCCTCAACTTTTGGGGGAAACCCCATTTCATGTGTTGCCGCATTGGCGGTTATTGATGTAATTAAAAAGGAAAAGCTTCTTGACAACGCAGTTAAGCAGGGTAATCATGTTCTCAAGCGGCTTGAAGAGCTAAAAGAGGAAAGCGAAATCTTAGGTGATGTCCGAGGCAAAGGCTTGATGATAGGCGCCGAAATAGTAACCGACAAGCGAACTAAAAAGTATGGCAAGAAAGAGGCTCATGAAATCATGTTACGATGTTGGAAGCGAGGCATAGCCATAATTACAAGTGGTGCCTCTTCACTTCGCGTAGCTCCTCCTCTGAGCATTACATCTGAGCTGTTGGATGCGGGTCTCGACATAATTGAAGATGTTATCAGAGAAGTTGAAAAAGAAAAGTGATAAATCTTCGGCTTTCGCTCTGAGTTAGATGAATCCAACTATTCGCATTGCAATGAGTAACGAGAAGATGGCTAGTAAGTCAGAGATGCTTGTGCTTATCGGTATTGTCACATTGTCCGGGTCAAGTCCTTTACGCCAAGTTAAAAACGCTACGGCAACTGCAACTACACAAACGAGAAGAGTAAGTAATGTTACTGCAATAACGCAGGTAGCCAGAAAAGGAAGCATTCGAGTAGTCCCTAAGCCAGCCTTATCGGCTACTACGAAGTTTATTATTCCCATGTAAAATGAGGAAAGAACACCTATAGTTACTATTGCAATTATGTTTGATTCTAAAGCTTCGCTTCTCTCCAATTTTGGTTTGATAACGCCTAAAGCCAAAAGCGTCGTAATCCTCGAAGAAAGGATGGTAGCCGCATCGTTTCCCAGTTCACTTATAGACGGCACCACCATCAGAAAAATTGGAATCGCCAACCATGCCTCGGTTCCTCTAAGCTGCATTGCGGTGCCAGCCACAGTGCCAATTGAAGCCGCCACTATAAGTGCGGGGACGCTTTCCTTCATTATACGCTTAAACGCCTCTGTCTGCATTTTTATCCCACCATAATGGCTGCAAGAAATAGGCAAATAACCGCTGTAATGTCGCCGACGCTTGTAACTAGAGGTCCCATAACGCTGTCAGGATCTATGCCCCTTCGAAAAACCAGAATTGTAAGCATTATGGTGAAGGGTCCTACAATCACTGAAGCCAGTGCGCCGCTTAATGCTCCGACCACTATGAGTTTCCACAAGACAGCATCCATACCTAAAAAGACACTGACAAAATAAGTCAACACACCGATTAGCGTATTAACAAACATGCTGAGCAGGAGTGAGGCAACAAGATTCATGGCGGTATCACCTTTTAAAGTGATTTTTGGTTCTATCAAACCCGTGTGTAGTCCAGTTCCAATGCGTGCACTTACAGCGCCTAGAATGTTGCCTCTTAGCCCCAGAAACCCCGGAATCATGATCAATAGACCGGGAAAGTTCTCCAGAAGATGCCGCATTGCACTGCTAGCCAGAAAAAGACCTGCCAGGGTTCCGCCACTTATAGAAAGCACTTCTGAAAAGAAGCTTTCCTTGATCATTTTCCGAAGCTGAGTCATTTTGATCGCCTTGTGGCGGATCCTGCATCCTTTCCACCTAGATTTGACTGTTCCTTTCAAGTTTCATTTATAAAATTGTTTCCATGCTCCCTTTGCAGCTTGAAACCCAGATGGGATAAGACATATCTGTGTGAAGTCTTTATGCTAATTGAAGCAAACAAGGTTTTCTTCCTTGGGAGTTTTCACCGTATGGTTCGAGTAGAAAAGGTTGAGTTCAAGCCAGTTGGTGTGAGAGACCTCCTCATAGAGATGAAGGACCTCTCTGAATTAATGATTGACCTAGCATATTCAGCTGCGCTTTTTGACAGTCCAGCGCTTGCCGAAGAAGTTATGGAGATGGAAAGCCACATAGACACACTTACTTACCTTCTAAACATGAATCTCATGGTAGCCGCTAGAGACGCTGACGACGCCGAGTCTCTTGTTGGAGTTACTAAGGTTGCCGGAGCCACCAACAAGATTTCAGATGCCGCAGCGGATATAGCTGCAATAGTTTTGCAGGGGATAGGAATCCACCCCATTATACGAGAAGCCTTCGAAAAAGTTGAAGAGCGATTGACACGAGTAAACGTGAGACCTAACTCCATCTTAGTTGGAAAACAACTCGGAGAACTAGAATTAGCTGCAAAGATGGGCGTTGACATAATTGGTATCAGGCGAAATAAAAGATGGATAATTAACCCAGAAGAAGATGAGGTCATTCGGGAAGGAGACGTTCTCATTGTACGAGGCGCCCCAAAAGGCATAGAAGAAATCGAAGGCGTCGCCAAAGGAACAATACGGAAACTTGAGGACTGAAGTTTATGGCAAGCCAAGAATTGTTCAAAAAAATTGTTGACATGATGGTGGAGCTGAAAGACACTTCAGAACTTATGCTGGATCTCGCCTACTC
>JAUWZP010000013.1 GCA_030615265.1 Candidatus Bathyarchaeota archaeon
GTTTTTCACTCCAACTTTTTCCGCTATAACTCTGCTCATGCTGCAAAGCGCTACTTGTCGAATCGTCATGCGGTAATGACGCTGAGCCTCTCTGCTTCGCTCTAAAACTTCCTTGGCAAGCGCAAAGTTCCAGTTCAGAACTGACTTCACGGCGTCTTCCTGTAGATGAAGCGAAAAAGAAGAAGTCTTTTCTATGAGCGATTCCAAGGAGAAAGCTGTAGGGTCTATCAAGACCTGGAAACTTAGCTTGTCCGCTGCCTCTTCTGCCACTTCAACGCCGGGCAACTCCATACGAAGCTGTTTAAGCCTTCGTTTTTGTTCTGCTGGGATTATCTTCTGGCAAAAGATGTGGATTTGGCTGCTTCCTTGAATGTAGTAAGTTCCGACACAATATTCAAGAGCGGTAAGATCGGGGTAGTCTTCAAGCGGCAGCATCACTTCCAAAGGTTTTTCCGTAGCCGCTACCAGTGGGTAAAGCCTTAATGAGCCGTCTTCTTCCTCTGAAACAGCGATCTGCTCGCCGCTTGTGAGCTTCCTTTGTTCAACCCACTGTTTGGGAAGCGTTAAGGTGAAGCTTCCTCCCTTGATTTTCTGTAGTTTTCTGATCTCCAAACGGCATTCCTCACGTTGCAGTTATGTATAGGAAATATATAAGTTATATAAAAATGTCGACGCAAATATTTTTGAGCGAAAAATTAAAACCTATGTCATACTTTAATATTTCAAGAATCCCAACGAGTGTGTCATGCTGTGACCGCCCACGTGAAAATCTTGCTCCACGCAATGTTCAAAGAAGTAGCGGGGCAAAGAGAAATACTGCAAGAAATAAGCGCGGACTCTACACTTCGAGACATGCTTAACACGCTGGCGAGAAAGTATGGAAAAGAGTTCAACAGCATAATTGACCCAAAAACCGGTCAGGTTAATCTTGACACGCTTGTCATGGTAAACGGCAAAAGCATAAGAAAGCCAGATTTCCAACTTGAAGACAACGATGTTGTCATGATAACCGTTCCAGTTGGCGGAGGATAAGAGGGAAGCCAAATGAGCGAAGTCAGATGTTTAAACTGTCTAAAACGATTCGAAGTTCAATCAAACGCCAAAGAGGCAACATGCCCAAACTGCAAAACCAAATACCGCATCTCCTGGCCCACACCAACTCAAGCCAAAATCCGAGGACCAGCATGAAAAGCTTGCTAAACGAGGGAAACATGAATGGTTTGGAACCGAAAAATAGCTTACATCAACCTTTCAACCAGAAAAATTATTAGAAAACCAGTTCCCAAGACGATGCGCCAACTTTACTTAGGCGGCAGAGGCATCGACATGTACCTTCTCTATAATCATGTAAAGCCAAAAATAGACCCGCTAAGCCCTGAAAACGTGTTGTTCATTGGCGCTGGATTGCTTGGAGGAATTCCCTGTCTTGGCGCAGGCAGATGCGACGTAGCCGCCAAGTCTCCTGTAACGGGTGGTGTTGGCGATTCAAATGTAGGTGGTTTCTTCGGAGCTGAGCTGCGGTTCGCTGGGTTTGACCACTTGGTGGTGACTGGAAAATCCAAGAAAACCGTTTACATTTGGGTGCAAGATGGCGAAATTGAAGTCAGAGATGCCGCTGATCTTTGGGGAAAAGACACTGTTGAAACTCAGACAGCGATCAGGCAGAATCATGGAGACGAGGACATAAAAAGCCTAGTCATCGGAGTAGCTGGCGAAAACTTGGTGAGATTCGCTAATGTGAGGACGGGAATGAAAAACTCGGGTGGAAGAACCGGCATGGGCTGTGTTATGGGCTCTAAGAATCTTAAGGCTGTCGCAGCTAGAGGAACAATGAATCTTGAATTCGCCAAACCTGAGAAGCTTCTCGATTACTGCAAAGAGATGAACGACATGATTATAAGCACTCGCTGGGCTAGAGCGCAGTCCCGATGGGGCACAATGATAATCTTCAGCAACACGAATACTACTGGCTTGATTAGAACCAAAAATTTTCAGTTAAATCTGCTTGAAGATGGCCAAGACTTAGAACCTGAAAACATCGACCGTTACTCAATAGGCACGGCTGGATGCTACGGCTGCGTGGTTCACTGTAGGCATCGCTATGTTTTAAAAGATGGACCTTACGCGCCCTTTTTTGATGAAGGCCCAGAATACACTTCGTTAGGTGCCTTCGGAACAATGGTTAACGTTAAGAAATTAGAAACGGTTCTCGCAGCTAATCATCTGGTTAACAAGTATGGCTTAGACACGCTTGAAACAGGGGGGCTTATTGCTTGGGCTATGGAGCTTTATGAAAAGGGGATAATCAACGACAAGATGACTGGAGGCTTAAAACTGAACTGGGGCAACGAAGAAGCCCTGTTCGAGTTGATACATCAGATCGCCATGCGAGAAGGCTTTGGGAACGTTTTAGCCAACGGGTTCCGAGACGCCATTGCTAAGATTGGGAAAGGCTCTGGGTATTATGCTATTCAGGTTAAGGGGATGAGCAATCTTCACTCGGATGAGCGTCCTACTCCAAGCTTTGCGTTAGGCATAGCCACAGCCACAAGGGGAAGTGACCACTTGCGGAGTCGCCCTGCGGTTGACATGTACGGCTTGCCCGAGGAGTTTCTGCAGGAACTATACGGAGGACCAGTTTCGTCAGATTACACCTCTTACGACGGTAAAAGCCGAATGATCTGGTGGCAAGAACGTCTCTATGCCGTGACGGACTCGATTGGGATATGTAAGTTTCAAACGGTTTTCTGCGCGGTGCATGCGCCCAAATGGAACGAATTCTCAAAGCTGATTCAACTGGCAACCGGCATGAAATTTTCGAAGTCGCAGCTTATGCAGATTGGGGAAAGAATCTACACGTTGGAGAGGATGTTCAACTTGCGCGAAGGCTTCACGCGAAAAGACGATAAATTGCCTGAACGGTACTTTAAGGAGCCAACTCCACTGGGCTTGCCGATCGCAAAGGGCAAAAAGATAGATAGGAAAAAATTTGAAATCATGCTCGATGAGTACTATGCGCTTCACGGCTGGAGCAAGAATGGTGTGCCTACGAAGAAGGCGCTCGTAAAACTTGGGCTCGATAAGGAGCCGACTCACATGATTTAGTTTGGAGGATGAAAGCTTTGCAGAAGATCTTGTTTATAGACCCAGAGAAATGCACGGGATGCAGAATATGCGAAACCGCTTGTTCGATGCATCATGAGAAAGTTTGCAATCCTGCGAGAGCGAGAATTCATATTGCGAAGTGGGAGACTGCGGGCTTGTACATTCCAGTTGTCTGTTTGCACTGTGAGACTCCGATTTGCGAAACAGTCTGCCCCGTTCGCGCTATAAAGCGGAATGAAAAAACTGGTGCTGTGATTATTGACTATAATCTCTGTGTGGGATGCCGACTTTGCGTGCTGTATTGTCCCTTTGCTGGAGCTGGAATCGACCCCTTAACTGGAAAAGTCTTGAAGTGCGACCTATGCGATGGAGACCCTGTGTGCGTCCGGTTCTGTGAACCAAAAGCCCTACAATACGTCAAAGCGACAAGAGCGAACACGATGAAGATGCGAAAAGCAGCCGAGAAGTTCTCAGAACTAATGCAAAAACTACTAGCTCCTTAGTACGCGTTTTTTACAGTGTAGCTTTTTCGGATTTCAAAAGGGATTTTGCTATTATTTCCATGATATCGTAGATTTTTATGCCCAGCGACTTTTTAACCGATGCATGTCGAAGATTAACCTGGCATGTCGGGCACGCCGTTGTAAGCGTATCCACTCCTAAAGGCACAACATCATTGGCAAGTCTAATATGAGCCGAGTTAACGCTTACTGGATAGTTAAATGACCAGAGTCCACCTCCTGCACCGCAACATCGGGCTCGTCTTCTGTTTAACGGGGTCTCAACTAGCTGCAGGTTAGGTACGGCTTTCAAAACATTGCGAGGCTCGTCGAAAACTTTGCTGTGTCGTCCAAGCGAACAGGGGTCATGATAAGTAACCTTAACATTTAATCCTTTTAGTTCAAGCTGCCCATTTTTTATCAAGTTATGAGCAAACTGCGATGTGTGTACAACTTCAACTGGCATCTCTACATTCAAGACTTCTGGATAAAGCTTCGAGAAAGTGTAGTAGCAACCCGCACACGAAGTGACAAGAACCCTCGCTCCAGCTTCTTTCACCCGCTCAACCACATGTGCAGCAACGTCTTTCGCTTCTTTCCACAGTCCAGAAGCCAACAAAACATAGCCACAACAACCCTCTTTCTCGCCTAACAGGGTGAAATCAACATTGGCGTTACCTAGAACGTTAACAACTGCCTTAGCGGTGTTTGGCGTGCGGGTAGCCACCACGCAGCCAACCCAGTAGAGAACATCAGCCTTTTTCAGAGGCCTAACTGGAAGATTTTTCATCCAAGCGAGACGTCGAGGAGACGATGTTCCACCGACATCGCCGGTCTCCAAAATGTTCTTCGCGGTCATAGTGAACAGGTCGGGAGCCAAACCCTTCTCGGCGAGGCGTCGTCGAGCGTCCAATATGGCTTTCCTAACCTGCGTGTCTTCAAAACATTCAGCGAAGCAGAGTCCGCAGAGGCTACAAGTGTAAAGAACATCTGTTAGCTTTCTGGAAGGTTGCAGTTCTCCGCTTGAAAAGCCCCGTATTAAGAGGGCTCTTCCCTTTGAGGACCATGTTTCAACGCCGTTAAAAGACGGCGTCACAGTGCAGTAGCCGCTGCATGTGGTGCACTCTAAACATGTGCTCGCTGGCATTTTCATAAACAATGTTTTGAGGGCTAAGGCAAAGTTTCTAAACGTGCCATGACCCGCCCTATAAATTTCCCTCATGTATTCTGCTATCCGCTCTCTTTCCTCTGCCTCACTTAGAATCTCAAGTTTCGGAGGAACAACATCGTCAAGTAAAACTATTGAGGAACGCGCAGACCCGAAGACTTCAGCTTTTCCAGAACCTCTGCGGATAACTGTAAAGCCTTCTTTCTTGGCTAATTCCAGTATTTTTTGTGCTTGTTCGTTGGAGCTAACCCGTAAAACAAGGTTGAGTTTAGGATATTGCTGCTTTCTGAAAAAATGTTCATAAGAGTAGACATAAATGTCTTCTATATCCGTGAGAACGTTTGCAGCGTCCACAATTTGTTTTAGATGCTCAACGATGTTCTCTTTCACGGAGATGTCTCCAATCTTTCTAAATCCTCTAGAACATTTCTCTTTTCAAACGAGCTTCCTATGCCAATAATATCTTTCAATGGGTTATCGCTAGGCGAAAGTTTGCGTAACAAATATTCATATCTCTGTATGTACAGTTTGAGGGCTTCTTCTCCTTCAACGCCTAATTCTAGTTTGCCATGTTTAGCAAATACTATTTCCTTAGATACAACGATTTCTATTTGAGCCATCTTCATTAAACATCCATCTCCAAGTAAATATAACCATTCTGAGCTTAATATTGAAACTATGAAATAGTTGTAGCCTTCTAAAACTATTTCTCTTCAAAATGAGGTGAAAATGTTTGGGTTTACCTAGATACCATGTTAAAAAAGCCAGAAGAATACGGGTTTCAAGACATAATCCACGAGAAGACAGACTGGGTAGCAAGAATCACCATCAACCGTCCGCAAGTATATAACGCCTATAGACTGATTTCACTGCAAGAGATTTGCGAGGTTTTACATGACATTCTATGGGATGGGTCTGCTGGCTTAGTTAACAAGGTTGTGCCCTACGAAAAGTTAGATGAAGCGTGAATGAAGTCTGCAAGAAACTTAGTGACAAGATGCCCGGCTGTCTGCGCTACACGAAAACTCAAGCCAACTTCTGGGGCGACCTCGCATAGAGCACGCGCAAAAACAATGTTGTAAATGACCATGGGTTGCGTTAGTTGCAACACTAATTAGTTTTGATAACTGCAAGAGGGTGAGCATATTTGGATCCTAATAACGGGTTATGTTGAAAAATACGGGGGGGTATCGTTTTTGGCAGGTGAAACCTCTCGCAAAAACTAACTTTTTATTTTAGACGCTAACATATTTGGATTCAAATATAAAAACTATGGAAAAACAACGTGTTTTTTCAGAAATGAAAGCTGCTAAGCACATTCTTAACAAGTTAGTTCTGGTTGTTCATAACCGATAGGATAATCATCCTGTTGTGCGAAATTTTAAGCACAAAAGGCATATCCCCTACGTTTTTTGCTATTTTTTGATCTTTGGAAAAAAGGGTCGTTTTCAACATACCTTGCCTATTAGGATCCAAATATGTTCAGCCAGTTGGCGTACAATCTGAACCTATGTACGCGCGTATCTTTTTCAAAGATCAACTATTGAAGAATCAATTTTTATGGAAACGGTGCGTCTTCAGTCACGATTACTTGAGTTTGGCTCCGCATTTTAAACAGTATTTAGACTTTTCTGGGAGGTATTCTGCACCACACTTGTCACACTTAGCCATGTACGGCCCATAAGGAACCCTCGGATCCCCTCCCTTGGCGATAAACGAGCGGATCTTTTCCATATCAGGCTTTCTCTTTTCCTTGAACGCCCATAGTCCCTCAGTGGGCTCCATAGAGCCAAGGTTGAGAGCGAACCATGCCTTTCCATGTTCCCAGGTGAGGCGCCAAACCAGTTCTTTCCACCAGTTGTGTTGAACCTTATAATACCATAGGCTGGACGGAGACAGTTTTTTCATCTTATCGATGTACTCTCTCACCTTATCGTCTAACTTTTCTTTGGGCACCACAGCGTTCACTACGCCGTACTTGAGAGCCTCTTCCGCGCTTATCTTTAAGCTTAGAAGAACCATCTCCGCCGATTTCTTTATGCTCATGTGTAAGGGAAGCCATTGAGACAGCCCACCAATAGAAGTCATGCCCACCCTGGGACCGGGAGAGATAAAAGATGCGTGATCCGCTGCAATTGCAAGGTCACAGCAAGCGACGAACTCCCAGCCACCGCCTGCTACTACTCCGTTTACTCGAGCAATAACCGGCTTTCCACAGTGCATTATCATGTCGAAGACTCTGCCGTAGAATTCTCCCCACTCCCAGAACTTCCAAGGCTTTTTATTGTATATCCCAGCGTACTCGTGGACGCTTCCACCTGTGCAGAAAGCTCTGTCGCCTTCGCCGGTCATCACTATGATTTGAACGGAATCGTCTCCCATAGCCTTCTCGTAAGCGGTGCACAACTCTTTGAGGGTTCCCAAGACATATGAGTTCAACGCTTTAGGGTTGTTGATGGCAATTAAGGCAGTGTAATCGTACCAGTTAGGATCGTACTTGACGGTTCGCCAGTCTTTTGGATCCTCAGCTGGATACCAGTCGTATTCCGTTTTCGACATGTCTATCACGTCAGTGTGATTAATTCTGTAAGTATTTAATATTTACTTGGAGGCGGAGAATTTGCGGAGAAATCTATCGAACCGCGCGAAGCATTGATGAGTAACCATTGTAGCTTTTGATTGAGATATGCTTTTAAGATTAAACAGTAAAGAAGAAAATGTGACCAGAGGTTAATATGGAGAAGTTCTTGTGCCATCTGATAAGTCGAGAGTTGTTGTTCCGAGTCCCCGTCCGTCTGCTATGAGAGAGATTCAGCTTATCGACAGAGTTGAAGAGATGCGTGTTCTCAGAGATGTTGTCGACAGGGTGATTCATGGAGAAGGCGGTGTTGTTTTCCTGCACGGGGAGGCTGGAATCGGCAAGACAAGGTTGGCCAAAGAATTAAAGGCTTACGCACGTTCCCGTGGCATGCAAGTTCTATCTGGAAGATGCCCAGCTTTGTTCAAGATGGATGGCGTTCCTCCCTATGTTCTCTGGAACGAGGTGATTAGAGATTATTTGGAAGTTTGCACTCCTGAGCAGTTGCATAGAGTGATTGGTTTCTATCCAGGCGAGGTTTCCAAGTTGGTTCCTGAGCTTACGCGGAAGCTTAGGGCGATCCCGAAGTCTCTGCCCATAAATCCTGAGCATGAACGTAACCGTCTTTTTGAGGCGGTTTCACAGTTTATTACCAATATTTCTAGGGAAGCTCCATTGTTGGTTGTTCTTGATGATTTACAGTGGACTGATCAGTCTTCGCTTTTGCTTCTGCATTATTTGGCTCGCGGAGTCCACAAGGAGTCTCTGCTTCTCTTGGGTGCTTATCGTGATACTTACGTGGACGAGAAACATCCCTTGTCTCCTGTTTTAACGGAACTTAACAGGGAACGTCTGCTTCAATCCATCCATTTGAAACGTCTGTCTTTCAATGATGTTTCAGAGATGATCAAGCGAATACTGGAGCAAGACGACGTATCAAGAGAATTCTGCAAACTGGTCTATGAAAAGACGAGGGGCAACCCGTTCTTTGCTGAAGAAGTGATTAACTCATTAAAGGAAGAAAACGTCATCTACCGTGAGAGAAGTAAATGGAAGATCAAGGAAATTTCGAGAATTAAGTTTCCTAAGACCGTTAAGAGCGTCATAAAGAAACGGATAAGCCAATTAGATGATGAATCTCAACGAGCGTTAACTATGGCATCTTTTGTTGGCAAAGATTTCACTTTTGAGACTTTATGCGAAGTTACAGGCGTTGAAGAAGATAAAATGCTTGAAATCATGGAGAAACTGCTCAAAACAGGATTGTTTAAGCACAGGGTCACACATGGGGAAGACGTGTGTTCCTTCGGCGATATCATGGTGAGAGATGTTGTACATGAAGAAGTTAATCCCTTCAGACGTAAGAAGCTTCACGGTGTTGTGGGACGCGCATTAGAGAAAGTATACGCTGAAAAGATTGACGAGCATTACGGGGAACTTGCTTATCATTTTCTAGAAAGCGGTGACAAAGGTAAGGCGCTTGATTACTTCTTGAAAGCCGCGGAAAAAGCAAAGAAGGTTTACGCTTATGATGAAGCGTGCTCCTATCTTCGGCACGTTCTTGAGCTTCTTAGAGAAGATGCTCTCGAACAGCGAGTTCGTATAACCGAGGGGCTTGGCGACCTCAAAGGGTGGATGGGTGAAAGTGAGGCTTGCATAGAATATTGGAATAAATCGCTAGCTTTGTGGAGTCGGATAGGAGATGAAAAAAACGTTGCAAGGCTTCATGTCAAAATGGCCAACAGATTTTGGTTTGTGGCTGCGGACCAGGAGGAAGCTTCTGAGCATCATCGCTTAGCTAAAGAAATGCTTGAGAAAGAGCGTGAGAGTGTGGAATTAGCCAGTTTGTATGAAGATATTTCGCACATGCTTTGGCGAACTGGAGATCTTGCTGAAGCTTTGCCTTGGGCACATAAAGCCCTTGAACTGGCAGAGAGATTAGGCGCCCTCGAAGTTCTTGCACGCTGTTATAACGATCTAGGAGTGTTAAGTCAAAAGTCCGGAGAATCCGAAAAAGCGACAAAATACTATGAACAAGGACTGAAAATAGACCTTGAACACAAGTTCTTAGGAGATGCCCTCACATTGTACAACAACCTTTCCGAACACTACAGGATTATCGGAGAATTTCAAAAGAGTTTCGAAACCGCTGAAAAAGGAGTAGAATTGGCCCAGAAGATTGGTGCCCTAGGCGCCTTAGCCTGGATTGGCTCTGGATTGGCAATGTATTATGTGTTCATGGGAAAAATCCAGAAAGCCATTTCCATGTTGGAAGACTTTTTAGCATTGGATAAGAGAATAAAGTTCACCGCTCATATCTCCTACGCGATGGGAGGTCTCGGAGACTGTTATTATTGGCTAGGAGAATGGGACAAAAGTCTCCACTATCTGATGGAAGCTCGCGATCTAGCAAAAAAGACGAGAGAATATCAATCTTTTGGAACTGCAACCTTTTCGCTTGGAGAATTATTTATGGAAATGAAAGATTATGCAGAAGCTGAGAAATACTTCAACGAAAGCAACAGCATCTGTGAAGAAGTTGGAGAGCCCGATTTTCAGCATACGTGGGTATTCCCAGCTCTTTCAAAATTGTATTTGAAGAAAGGTGAGCTTGAAAATGCGGATGACATCATTGAAAAAGTCTACGAATATGCAAGAAAAACAAGAAGCAGATTAAACCTCTCTTACGCTGAAATGTTGAAAGCGATGCTTTTCAGAGAGCAGAAAAACTGGGAACAATCCATACAACACTTCGAAAAAAGTCTTCAAGGATTCAAATCTCTAGGCGTGCAAAAATGGGGTGTGCAACGATTTGCTGAACTTCTATTCGAATATGGCTCGATGTATCTCGACAGGAATGAGGAAGGCGACAAAGAGAAAGCCTATTCGTTTCTAAGCCAAGCTTTGGAAGTATTCCAAAAAATTGGTGCAAAAAAGAAGATAGAAAGAGTAAATTCAAGGATGGCTCACGTAGAAATTAAGCAACAGATGATTTCAGAGCCCGAACTTGTGGCAGTTGAGGCTTCAAAAGTTGCCCTCCCTGGTCGTGTTACTACTGGATTTGACGATCTTGATGATCTGTTATTTGGTGGGATTCCTGAAAATTACGCGGTTATATTGACTTCACCTTCATGTGATGAAAGAGACCTGTTGATTAAGCGTTTTCTCGAAGCAGGCGCAAAAGAGGGGCAGATCACGTTTTACGTTACCACAATGGCAAGTAGAGTAAGGAACCTCGCAGAAGAATTCCAGTCAAACTTCTACCTTTTCATGTGCAATCCTCAGGCAGACATAATGATCAAAAGCCTGCCCAACGTGTCCAAACTGAAAGGCGTTGAAAACCTAACTGACATAAGCATTGCTTTAGCCTCAGCTTTTCGTAAATTGGACGTTTCAGTCAAAGGTCCAAGAAGAATTTGCATTGAAATCGTATCAGACGTTTTACTGCAACATCGTGCTGTGCAAACTAGGAGATGGCTAACCGCGCTTATTCCAGAATTGAGGGCAAAAGGCTTCACCACTTTAGCAGTGATAGATCCCCAGATGCATTCTACAGAAGAGGTTCAAGCGATTGTAGGCCTGTTTGAAGGAGAGATCAACGTCTTCAAGAAAAGGACCGAAAAAGGCTTGGAAAAATTTCTGAAAATTGAAAAGATGACCAATCAAAGATATTCAGATAGCGAACTTCCTCTGAGAAAAAAGAAACTACAGAAATGAAAGTGACCGCGAAAGAGAAACTACTTGTGGATTAATTTTCCTCATACGCCAGAAAGCAGTTTTCGCAAAGAGTTCTGCGCGTATTTCTCTGCAGAGCGTCTTTTTTCCAACATGATGAGTGGTGTGCGCGTTGGGCTTTCCCTGAACTGTACAGGAACAACATGTAAGGTAGAGCTCTTTCACAATAATTTTATATGAACCAGATGAGCTACCACGTTCAAGAGGAAAGTACGATGAAAGTTACAATTGTGGGAGTCGGTCAAACCCCTTTCAATAGGAATTGCGGGGTAAGTATCCGAGAACTGTGCTTCGAGGCTTTCAAAGACGCCTTAGAAGACTTAAATCTCACGCCTAAGGAGATAGACGCCTCCATAATCTGTTCAGCTCCAGAGTATGATAGACAGAGGTCTCCCGCCGGCTTAATAGCTGAATATCTCGGTCTAAACCCACAGCCAACATTCTTAGCCGAGTCCATCTGCTCTTCCAGCAGTACCGGAGTGAAAGTTGCGTACAGCTTCATAAAATCCGGTCTCCACGACATAGTTGCAGTGATAGGCTTCCAAAAAATGTCCGAGATATCCTCTGCAGAGGTTCAGGAAAGAATGGGTAGAGGCGCAGACATACAGTGGGAATCTCCTTTCGGCCCTATGATGCCAGCGGGCTACGCCATGTGTGCTCGTGCTCACATGCAGAAATATGGAACTACTGAAGAGCAACTGGCAAAGGTTAAAGTTAAAAGCGGAAAATACTCGCTTTTGAACCCTAAGGCTATGTATCGGAGAGCTGTAACCTTGGAAGAATGCTTAAAAGCCAGAGTCATAGCAAGCCCGTTGAAGATGTTTGACTGCTGTGCTAACGCTGATGGAGCTTCATGCATGATTTTGGCAAGCGAAGAGAAGGCTAGGAAAATTACGGACACGCCAGTTTCGGTTGTAGGAATAGGTGCCGCCAGCGATACACAGTCCACTACAGGGAGAGCCAACTTAACGGGTCTCAACTGCGCCATTGAAGCTGGAAAACAGGCTTACAAAATGGCTCACATAACGCCTAAGGATGTAGATGTGGCAGAAGTCCACGACTGCTTCTCCATAGCTGAAATAATGGCATACGAAAACCTAGGATTCTGCAAACCTGGCAAAGGCGGCAAGCTGATAGAAGAGTCCCAAACCTATATAGGCGGCAGAATCCCCGTGAACATCGACGGCGGATTGCTATCCAAAGGACACCCAATAGGCGCCACAGGGGGCTCTCAGATCAGAACAATCGTGCTCCAGCTCCAAGGAAGGGCCGGAAAAACGCAAGTTGACGGTGCCGAAGTGGGCTTAGTCCATAATATCGGAGGAGTTGGATTGTACGGAAACGTGACAATCCTCAAAAGGTGACCCCTTATGAGTTTCAGCAAATTCGGAAAGATTGGCTATGTCTCCGAGACAAAGGTAGCGGATTTCGTAAAGCACCTGGAAAAAGGAAAGATCATGGCAACTAGATGCCGTAAATGTGGGCAGCTTTACTTTCCCCCCAGAGCTGATTGCCCGAACGATCTTTCAACGGACATGACATGGGAGGAGTTAAGCGGAAGATGCAGACTGCTGACGTACACCACGGCTCATTTCGCACCGACTGGTTTCCAAAAGGATTTGCCTTACACTTTGGCGTTAGCACGTTGCGAAGAAGGCGTGAATGTGTATGCGCGTTTAAACAAAGACATCAACAAAAATGAAACTCGTATTGGTGTGGATCTCAAACTTACATCATTACGGTTACCCGATGGCAGAATCACATACGAGTTCAAGAAAGCGTAAGTTTAATGCATACAAGCATGAGGTAGATTTTGATATGAGCCCCGGTGAATCAGTGAAGTTCGGCATTGAAGGTCCCAACTATCCTTGGAAAGTAATATGTGATACAGCCCTCCTCGCGGAGAAAATTGGATTCGACTCCTACTGGATGCCTGATCACCTTGTGGCTACCGGAGTGAGACGCTGGGATGCACTGGAGGCTTGGAGCATCCTTTGTGCCCTTGCGGTGAAAACTAAGAGAATCAAGCTTGCCAGCGGTGTAAGCGACACGCACAGGTGTCATCCCGCTGTTTTAGCTCAAAGGGCGACAACTTGTGATATCTTGTCAAACGGCCGGGCAATACTTGGGATAGGCATTGGTGAAGCGATGAACTTGGTGCCTTTTGGCATCGCTTTAGACAAGCCTGTTGGGAGAACGATTGAAGCCATTAAGATCATCAGAAGACTTTGGAGCGAGGATTTTGTTGATTTTGAAGGAAAGTACTATACGCTGAAGAAAGCTTTTCTGCAACCCAAGCCTTCGGTGCCAATTTCTGAAACGAAGTATCGGCCTACTGTTCCATTGTTCATTGCTGCAAGTTCACCGAGAACTCTAAGAGTGGTTGCCAAATACGGCGACGGGTGGTTGCCTGCAAACTTGACACCGGAAGAGTACAAAGTTAACTTGGAAAAGATACGGGAAACGGCAAAAGCTCATGGCAGAGACCCTTCGAATATAGAGCCCGCTCATTTTATGTACGTAGTTGTCGCTAAGGATGCCGAAACCGCTAAGAAGGCCATGATGCTATCTGGCAAAATGATGCTGCTTTCGAGGCCGAGAATACTTGAGAAGATCGGATTCCAACCGCCAACATACGACTTTGAAATGACGTTTAAACTCGTCTTCCCAAGAGACGCTAAATCTTGGCTGGCGAAATCCCGAGAGCTACCCGATGAAGTTGTTGAAAAATCACCCTTTCTCTACGGGACACCCGATGACATTATAGGGAAACTTGATAAGTTCGCCGAAGCTGGATGCCGTCACCTCGTTATCAATTTTCAAGTGTCACCGAGGATTCTAAAGCAAACCTGTAAGCTTTTCGCTGAAAAAGTCATACCCTACTTCAAGCAAAAGTAAACGCTGGAAAGCCTTTACCGTCCTACTTGATGAGTCTCTTCTTCATCAGGTTTATGGACAACACAAAGAAGAACGGAGTAACCAAGAGCAACCAGGCGAGGTTTAGAAGTAGTGTAAGTTCAAGTCTACCCAAGACCAGTCCTCGAGCCAACGTTACTGCATGTGTCAAAGGCAGAAACAGCTGTGCAAGGATTTGCAGAGAAGCGGGCAGAGCGGTTAATGGAAAGAATGTTCCGCTGAGGAGGAACATGGGTGTTATGAAAAGAAAAGTTGGGTATTCAAAGGAGTTTATGGTTGGCGATATGGCGGTGAAGCACATGGCTATTGCCGCGAACAAGAGTCCTACGAGAAAAGAGATCGGTGGAATAAGCAGAAACAGCGGGCTAGGGGTCAAACCAAAGGCGGCTATTACGCCTAAAACTATTGTAGAATTGATCAGGCTTTTGGTTGCGCCCCACAGAATTTCTCCGGCTATTACTTCTTCTAGGCTTACAGGCGTGGCTATTATGGCATCAAAAGTCTTTTGATAATACATGCGTACGAAAGAGCCGTAAGTGCACTCGAAAAACGAGGAAAACATCATCGAGACCGCCACTAGCGCTGGAGCGATAAACTGAATGTATGACTCGCCATCGATTAGTTGAACGAAGCCTCCTAGTCCAAAGCCCATCGCAAGCAGGTAAAGAATGGGCTCCAAAAGAGGTGGAAGAAAAGTCGTTTTGTAAGTTTTCATTAAGACGTCTCTGTCGCGCATCCACACTTTCCAAACGCGATAGCTGAGTTTAGGTATTCGAAAATGCGAGGGTACATTACTTAACTTCATTTCCTTAGTCGCCTCCCAGTCAACTTTAAGAAAACGTCTTCAAGGTTGGCATCTCTGATTACAGCCTCTTTGAATGGAACTTCCCTTAGCATCTGGGCGAAAACTCCTCTGGACTTGTTGGTGAAAACGTGGATCTTTTCACCTACTACTTCAAGTCTAGCTCCTTGAAAAGTCTCTTGGAGAAGTCGCATCACTTTTTCGTCGTGTGCAACCTCTAGAACTTCTTCGCCCACGTGCTTCTTTACCAGGTCTGGGGGATTCCCTTCCTCGATTATTTTGCCGCGGTCCATGATGATCAGTCTGTCGCAGAGTTTGGCTGCTTCATCCATGTAGTGGGTGGTTAAAACTATGGTGACTCCCTGTTTCTGCAGGCTTCGAATCTTGCTCCATATAAGATGGCGAGCCTGCGGGTCTAACCCTGTTGTGGGCTCGTCTAAAATTAGTATCTGCGGCTCGTTCAGCAAGGCTCTAGCTAAAATCAATCTTCGCTTCATGCCAACAGATAGATGTTCAATTATGACATCTCTTTTCTCCTCTAACTGTACAAAATTGAGCAGTTCGTCCGCACGCTTTTTGGCTTCAGCCTTTGAAATGTCAAAGTAGCGGGCGTAAACAATAAGATTATGGAAAACCGTGAAGTCGGGGTCTAAATTGTCTTCCTGCGGAGCTACACCAATCATCTGTCTTATCTCTCTTCCGTTCCTTGCGACGTCCATGCCAGCCACGGTTAGCTCACCCATAGTTGAGGGCAAGACGCAATGAATCATCTTCATAGTTGTTGTCTTACCGGCGCCATTAGGTCCAAGAAAACCGAAGCATTCGCCTTTAAGAATCTTGAAACTAATACCATCCACTGCCACTAGGTCCCCGAACTTCTTGGTCAACTTTTCAGCTTCGATGAGAACCTCTGACTGCATTTGGCATCTGTACTCCGCTATTTGTTCATAGTTTAGAACTACTCTCTTAAGAAAATTCTTCTCAGTGAGAGAAGATACTCCATGTTTGCAATCAAAAGAAGGAAAAAGTTGGAGAGTTGGTCTTTATTCAACGAAGATTGGAGGTTTTCCCTCGCAACTCCCCTTTTTTACATGCTAGAGATTTCCGCGGAGGTTTATTGCGTGCACACCTATGTTTCATCTTTCCACTATGAAAGCGATTTTGACATCGGCACGGTATTCCACAATCTTGTTGTCTTTCACTTTTGCAGTGCATCGCTTCACGTGAACTCCCTTGATGTTCTTAATTGTCTTCGCTGCCTCTTTCACAGCGTTTTCAACTGCCTCTTTCCAGCCATCTTGTGAACTACCTATCAGCTCAATTATCTTCACAACTGACATAAATTTCACCTCCAAAGCTGAGTAGCCTCTGTACCACTTCAATTTTTCGATGCGCGCGCAGTTAAGCCAGTTTACACGCAAGAAGGTTATAAATCTCTGTACTTCTTGAGCTCCCAGTCTGTAACATTCCTCTGGAATTCTTTCCACTCTGTCATTTTGATGTCAAAATACTTGCTGAAGATATGTTCTCCCAGCGTTTGTTTCATTAGTTTGCTTCTTTTAAACTCTTCTAAGGCTTCCCCTAGATCTTCAGGGAGTGTTTTGATGTAGAATTTTGCGAGCTTTGCGTCGTCAAATCCATATACATCCTCTTCCACAGGGTCAGGAGGGTCAATTTTCTCCTTGATTCCCTTAAGCCCAGCGGCAAGCATAACCGCGAAGGCTAGGTAAGGATTACAGCTCGGATCTGGACACCGTAGTTCTAGTCTAGTTGACTTCTTTCTACCTCTGCTGTATCTCGGCACCCTGATCAACGCGGATCGGTTTCTTTGAGCCCAGCAAATGTATACTGGCGCTTCGTAGCCTCGCACAAGACGCTTGTAGCTGTTCACAGTAGGACACAAGACTGCTGCCATCTCTCTGACGTGTTTCAACTGGCCGCCCATGAAATGGTAAGCCAAAGAGGAGAGCCTGTACTTGTCCTTTCGATCATAAAAGAGGTTATTGCCATCTTCATCAAACAACGACTGATGAGTGTGCATCCCGCTTCCGTTAATGCCGAAGACGGGTTTCGGCATGAAGGTTACATGCAGATCTCTGCTGTCTGCAACTTTCTTGATGGCTTGTTTCAAAACCATTACTTTGTCTGCAGTGTTCAGAGCTTTACCGTATTCTATGTCAATTTCGTGTTGGCTAGGGGCAACTTCGTGATGAGTCATTTCAACGTTTATTCCAAGGCCTTCAAGGGTAGAAACCATGACGGCTCGTATGTCTGTAGCCATATCGCGTGGAGAAAAATCAAAATATCCCGCTGTATCGTGATAGTCTCTACTCTCTTTTGACCTAAACAAGAAGAACTCCATCTCGGGTCCAACGTAGTAGAAATAGCCCTCTTTCTTCGCTTCTTCTTGAACTCTCTTGAGGGCGTACCGCGGGTCACCGACGAACGGATTCTTACTTGGATCATAAACATCGCAGATCATTCTCGCAGCTCTCGTAGTGTCACGTGGCCAAGGGAGAATAATGAAAGTTGACAGGTCTGGGATTAACATCATGTCGCTTTCATGGATTCTGGTGAAACCTTGAATCGAAGAGCCGTCAAACCATTTTCCATTATCCAAGCAATCTTTCAGTTCTCTTGGAGATATTGTCACATTTTTTGAACGACCAGACAAGTCTGAAAACATCAAATCGATGAATTCTATCTTTTCTCGCTTAACTTTCTGCATTATCTCCTGTTTCTGCATAAAATCACACCGTCTTCTTTACATCGGAATTATTTAAGTTCTTTTGCATTCAACGTGTGGGGATTTGACTATCACTTCAATGAAGACATTCTACGCGAGACTCTTCTTATTCAAACATTGAACAGCGGAATCTCCCTTGGAAAGCACGATATCTGCGTCAAGCAGGTGGAAACTAGAAGAGATGGTCTTTGTTCATCCATTCTGGGAACCATTGATAATATTCCGGCGGTTTGGCTTCTTTCAATCCTTTGTATGTTGCCTTCGCCAACGCTATGTTACCTCGTCTATCCTTGTACAGCTTAATGAAACCTTTAGCTTCAAGCGATGTTAACAGCTCATCCAGTTTTTCGTCGCTTACGCCAGCCAGCTTCTCTTTCATGTCGCCTTTGCTCATGTAAAGCCCAGGGTTCACCAAGTAGTCTTCAGCAAGCATTTCGAGCAGGGTTTTCTCGTTAACTTCAGCTACGACTGCTGGCTTCATAGTTGAAATTGGTATGCCAAGTTTCGGATGCATATGTCGATGAGGCATCTTCAACTCATCTCTCATTGCACGCAGACCCTGCCGGAAAAGAACCATCCTCATGACTTCACTTGTTCCAGCGCCCAGTTGATTGACTTTAGCGTCCCGCACAAAAGTTTCCAAAGGATAGAACCGAGTCCACCCGTCTCCACCCATAACCTGCTGGGCATCTATAACCAGTCTTTCATAGGCTTCCGACGCGTAAAGCTTAGCAGAGGTTGCCTCCATCACAGCTTCCGTTTTCATGTCCATTAAACGGGCTGAATGGTAGGTGAGCAGTCGGGCAGTCTGCAATCTCGCGAACATGTCTGCAATCTTAAACTGGTTCACTTCAAAGTCAATTGTGGGTCGATTAAACTGTAAACGTCTTTGAGCATGTCCAACCGCGTACTTGATTGCCTCACGCATTGGACCCAGCATTCCAGCTGCGAAAAGGTTGCGTTCAAAGTTAAGCCCGTCTACTAGCACTTTCCAACCGTCGCCTTCAGCTCCAAGTCTGTTTTCCACCGGCACTCGAGCATCGTCGAAGCTCAGAAAGCCATTAGGCAAGCCTATCCAGCCGCCGAGCTCGTTTATTCTCTCCACCGTGAAGCCTGGCATCCCCTTTTCTACGATGAAGGCGCTTAAGTGACGATATTTGGCTCTATCTTCACGGCGGTCGCTTGTTTTGGCATAGACACAGTAAATATCCGCCACACCAGCGTTGGTGATGAACCGTTTCTTTCCGTTCAACACGTACTCGTTGCCCTCGAGTTTGGCAGTTGTCTCTATACCAGCCGCATCCGAACCAATAGAGGGTTCAGTTATGCAGATGGCGCCAAGCATTCCTTTCACAACTTGGGGTAACCATCGCTTCCGCTGCTCTTCATCGCCGAACTTTAAAAGTTGCTCCACACCGCCAAACATGGTTACCGAATAGGCGCCAACCAGAGCAGAACATATACGGCTCAGCTCTTCAGCTACAATACAGCAACCTGTCACGCCAGCGTCTACGCCACCGTAGGCTTCAGGTATCAGCGCGCCAAACCATCCCTTCTCGGCAACAGCCTTTAACAAGTCTGCTGGAAACTCCTTTGTCCACGCTATCTCCTCTCCGCGAGGCAGACTTTCATCCGCGAACTTACGAGCTTCCTCAGCCAGCTTCTCCTGTTTTTCATTCCACCAAGGGTAAGTCTCCATCTTTTTCCACTCCACACGAGACTAACAATTAAACCCTCAAATAACACTTAAAACTTTGCTGAATTTGCCGCTTGAAAGTTTATACTCGAAGGTATGCAAAAGTTCTATTAATTGAAACTGAGCATTTGTAACGGGATTTACATGACCGTATCTCGAGAGTTTAAGCTTAAAAAAATAAGAAAGAGAGATGGGAGAATAGTTGACTTCAACCCCGACAAGATTGTTGAAGCCATATGGAAGGCAGCCAAGTCTATTGGAGGCAAAGACCGAGCGCTGGCAGTGAAACTAGCTGAACAAGTTGTGGAAGCCCTTGAAAAACAGCTTCAACCCGACGAAATTCCAACCGTCGAGCAGGTTCAAGACCTTGTTGAAAAGACCATCATAGAGCAGGGACATGCGAGAACGGCTAAAGCTTACATCATATATAGGCAGAAACGGGCTGAAATAAGAAAAGCTAAAGCTTTGCTCGGCGTCGTAGACGAGCTCAAGCTTCCGTTAAACGCCATCCTTGTGCTTGAAAGACGCTATTTAAGGAAAGATGAAGACGGCAGAGTGGTAGAGTCAACGGGTCAACTGTTTAGAAGAGTCGCAAAAGGCATCGCGGCCATAGAAAAACGCTATGGAAAAAGCGATGTAGAAGTGGCAAAATTTGAAGAAACCTTCTACAAGACAATGACCAATCTAGAGTTTGTTCCGAACTCGCCGACCCTAATGAATGTTGGCACCGAACTCGGGCAGCTCAGCGCTTGCTTCGTTCTGCCTATTGAAGACTCCATCGGAAGCATATTCGACACCTTGAAGGCAACTGCTTTGATCCACAAAACTGGCGGCGGAACAGGCTTCTCCTTCTCGAAGCTGAGACCCCGTGGCGATGTTGTTCAGACTACGGGAGGCATCGCGTCGGGTCCAATTTCGTTTGCCAAGATCTTTGATGCTGCAACTGAAGTTATTAAGCAGGGAGGGCGTAGACGCGGCGCCAACATGGGCATCTTACGCGTGGATCATCCGGAGATCTTGGATTTTATTGTTGCCAAAGAGAAGGAGGGCACCCTGCGAAACTTCAATCTTTCAGTTGCTGTGACGGACAAGTTCATGAAAGCCGTGGAGAAAGATGCAGAGTTCGAGTTGGCTAATCCTCGAAATGGAGCTGTGGTTGAAAGCCTCAAGGCTGGGGTGATATGGAACCTGATAGTGATGATGGCTTGGAAAAACGGTGAGCCAGGCGTCATTTTCATAGACACGATAAATCGGGGTAATCCCACTCCTCTACTTGGAGAGATTGAGTCCACTAATCCTTGTGGTGAACAGCCTCTCCTACCTTACGAATCTTGCAATTTGGGAAGCATCGATGTCAGCAGTTTTGTAACAGACACGAAAGAGCTAGACTGGGAGCGCCTAAGAGAAGTTGTGAGGCTGGCGGTAAGATTCCTCGACAACGTCATAGATGCCAACGTTTACGTTCTGGCTCAAATCGAGAAGATCACAAAGGGCAACCGCAAAATAGGCTTAGGTCTAATGGGCTTTGCCGACATGCTCATAAAGCTGGGCATATCCTACAATTCGAAAAAAGCCTTGGAAACTGCTGGGCAGCTTATGAAGTTCATCACCGGAGAAGCTAGAAAGATGAGCGTGGAACTAGGTGAAGAAAAAGGCAGTTTTCCAAACTTTAGAAATAGCGTCTTCGCCAAGAAATACAAGGCGATGCGGAACGCCACCGTGACAACGATTGCGCCAACAGGTACAATAAGCATAATTGCAGGAGTCTCGCAGGGAATAGAACCTCTCTTCGCGATCTGTTACGTTCGTGAAGTTGCTGAAAGCTTAGGTCGAAGCCTCGTCGAAGTTAATCCGATTTTTGAAACAACTGCTTTGAAAGAGGGCTTCTACAGTGAGGGGCTAATGTCAACAGTTGCAAGGAGAACGTCGATTCAAGGCGTTGAAGAGATTCCTGAGCGCATTCGGAAGCTCTTCGTGACAGCTCACGACATCAGCGCTGAATGGCATGTGCGCATGCAGGAGGCATTTCAGAAATACACGGATAACGCGGTTTCGAAGACTATTAATTTCCCGAATTTGGCGACGCCTCACGATATTGAAAAGGCTTTTTGGCTTGCTTTTAAGCTGGGGTGCAAAGGAATAACCGTTTACAGGCATGGAAGCAGACAGGTTCAGGTTCTACGTCCAATTGAAAGCGAGGGCATAGTTGCAGACTACAGCTAAGTCTGTCCAACCTGCTAGCTCTAGCTTCTTTATGTGTCTTATTGAAGGGGTTTTCCGTATGGCTCGAAGATGGGGCACCGTCTACCTGTACACTGGCGAAGGCGCGGGAAAAACAACCAACGCTTTAGGCTTGGCGCTTAGATGCTTGGGTCACGGCTACAAAGTGGTGATCA
This sequence comes from Candidatus Bathyarchaeota archaeon, assembly GCA_030615265.1. Lineage (GTDB taxonomy): Archaea > Thermoproteota > Bathyarchaeia > Bathyarchaeales > Bathyarchaeaceae. The sequence continues at coordinate 21,643 of JAUWZP010000013.1, forward strand.
TTCAGTTTCTGAAATGGTGGAAAAACACGGGTGAGTACAAGTTTAGAAAGAAGTTTCCGTCTCTATACCAGATCTTTCAGTTTGGGAGAAAAGGCTGGGTTGGACTCGACAAGCTGAATGCAAGAGATAAAAAGCTGGTGCAAGAAGGATTAGAGTTAGCCAAGAAGATCGTTAAAGAAAAGCCGAGACTGCTTATTCTAGATGAGATTAACCTTGCGATGCATTGTGGGCTTCTAGACGTTAACGAAGTGATTGAATTTCTGAAAACTGTGCCAAAGCAGACAAGCGTTGTGTTGACTGGACGTTACGCGCCTAGGGAACTCGTCGAATTCGCCGACTTTGTTAACGAGATCTTGGACATAAAGCATCCGAAGGATATTCCAACTGTGAAGGGAATTCAGTACTGAAGGAGATATAACATGACCGAGCAAGCTGAGGAGAAGAAGGATTGGCTCCTTAAAGAGCTAATTGAAAAATCCCAGCAGGTAGCTAACTTGAAAGGCTTCAAAGTTGACTGGGACAGTACGCCTACTTATCTGATGCTGATAGTCACAGAGCTGTCTGAAGCCATGGAAAAGTGGAGAGACGACCAAAAAGAGGGATTCAAAGAGGAGATAGCGGATGCTTTCATCAGGCTTTTCCATATGGTCGGCGATTTAGGGCTCAAAGAGGAGATGGTAAAGAGCATACTGGGCAAGTTAAAGTATAATGAAACCCGACCCTACAGGCATGGAAGAACTAGGTTATAGAGTTCAACTTTTTGTATCGTGTCTTTCTGCCAGAAGCAGCTTGATGTTTTTCCATTGGTCGCGCAGAATGCCTAAATTGCTCTTCACGTCGGAGTGAATAGAATAGAAGATGTAGCAGAGATAGGAGCATTGGGTGCACTCGCTGTATTTCTGTCTTAGGCTTTGAAGTCGCTGGCTGTCCCAAACTTCTGGCAACTCGAATATTGAAGCTACTGGTTCTTTGCGGTGGCAACCCGCCACTCTTCCAAGGTGGTCTATCATGAAAAATGCTTGAAGCGCCTTGCACGTCCATGTTCTTTGGTTGTTTTGGAAGAGGTGTTTAAGTGCTAAAAGCGTTTTTGTGGTTATGTATATGCCTTCATGCTCATTCTTCATCTCTATTAGCGTGTCGCATACTTTAGCCATGGCTTCTGTGTCAACTATCTCAAACTCGTCTCGTTTCTTACCAATCGCAAACAATGGATTTTCAGTTGGATAATCATAAGCGTAGAGGCAGTACCAAACTGGGATGCCACGGTCAATGAAATGCTTCGTAAAGTCTATGATCTCGTAAAGGTTAAGCTGAGAGATCGTGGGCGACACCCCCACCTGAATGCCCTCATCATGCAGCGTCTCTAATGCCTGCATCGCGGTTTTCCAAGCTCCGCGTACTCCTCTAATATAATCGAACTTCTCCTCATCAAGAGTATCCAAAGAGATCGCAACAAAGTCAGCTTTGCGCAACGCGTCTATCTTCTCTATTGCCATGCTTCCGTTGTCGTAAACTGTTGTCACGAAGAAGCGGGAAGCATAATCGATGATCTCGTCAATGTCACTTCGAAGCAGAGGGTTTCCGCCTGAAAGCACGATTTCCACTACGCCCAGCTTTCGGAGAACATCCAGTCCTCTCTTAACTTCGTCGGTAGACACTTCTTCTGCATGCAGTTGGTCAGTCCAAACGTTGCAGCCTCTACAACGGTAATTGCACCGCCGAGTCAAAAGCCACTGAGCATGGTAAGGTCTGTTAGGCGTAAGAGAACGTTTCATAACGCCAAGCAACTTTTGCGAAGACACCCTCATTGTAACATGCTCCGATTCTGTGAACAGCGGTATACTGAAGATTATTGTGATAGAAAAATCTTAAGGTTTACGCGACTTCCCCCGTTCAGCGCAAACTCTTCAAAACTTTTTCCCTAAAACCCTCCACAACTCTTCTTTTACAGGCTCCGATAAATCCAGCTTAGTTCCATCTTTTCTCAAAACATAGGAACCCCTGCTCTTGTCCACTATTTCACCGACAACAGAGGCGCCAATGCCTTTTTCTCGAAGCGCGTCTACGATTTCCCTAGTCTTTTCAGGACTCGCAGAGACTATTAATGCGCCTGAACCTATGGTTTTAAGCGGGTCAATTTTTAATGCTTGACAGATCAGTTTTGTCTCTTCGTAAACCTGAATTTTCTCTTCGTAAGCGATTATGCCGACGTTGGATGCCCAAGCGATTTCCTGAAGCCCCGCAGCAACTCCGCCTTCGGTGGCATCATGCATAGCGTGGACTCCTCCAACCTTGACCGCAGTTAAGGCGTCTTCTACCACGCTAGTTTCTTTGATGAACTTCTGGGCGTCCTTAACAACTCTTGAGTTAATCTTTCTTTGGAGCGATTCAGCCAATTCGCTTGCTAGGATGGCTGTTCCTTCGATGGCTGCGCCTTTGGATAGAATAACTTGGTCGCCGACTTTTGCTCCGCTCGATTGCACAAGCTTTTCTTTTTTTGTTTCACCCATGGCGGTTGCTACTATAATGGGTCTTTTGATGCCTAACGTAACTTCGCTGTGTCCACCTACAACGGCGATGCCTAACTCTTTGGCTGCTTTGTCAATCTGCTGAGTTATATGTTTCAGCTTTGCAGAATCCATATTTCTCGGTAGAAGAAGCACGATGAGCATCCAAAGGGGCTTAACTCCGCGAGTTGCGATATCGTTGGCGACGATGTTGACTGCTAACCAGCCGATGTTTTCTACAGCGCCAGTTACGGGGTCGGAGTGAACAACAAGAACTTTGTCTTTAAAGTCAATCACCGAGGCGTCTTCTCCAATCTTTGGACCCAGAATCACACGAGAGTTAGCCGCTCCTAAACAGGTAAAAACAAGCTGCTTCAGCAAGTCTGGTTCAAGTTTGCCAACCGATAAAGTTTGCCTAGTCATATTTAGCCTCCAACATTGATGTTAATCATTGTTTTTTGTAACTTAAAAATTGAACATCTTAAGATAGCCTTAACTCTTGAGGGAAGGCAAGAAACGCCATATTGCCCTCACTATTGGAAGAGCCACTATGAGACCAATTGTCATTTGACCAATGTTCACAGGAATCTCAGCTATTGCCACAACATAAAAGCCAAACAGCGGACCAAGGAAAAACAGTTGATAAATAAAATAACCTATCACCATCACTGAACCCCCTATTAGTGTCGTGATAATTAGCCAACCAAATTCAGGTTCAAAAACAAACCCCATTAAACCGACTAATAAAACGACTAAAGCTCCTAAAGTATACCAAAATTCTGTTGGAACAAAAAGATTTAGAGTAGGGCTTTCAGAAGGCGGAAAGCCAATGTACAGCTCTACCGATCCGCTGTAGTAGAGGGATCCTATGGCGCCTAGCAAGACACCAGCGATTAAGCCGAAGGTCACCGTAAAGGCCTTCCATTGGAGTTTGGAACTAAACCTTAGTCTTTTCCGGTTGAGCACGCCTACAACTGCGCCCTCACATGCCTTTATGACAAGAGTTGCTGGGGCATAATGGGGGAAACCTAAGAAAAGGTCAGCGAGCATGGAGCCGACGCCGCCAGCGAAGGCACCGACAAAAGGACCGAAGAGCAGCGCTGTGGTAAAAACCATGGTTTCGCCGATGTTGAAGAAGCCTCTGGTTTGCGGGACATAGATGGAAAATATTGTTGTTGCTACGAATACGAGGGATGTGAAAATTGCTGTGATGGATAATCTCATTGCGGTGGACGCGGTTGTTCGAGGGCTCATCTAAATCGCTCCATTTAAGGGTATACTTTCAACTATAATATCTTGTCATTATTGTAGGCTCCATCTATGCATAACGTCTTCATAGCTTTTTTTGTCGGTTTAAAGGAACGCGTAAGAGGCTAGAAGTTGAGTTATAAGAGGCAGCAGACTACTTTACACCTGTTTGTATATCGGGGAGAGAGTGGTTGAATATTCGTGACTTAAAACCTGGAATGAGCCGGGTAAACATTAAAGTTAAGGTTGTCAGCTCAGCTGAGGTTCAGCGGGTAACCTCTGGCAGAGGAGTTGAGTATAAAATCCTCGAATTGAAGGTTGAAGACGAAACTGGCACGATTACCTTTGTTCTATGGGACGACAAGATTACGCCGTTAAAGGCTGGAGATACTTTGCAGATTGAGAATGGCTTTGTCACGTCGTTCAAAGGCGATTGGAGAGTAAACGTGGGAAGAAATGGCGAGATAGTGAAGATTTAGATTCTTTCTGACAACTTTTCCACGTTTCTGAGGTTTATTCTTCTCTTTTCTCTGGTTCATGCACAAGGAAAAGCATCAGGAACAGCGCGGGAATTATGGCAATGATCATGATAAAGAACGGCATCTGAGGGGAAACAACTTGGTAGATAATACCTCCCATTAGTGAACCGAAAGCCATGAACATGTAACTGAAGAAGTTACTGGAGCCGATGACTGTTCCTCGTTGTTCTCGTGGAACCAAGTCCGCCAGAAGAGACATATAGGCAGACATTGCCAGAAGCTGCCCAATTCCAAAGAGGGGCAGGGCGATGAAAAGCCTCCTCACATCGCCATAGATGAACAGGAAAATTGCGGGCAGCATCACGAGAAACGACAGAATAAGCGGAACCTTTCTTCCGATCTTGTCGATAAGTTTGCCCACTGGAAAAGCGAATATGATCATGGTCGTGAACAAAGCGATCGTGGCGAGTCCCCAGATTTCCTCTGAAATCAGAAGCACATCCAATACGTAGAATAGCATGTTGAACTGAGTTATAGCGAAAGAAAACCTTACAAGGAGTCCAGATATAAAAAGAAAGAAAGTTGACCGTGGAACGAGCTTCCAGATGCCTATTCCTTCCTTCAGGGCTTCTGGATATGAGTTAACGAGTTCCCTCAGCTGCATCTTCCCAGGATTCTTCGTTATGCTCTCTTTCAATCTCAACCTAAGAGTTGCCGCGGCAAGAAAGAAAACCACGATGACCGTGTAGCCAATTCGCAGACCTCCCACAAGGCTGAATTGAACTATCAGCGCGAGGCCTACTGCAGCTGCTGGCGTGGTGGTTACGCTCATAATGAGGTTGATGATGGAGTAGCCCATACCTCGTCTTTCAGGGGGCATCGAATCCGCCATCATCGCAAGTAGAGCGGGCTGATAAAGCAAGCAGAGGTTTGCAACTAGAGTTCCGATCAGTATGAAGTGCCATGTTGGGGCGATTGCGAAGAAGATGTATGACAGTGCGACCCCAAACGTCATTGTGGACACAAGCCATTTTCTTCCGTATTTGTCAGCTAGATATCCTCCGGGAAATTGAACTGATGCCAACGCCATGAAGGCGACAAATCCAATTATGCCGACGATGCTTTCAGTGGCTCCGAGTTGTCTCACGTATTCTGGGTAGTAGGGGGCTGCTAATTCTCCTGCGAAGTCCATTAGAATCCAGCTTAAGATGAGGATCAGGTAGTTTCCCTGTATGAATCCGAATTCTTTTCTTAGCTTGTCCAGTGTTCCCAGGTTGTTCTCCTTCCAGCTCGATAGTTATGTGATACAAGTTTTATGAGCTTGTTTGGTTTGCAAGCGCAGGCTTTTCAGAAAGGGAGTTTGTTTACTTTTTGCGGTGGTTTAGCCAGTGATACGTGTTCGCTCATCCTTATTTCACCGGTATACTGTACTTCACCGCTTATGTGACAGTGGGAGTCGATGATAATGTTTTCACCGTAAACGTTCTCTGCGCGCGTTCCCCTTCTGAGTAGAATCTTCTTTCCGTAAATGTCTCCTGCATGTGCATCTCTACCAATGATAACTTGGTCTGCCTTTATAGGTCCCTGGACTTTGCCTCTTCTTCCTATCTCAACAAAATGTGCCGTTACACCTTCAACAGTAATTATTGCACCGCCAACCTCTACACGCCCTTCTGCCGTGGCTTTTCTTGACCGTAATACTCCGCCCACCTCAATGTTTCTTGCTGAAACCTCCTCGTCTACTTCCACTTTGCCTCCAACCTCAAGGGTTTCAGAAAGCCGTAGCGACTTGCCTACTTCTACTTTGCCTCCCACTTCTATTTCGTTGCCTTCGGCGGAACCAGTTATCTCTACTTTGCCTCCCACGTCGATGTCTTTGAACTCTAAATCCCCTTCAACTTTAAATGAGCCACCAACCTCTATACTACCACCCTTATTTTTGTTGGAGAGTCGAACAACTCCGCCCACATCTATCTGTTCAAATTCTAGTGAGCCTTTTGACTCGAAGCTTCCTCCCACTTCTACTTCGCGAATTTTCCCGCCTCCAACTTTAGCCGCGCCTCCTACCTCCAAATTTGCGATGTCAACTTTAGACTCGATTGAGACACTTCCACCTACGTCTATTTTTTCCGCCTCTACTTCTCCTTTGGCTTTGAAGCTTCCACATACGTCAATGTCTTCAACTCTTACATTACCGTCTACCTTTAGGCCTCCACAAACATCAACCTTGTGAGCCGCTAAGTCCTTGGTCACATAAAGAACAGAATCTACACCCACACGTCTTGCAGTCATCTTCCCGTAAACTTCCAGGCGGCCATCTTCCACTTCAACATCTTTTTCTATTATCAGGTCCCCATGAATCGTTACGTTATCTTCGGCTTCCATGCTTTCTGCTGAGAGACTGCACTCAAAGGTGTTGTCTCCTTCGCAGTAAACTGTGCCAGAAACCTTCACTGCGGGCGGTGTCCCTGTTCCCTCGATGACTGCGCGTCTACCCACCACCAAATCTTCTTCAACGAAATCTAATGTTGTCTTACTTCTTGAGGGAACAGAAATTTTCCGACTCATTGTTATGCCTCAATATATGAAGCTGTAGTTCGAGGCTTAAAAGGAGAACTCACATTATGTAGTCACAATTTGTTACTACGTTAAGAGTGCTCCTCTAAACACAGGCGTTACTTTGTAAGTCGTGAGATATGCATAGGGACTTGAGGATACAAGGGGTGATCTCGCCGATTCTGGAACGCCTTTTGGGTTCTCCCCATACCGGGGCATGGTTAAAAGGATCTTTCCGCTCAATGAGTTACCTCGCGTTATTGTATTGCACAAGGCATAAATACCTATAGAAATTACTTGAGATTATCAAAGGTGAAGTAACTTGCCAAGAAAGATCGCCACTGGAATTAACGGCTTAGATCAGCTGGTTGGAGGAGGTTTTCCCGAAGGAAGAGTCATTCTTGTTATCGGGGGACCAGGCACCGGAAAGACCATTATGTGCGGCCAATTCTTGTACAAAGGAATCTATGAACATGAAGAAAGTGGAGTTTTTGTCAGCCTAGACGAAAGTAAGGATCACTTCTACTCTGAAATGCAAGGATTTGGGTGGGATTTTCGGAAAGCAGAGGAGGAGGGGAAATTTGCCTTCATAGATGCCACGCGAATGTCGCGAGTAGCTATGCTGAGAGAGAAGCTGGACAAAGAAGGCCGTAGCTTACACGCGCGTTTGAGAGGCAAGCAACTGCCCATTGATGAACTAATCAAGGACTTGCAAGTAAAAATTCATCACACTAAGATAGATCGGCATGCGCCCGGCGCGCGAGCGAAAAGGGTTGTGGTGGACACTTTAGCATCACTTATCTACCGAATTCCAGATCCTGTAGAACGAAGGACTGCTGTTGTGGATTTGATTGAATCACTGGCGGATTTAGGAGTTACCAGTCTTGTGACCACTGAACTAGAGTACTTGGGTCTTGAACGAAATGCCGTGGAAGAAGAATTCCTGGTTCACGGAGTTATCATGATGCAGACTCTGTTTTCAGGAGGAACTACAACGAGAGCGATACAAGTTGAAAAGATGAGAGAAGCCAAGGTCAACCCGAATCTTGTGCCATACTCGATAGATCAGAATGGCATTCAGGTCTTTCCCAACATGCCACTATTTGGGGAAAAATAGGCGCATAGAAACTCTAAACCAAGCAGTTTAGACCTTACAGCTACTTTTTTCTCTTCTTTCATGTGTTCAGTTTTTCACTTTTTTAGAGGCAATTTGGTGCCCAGATATCTTTGATTATGCATCTTCCTGATCTTCAGGAATTTTTCTAAACCTCTTTCGGTTTCTTTCTCGTAAATATTGATCTCTCCTTCGAACAGCCCTAGAATAGCATGAACCTCTTGTGGAGAATGCATCTGAGGATTCATCACCGCCAGAGTGGTGAAGCCTCTTGATCTCAGGTCTGGAAGAAGTCCGGTTAACCATCTGCGGGTTGAAACAGCTTGATGCTGCAGTAGTACGTCTGAGACTGTTTCGATGCAAGCCCTTCTTGGGCCACTTTTTGACGTGTCTAATCTGCGAAAAGCTGAGTTCAAAGCGATGCTGATGTCAGTGATGTTTTCTACACCTTTCAATTTGAATACGTTGGGTAAGCTTTTTATCATTGCATCTGCTCGCGGGTTGCAGATGAAAAGGTAAAAGTTTGACTGGAATTCTTCTGCTAAAGCTCTTACCCCACTTGCCTCTATGGTAACGTAAAACGTAGTTTGACCTTTCTTCGCCCCTGTTTCCAGAAATCTCTTAATCATCAAGTCTCTTTCATCGCATGAAGGTGAAGTTAATATAACCGAGTAGTTTTCAGGTATTCCCCCAAACAGCAAGCTATCAAGCTCTTTGTCTCCTGTAGTGACACGGTTCGGAAGAACAACCTCTGGAATCTTAACCCTTACAGGCTCCTCCAACGCAGCGAAGAACCGTTGCATCTGCTTGAAGGTCTTCAAGTATTCTAGCCCCCACTTGGTTGCCCTAAATTTTCGCGAATCACCAGCTGTTACTTCTCTTGCGAACCCGTGTGAAACCAGAAATTTCAAGATCTTCTTTGCTCTGTCTACTGGCAAGTTGCTCCATAAGAAATTCTGGTTAGAGAACATGGACCCTTCATTGCAATAACTTCTATTATATCGGCGTAAATGTCGTATTTTGTCCTTCTCCGCTCACTTGACAAGGACTGATTCTCTCCACACCTGTAAATCAATAACTGAACCACTAATAAAGTTTAAAATGGATAATCGGGACGGAGGACTTGCACGCATGTTCAGATAGAGTTTGCGAAATCTTAATGAGTCGCCGCTGGAATCTGTTAAATGATGACCAAGGTTAAGTTTCAGAAATCGCTGTGCGAGAAATGTGGTCAACCCTTATTTCTAAGCAAAGAAGAGTGCAGGAACTTCATCGAGAAAAAGATGAAACAGGGATACATCGTCTGCAGCTGCTGCGGAGCTAAAGAGACGACATAGAGCAGGGCGCTAAACTTTAACACGCGTGCGGCTAAAGGGAATGTTGGCTCGAAGCTTAACTGTTTATAGGACTACATGATACAATCTAATTGGCAGAGGTGGAAACATGATCGTTGGATTAGACCACATAGCCATTGCAGTTAGCAACCTTGATGAAGCCCTGCAAATCTATCAGAACATTTTAGGCTTGAAGCTTGAAAAGACAATAGTTGTTGAAGACCAGAAGGTAAGGTTGGCATTTCTCTTAGCTGGCGAAGCAAAAATTGAATTGCTTGAGCCCACAGCCGCAGAGAGCGCAGTGGCAAGGTTCATTGAAAAGAAGGGTGAAGGCATACATCACATAGCCCTCAAAGTCACAAATATAGAAGCCTTTCTTAAACAATTGAAAGAAAAAGGAATAGCTCTCGTAGACGAAAAACCAAGAGTTGGAGCAGAGGGCAGAAAAATAGCCTTTACCCACCCTAAAAGCCTCAAAAACGTGCTGATAGAACTATGCGAGTCCTAGAAGGGAGATATCTCCAGTTCCCCTGTAAACTCCTTTTTTCGTAGACCTTAATGGGGTGTTTGGTGTTTGCTCCATCTGGCTTGCTGTTGCAGTGAAAGCCTGTCGCCAAATGAGAATTGGCAACCGTTGATGAATTTACACTATTCTTTCAGGACAAAGTAGGAAGCTACATAGAAGATCACAAAAATTGAGGCTGACAGCAAGAACGGCGCCACAAAACCCAGCGTTGATATGAGAAGCCCTGTCATGGCTAGGCTCACCGTTCGCCCGCTGTGTAAACCCATCATCAACAATCCTATGTCAGTTCCATAAGATTCTTCGTTTGTGACTCTTGATAATATTCCCTCGTGAACGATACTCAGCAAGCCCTCGCTAATACCGTAGACAACTACAAGGACACCGGCAAGGGCTGAACTGGAAAATCCAAGCAATGTTAGTACGATTGTGTAGAGCACTCCAGTTATGAGTATGAGTTTTCTTATCTTGAATCTTCCCGCAAAAATATACGAGAACAAGCCAGCCAATAAGATCTGCAAGCCAAGGAGAACTCCAATTGTCTGTGTGTCAAATCCATTATCACTCAAGAACAGAGGAAAGACGAAGCCACTTAGAAATCCGATAGATATTCCCATTACAAAAAACAAAGCTAGGCAGATCTTGAAAATCCTCTTTTTCTTTCTGAAATCCAAGAAATGTAAAGCTTCTGTTACATTCAACTTCTTCTTTCTTCTCCTAACTAACAACAAAGGTAGGGGAATCGCAAAAGCTCCAATTATGACACATAACATCAACGTTCCCTCATAAAGGAACCCGACTACCAAGAAACCAGCTAGTAGGCTTCCGGCAGCCAAAGAGATATATGCTGTCGTCCTCAGGTGCACTAAGGTTCTCCACTTGTTCTCGCTTTTTTCCAGAAGGAAGGCCCTATTCACTGCCCATAAAGAACCATCCTTGGTTCCTTCCATCACCTTCCCGAATAGAAAATCCAGAGGGGTGTAAGCCAGATAGTAAATTGAATATGAAATGACACCTAACCATCCATGTAAAACAAAGAATGGTTTTCTACCCCAAAAATCAGAGACCGTGGCAAATAACATTCTTCCAAGCTGAAAGATCATCGGCATCGAAGCAAATACAAAACCGATAGTAACTATGTCAATGTTTCTTTCTCTCATCATCAATGGCAACGCAACACCGAGAATGCCTCCTACGAAGGAATTTAAAACCTGAATGAGGATGACTACTCTACCTTGATTCAAACTTCTTCCTTCCATCTTTGTGACTTGTTGCCAATGATGAAACATAATAGTACACCAATCTCGAATTTAAACCCTTAATGAAGACACCGTACGGCGTGCGCACCAACGGAACACTAACACATGAAGGATGTCCCAGATATCAAAGAGCTTCTGAGAAAAAGAACATCAACGACACGTTTATCTACACACACCTTGTCAACTTCGAAAGTGACGAACACACGTGAAAGCTGCTAGAAGATTAGAGAAGGCTTGCGAACTTGCTGAAGCTGGCTTTGATTACTTCGCTAACATAGAAGGTGTTCAAGCTTCTGGGAAACGTAAATAACTGTGTTGAAAGAATGAAAATTACTGCTGATAGAACTATGCGAAGAACAGAGTCAATAAGATTACAGAAAGTTAAAGAGAACCTCAGAACTAACCTCATCGGAAAAACTATTCACTGGTTTTCTGAAGTTACTTCCACAAATGATTTGGCAAAGGAAATAGCTGCCATAGGAGCCAGAGAAGGAACGATAATTCTTGCAGAGACCCAAACCCGTGGCAAAGGAAGACTCAGCAGAAAATGGATATCTCCAAGAGGAGGAATATGGCTTTCAATAATTCTGCGACCAAGACTTAGCGTCAAAGACACTCCAAAACTAACGGTGATGACATCTCTGGCTGTAGCTAAAACCATCAATCAACTTTTCAGCTTGAAGACTGAGGTCAAATGGCCCAACGATGTTCTAATCAACACCAAAAAAGTGTGCGGCATCCTAACCGAAGCCAACACGAGAGACAGCATAACCAACTTTGTCGTGGTTGGCATGGGAATCAACGCTAACATCGAATTGAATTCTTTACCTAAACAAGTAAGGGAGAACGCCACATCTTTGAAGCACGAGTTGAAACGAGAGATTGACCGCGAACA
>JAUWZP010000065.1 GCA_030615265.1 Candidatus Bathyarchaeota archaeon
GAAAAAGACCATAGTTTCATAAGAACAGATGTGAACTTGTTCAGAACAGAGAAGTGAACAGACGGAAAAAACTAGACAAACACAGGTACGTAAAGACAAAAGTCAGTTTTGTTCTGAAACGACTGAAAATGTGCGCGCGCAGTCATATGCACAATATATTCCATACATCAACGCCATAATCGTTCTCTCATTTGGCTACAAAGCAGTAGGTGCAATAGGCAATGTGATATATCATAGTGTGAGGGAGGTGTCCAACCACCCTACCGCTTCTGCCATCAGGACGATCTCAAAGATAGGCGGAATCGCTGTCCTCCTGTCGCTAATGACCTCAATCTTTGGAATAAGCCATTCGGCTGCTTTGACTTTAGGGTCTTTTTCGGGGGATTAGTAGTAGGTTTTGCAACCCAGACAGTCTTAACCCATGCGGTTGCAGGCATGTTTCTGGTCATCTCCAGACCTTTCAAACATGGTGACATGGTTACCCTGTCTGGCCAAACAGGATTCGTGAAGGAAATAAAACTGATGCACACAATTCTGCGAACAAAGGATGGAAAAAAGGAGATATTAATACCAAGCGGAACCATAATTGGAGCGACAATAGTCAAGAATCTAGACGTGCACACACGAGAAGGTGACACTTCAAAGTGACAAAAAAACAATCTGCTTTCAGTGTCAACGCGAAAAGGATAGCTTACCTAAGCACCTATCCCCCGAGAGAGTGCGGCATAGCAAACTTCACAAAAGATTTGGTCGATGCCATAGAGAAGCTTCAAGAATTCAGACCGCCAAGAGTTGTCGCCATAAATGAGGACGGAGCAATCTACAACTATGATCGGAAAGTTAGATTCCAAATTGAACGGAGCTCCGTAGACGACTACATCCAAGCTGCTCGCTACATTAATCTATCCAGAATTAATCTGGTGAACCTCCAACACGAATTTGGACTTTTTGGAGGAGAGTGGGGAGAATACATCAACTCTTTTTTCGAGGGTATTCAGAAACCAGTAGTAACTACACTCCACACTATCGTGCCAAACTTTGGATCGACGGCTCAAAAAGTCTTACGAAACATCGTACACCATAGTGCCTCAATCATTGTTATGACGAGAACAGCTACGAGACTGTTAAAGAACTCCGACACCCACCGTGAAAAAATCAGCATTATTCCCCATGGTTGTCCCGATGTCCCATTAGTCACTAGTGAAAAGCCCAAGGCTACCCTTGGCATGAGAGGAAGAATAGTCTTGTCTACCTTTGGGTTGATAAGTCGCGGTAAGGGCATCGAATATGCTATTCGCTCTCTCCCTTCGTTTGTTGAGAAAGACCCGAGAATTCTCTACCTCGTGATCGGAGAGACCCACCCTGAGGTTAGGAAGACTATGGGTGAACGTTATCGGAGGAGGTTGATGAAACTAGTTGATGAACTCCGATTATGGAAGCATGTGAGGTTTCACAATCGCTTTCTCTCAAAAAGGCAACTGATTAGGTATCTGCAAGCAACAGATATCTATATTACTCCATACGTTGACCGGAATCAGATAAGCAGCGGAACACTTGCATATGCTCTGGGAACAGGCAAGGCCATAATATCGACTCCATACCTTCACGCTGAAGAGGCTTTAGCAGAGGGACGCGGATTACTGTGCAAGTTTAGAAACCCTGACTCAATCGCTGAATGCATAGACAGACTTTTAGAAGATAAAGAACTAAGGCTCAGCTTGGAGAAGAAAGCTTATGCTTACAGTAGAAACTTCACTTGGCCGAAAGTTGCAGAAGAATATGCAAAGTTGTTCAACCGTCTCCTTGAAGAGTAAGAGGTGAAAGTCATTAACCCAACTATCAAGTTAGATAGTCTGAAGGCTCTGACGGACGATACAGGTATACTACAGCATACCAAATTCTCGATTCCAAATAGAAAAGAAGGCTACACTGTAGACGACAACGCGCGAGCACTTATTGCATGCGTGAGATTCCTTCAGCTTCATAACGATTCCGATGCAAGAAGGCTGGTCAACACATATTTGAGTTTTTTATTTCATATGCAGAGACCCGATGGCAAATTCCACAATCTACTCAGTTTTGACCGCGGTTTCCTCGATGATGTGGGATCAGAAGAGTGCATGGGACGAGCTCTCTGGGCTTGCGGGGTTGTGATTTCAACTGGTTTTTCTGAAGGCATTAAATGTACGTCGAAGGAGATCTTTGACAAAGGCTTTCAACATATATCCAACTTCAAGAGTCTTAGGACTAAAGCTTTTACGATTCTGGGTCTTTGCCATTATTATGAGGCTTTTTGTCATGACCAGAATCTCCCTAAGAACATCGTGTCTTTGACTAATCAACTCATACAAGGATATCAGTATTTTTCCTCTGCTGATTGGTGCTGGTTTGAGCCATACTTAACCTATGCTAACGGGCGTTTATCACAAGCCCTTTTTAGAGCATATGATATTGTTGGAGATGACAGATATCTTCAGATCGCTAGGAAGAGTCTTGACTTTCTAGTGAAACTCCAGGTAATTGATGATAGATTTGTCCCAATTGGCAACAAAGGATGGTATAAGAGGGATGCTCATAGAGCTTTGTACGATCAACAACCAATTGAGGCGTCGTGTATGGTAGAAGCAGCTGTGACTGGCTTTAGAGCAACTAAAGAGAAGCGGTATCAAAGAGTAGCCCACACTGCATTTGACTGGTTCTTAGGAAAAAACTCTAAGAATGTAATGGTTTGTGACCCTAACACTGGTGCTTGCTATGACGGGGTAACTCCTCACGGATTGAACTTGAACCAAGGAGCTGAAGCTACAATATCTTATCTTCTTGCTTCACTCGAACTAGAAACTCTAAGTGAGTAAGCCAATGATTGGCATATTACGAGGCTCTTGTGCGAATCAGTCAGATTCTCAAGATCTATCTCTTCTAAACGACGGAATAGGAAACCTTTAGTTTGTCGGCTAAGTATAATGAATAGACCTCTAAAGGAAGTTGAAGGAGATTAGTGAGGTTAACAATGTGCAAAACAGCTTAGAAATGGTCGTGGTGGTCCACAAAAGTTGAAGGTTCAAGATCTGATGGCGGAAAACGTGGTTATAACAAAGGAGGAGACGACAATTGAAGATGCAGTCAAGTTACTCTTCAAAAAACATGCTGAGGCACTGGTGATAATAGATGATGGAAGAAAATGTAAGGGAATATTCACAGAACGAGATATCCTGAGAAGCGTCGCTAAAAAGGTGCCCCTAGACACGCATTTAAAAGAGGTAATGTCAAAAAACGTCTTGACAGTGAAGAAAGAGGATTCATTTGCGAAGGCTAGAAGACTCATGGTTTTACATTCCATACGGCATCTGCCAGTAGTAGATGAAAAAGGATACTTGGTAGGAATGCTGACAATAAGGAAGATCTTGGATGAACTCGTTGGAATACCCACATTTAGGAGTTAAGAAGCAACGTCTGTGTATGACACAACTCTTAAATCCATAGTCTCCATTCACAAACCAAAAAAGTCACATGCATCCAAGATGACCAATAGGAAGACCACTAATGAAGAGATTTCGAGAGAACCCTATTCTTAAGCCGATCGTGGAAAATGCCTGGGAAGCTCGCGCAGTTTTTAATGCCGCGGCTCTCCACATAGGTGGGCGGATCCACATTCTATATCGTGCTGTCGGCAACGATGGAGTGTCTCGACTTGGATACGCCTCTTCGTCAGATGGTTATCACATTGAAGAACGATTATCGTCTCCTGTCTTCGAGCCAACAAACAATGCTGAAAAGGGCGGCTGTGAGGACCCTCGATTAACCGTGCTGGATAAACAATGTATCATGGCGTACACAGCGTTACATGATCTTTTTTTTTCAAGCACACATCAGATCGCCTTAACGTCCATTGCAACAGATGATCTGCTTAATAAGCGATGGAATTGGGGTGAAAAATTGACACCATTCAAAGGTGTTCGAAATAAGGATGCAGTGATTCTCCCTCGCAAAGTTGGTGGACACTATGTTATGTTTCATCGAATTGATCCAGACATTTGTATCGCATATTCCAAGGACCTCCAGAACTGGTTTGACATAAAGGCAATAATAGGACCTAGGTTGAAGAAGTGGGACTGCTGGAAAGTAGGTGCAGCTGGTCCACCAATAGAGATCAGCGAAGGCTTGCTATTCATATATCACGGTGTAAACTTTGAGCAAATATACTGCCTTGGTGCTATCCTTCTTGATAAGGATGATCCTGAACGAGTTCTGTACCGTTCTGAAAACCCAATTTTGGAGCCCGTAGCGGACTATGAGCGTTTTGGAAGGGTTCCCAATGTTGTCTTTAGTTGTGGGTCGATTCTGATCAATGACAAACTCCTTATCTATTATGGAGGTGCTGATACGGTCGTATGCGTTGCCACATACGACATAAGCGAGCTTATACTCTGAAAGTATTCTTTACGTTTCATTCGAAGGGCAGTGAGAATTCTGCTTCTATGAACTCATATACTGCTCCACAAGATCCACAGGCAAAAGGTGGATCCTTCGAATTCCATATGTAAGTTGACCTAATATCCTTACCAGTAATCTCATTCTTCCACATATCCATCTCCCTTTTATCAGAAGTTCATCCTCAAGAGCAAAACCAGATCGTTAGAACCAGACCGTAACTCTCTGCTGCATGCATGCATTTATTGCCCTCTAAGGGAAATGCTGAGGAGGTGCTTTACAGTTTTGCGCGCGCATTTGAACCTACTTTTTCTTTTCTAGAAGTAAACCATGAGTCCTGCACTCGTTATCATTAGGGATAATGTTAAAAGAGCGACTTTCCATGAAAGCGGTTTACACTGCTTTTCAACAACCAAGTCGTAAGTTACTCCAACTCCGAGGAAAAAAGGGAAAATTGCAAGGGCGGAGTTGAAAATTCTAAAAGTGGTTGAATACAGAAGTCCTACAAAGAAGAGTTTTATCAATTCCGATCCCGGCGTTGCACCTTTCATTTGTTCTTTTAAGCCAATGTGATGTAAACTGTAAAAAACAGAAGTAAGCAAAAGCGCAGGAATGATGCCAAAGGCTTGTTCAAAAAGCTGTCTTAAGAAACTATAGAAAAATAAAGTTTCAAAAAGCACCCCTACCAATAGATAGAAAACCGTTCCTGCTTTGCCAGAAAAATCAAGTCTTTGATCCTTTCCCTTCGCTTCAAAATAAAAGATAGTGAATAACAAAGATGCCAAGATTACGTTTGCGAGCATAGCCCAGATCCAATTTTCCCCAGGTATCCCGAAATCGTTGAAAGAGAGATTGTTGGTTTCTATCCACCACACCGGCAAGAGAACACCTAAGCCAAAAACGGTTATCATATCACGAAAGACAAAGCGAGTCATTCGATTCTTTCTGAAGACTATTAACAAATAACTTAGAAGGACACACAAAATGCCCGCTAAGAAAGCGATTAATGTTCCTTCACTTGGAGAGAGATGAAAAAACAGGTCTATCAATACACTTTGTCACCTGATAACATGAAGATTCCATCAGTCACTGATATGATAAGGCAGATTGCATTTAACATAGAGTATAAGGATTTCGCCTTTTGTTCCAAGCGCGTGTAAGAGATAAAAACATTAAGAAATAACCATTCCAATATGAAACTACTACGGTATAAGAACAATCCCATCCTTGAACCTACCAGAAAAAAACTGGTGGGAATCAAAAGCAGTTTTCAATCCAGGTGCTGTATATAAAGCTGGGCAGGTTCATCTACTGCCTCGTGCAATTGGAGAATACGAGAAATACGTTTCTAGGCTTGGTCACTACGTTAGCACAGATGGCCTCAATTTCCAACGAGCAATAGACAAACCTGTTTTCGCTCCCCAAGAAGAATACGAAAAATGGGGATGCGAAGACCCAAGAATTACCGAATTAGAAGGCAAATTCTACATAACCTACGTTGCTCTCTCAAAACCCGCTAAGCACGGAGGAGGCCCTCCCCGCACGGCACTAGCTTCCACAAAGGATTTTCGTAGTTTTGCCAGATATGGTATTTTCACTCCACCTAGAACTGATGACAAAGATACTGTGCTTTTTCCTGAAAAAATTGAAGGCAAATATGCAGTACTTCATAGACCACACAACTGGGTAGGTACCCAGTATGGTACAGATCGACCAAGCATCTGGATTGGTTACTCTGATGACCTTAAAGGCTTGTATAAACACAAAATCGTGATGAAACCCGAACAAAGGTGGGAATCTGCAAAGATTGGTGCTGGACCGCCTCCGATAAAAACGAGAGAAGGATGGCTCTTAATCTATCATGGTGTGGATGAAAACTCGGTTTACAGGGCGGGCGCTGCGTTACTGGATTTAAAAGATCCTTCGAAGGTTAAGAGCCGTTTACCTCATCCGATTCTAGAGCCAGAAAAAAGGTATGAAAAGATTGGTGATGTTCCAAATGTGGTATTTCCCGAGGGAGCAGTAGTGATTGATGAGGATCTTTTCGTTTATTACGGTGGAGCTGATAAAGTTTGTTGCGTTGCTACTGCACATTTAGACGAACTCTTAGGCTATATACTAGCTTTTAAAGACTGAGCAGAGAAACGACTACTTACAGACATTGTTATGAGAGACTTTAATGGCAGCATCTGAAAAGGCTTAAGCAATCTTTACGATTTTAACTTCTTTCGACCTGAAACATCTATGCCAGCTTCAAGTAGTGCACGCTTTTTGGTATTCCAATTTTTCCATACTATGGGACAGATTTTCTTTATGTCTTGAGAAGAACTGCTGTACCTGTTATTGCAGCCACAACGATTACCAATGTGATGGCTATTCCTAAAGGGCTTATGATGAAGGGCTTTCCCTGTGCCAGCGCAACACCAATAACCTTGTCTGCCCCTCCATAGTAGAGCATCCACGTCCCCCCAAACTTCACGAAACCCTCAGCGAACACAACATTGGGTACTTGACCCAACTTCTCCCACATCTTCTCAGGCTCAAGAATGGGCTCCTCAGCCCTTTTAACAACCTTTGTGGGGTCCTCCTTTGAGAAGACCACCCAGCCGACAGAATATCCCTTCTCCCAGCTTGCGCCATTATATATCAGAAGGATCCCTTCCTCTGTAAGCATAGGAGGTGGCCCGGGCTCGACGAGTCTGCCGTCGAAGTTATTACGTCTTGGACTTAAAACGACGTCACCACGATCCGCCGACCAGTGCACTAGGTCATCGCTGTACGCTATCCAGATGCTGGAGTCGCCGAAATACATGACGTACTTGCCATCGACTTTAATCGGAAGGATCGCTCCAGACTTCGTCCACAGCCACTCGGGGAACACAGGACCTAGCTTCTCCCATTCTCTGAGGTTCTTTGATGTCGCCATGCAGAGCCTTGCCCTGCCGCCGTCGTACCCTGTGTAAGTCATGTAATACGTCTCATTTACCACAATGATTCTGGGGTCCTCAATGCCCCTCTTCTCGTAGTCGTACTCGGGCCATAGAACGGGTTGCGATAGCCTTTCGAACCGAGTGCCATCCTTGCTGTGTGCAAGCCCTATATAGGAGACTCGGGCCTTGTCTTGAGCTCTGTACAAGAGGTACACGGTGTCATTCACCACGACAGCGGCGGGGTTATAAACAGCTAGGGACTCGAAGCCCTCGCCCCTAGGTTCCAACATTGGCTCGTCTAATGCTCGCTTAAACTTCGCCAAAGGGTAGCTTGCTAGCGGCTCATCCTGCTTGACAGTAAAGATGAATAAAACAACTACTAAAGCCACGGCCCAAACAGCAAGGATCAAAGCTTGCCGTCGTTTCTTCATTCAGTCCACCAATTTATCTCTTCATCCCAACTATACTTAAACGATATGCAGCCGAATGCGACGTTCAAGCAAACGCAAATTATATAAACATTAGATTGCCATGTAGACAAAGGATAAAAAGTAGAGGATGTAAAAAAAAATGTCATCAGAAGCGACGACATGGCAGAAAGTAGTTCTTGTTGCAGTGATCATCACCATCCTAATTTCGGCTGGTTCGATATACTACGCAACAACTATAATGAGTGAATTGTCAAAAAACACTGAAAATCAAGCGACACTAATAGGAACCGTGTCAGATCTCGCAGACGCCACAGCAGATATAGCAGAGGATGTTGGTACATCGCTAGAGGACATAGCGTCGATACAGGAGCGTTTGACAGAGCTAGAGAAGGCTACAAAAATAACAGTGTTACGTTTCTCTGGTTGGTCCGCGGGTCCCGTGGAAGAGGAAAAGTATCGAAAGATGTTTATGGAATTTATGCTGCTGAATCCTTTCATCAGGGTCAAATACGAGACGTTTGAATCACATGAGAGAATCTTGACTCAGATTGCGGCTGGAACAGCCCCTGACATATTTTACGTAGGCAGTGAGTGGGCTCCCAGATTTATGAGCGAGGGAGTTCTGCTTCCACTTGACGGATACATAACGGCTGAAGACAAAGCGGATTTCGTTCCTGCGTTGCTAGATGCTTTCACGTGGGAAGGAAAGCTGTACGGACTCCCAAAAGACTTCTCGGTTCTCGGTTTGGCTTACAACAAGCAGCTGTTCACAGCGGCTGGACTGGATCCTAATAGTCCACCAACGACATGGGCTGAGCTTGAGTCCTACGCCAATACGATTAATACAACACTAGGCATCCCAGGTTTGGTTCAGGGCACCGATATACCACGTTGGCTACCCTTCGTGTATCAGAATGGAGGACAGTTTTTGACCGCAAACTTTAACGAATCTTTGGCAACCGACCCAAAAACGGTGGCATCGCTGAATTGGTGGGCTGGTCTTTACGGGAATACTTGGTTTTCAGCTGCAGATGTGGGAGCTGGCTGGGTTGGAGAAGCCTACGGAATGAATAAAACCGCCATGGCGATTACTGGCAACTGGGCTATACCATACATCAAGGAAGATTTCCCTGACGTTTGGGCCGACACGGGATGGGCAGTCATGCCCATGGGCACAGAGAACGCCACTATGGCTTTCACCGTGAGCTTGTCGATATGGGAGGGCACTGAAAATCCGGATGCCGCGTGGAAGCTCATCGACTTCATGACTTCATATGATGGGCAAAAGGAACTGGTCGTAGATTGGGGACATGCCCTGCCGTCCAGAATATCTTTAGCTGACCATCCTGACATGTGGCCAGAGCATGCGACGTTCATGCAGCAGTATGCAGACTCACACGCCTTTATCTTCGGAATCTACGGGTCAGAGATCATGGCCGCGGCCAATACTGAAATC
>JAUWZP010000014.1 GCA_030615265.1 Candidatus Bathyarchaeota archaeon
TTCGAATCCCAAACCTAAACGATGAGCACATTATGATTTTCCAGAAAGCCAAAAAAAGGTATTACGTGTGGGAACGAGAACTAATGGAGCGCTACCAAACGAAAGTCGTTGACTCTTCCAAGATTGCCAAAAAACAGAGCCGCATGGTTTTAGCATTTTCTTTCTATGATTTCGAAGAACTTGTTGAAATAAAACCGAAATCTGGCAGCTGCTACATCTCGTCTGTGTCTGAGCCTTACGATGAGGAGATGCAGATTGACTATGGAAGAATGACTAACTGGCTTAACCATTACTGTCTGCCCCTTTATCACGTTCACATTTCAGGACACATAATGCCTCTTCAATTGAAGGAAACTTTGCAAGCGATAAAGCCGAAGCAGATATTTCCAATACATGGAGCTTATCCAGAGCTTTTCAGCAGATTCATGAGCAATCTAAAAAGCAACATAACATTGGTGGAAAGAGAGAAAGAATACACTGTTTAACGGAAACCGAAAGAAGCCTTTCTAACTAATTCGAAGTCTGTCGGTAATCTTTCCGTTGTTTTTTATTGCCATGTATTGGTAATTCGTACTCTTGATTCTTAATACTTAATACTTTTACTCAGCCATTCTTAAAGAAAAGGCAACATTCCGAGGTTGCATCTAAATGACGAGGCGAAGAGTTGAACATCTCTATTTCTTGGCAATAGTGTTTACACTGTCATTTTCAGTTTTCTACAGCGACAACGTTATGCATGTTGGAAAAGCCTCTCAGCAGCCTTTATCTGCTTTAAGCGACGCCTTGATTCCTCCGGACATTCCGGAACATCATAACAGCCCTATCACTCCAGGCTACTATGAAACCAGCGAATACTTGATTGGAAGCGTGGCGGTTGGAATAGTCTTCCTTGAAAGTAACGGAACCATTGACATTTCAACTGAGAACTGGACTTCTGCTGAGGAGTCCAATGTGATTAGCGAGATACAGTATGGTTTATCTTGGTGGGCAAACCAGAACCCAAACGCCTTTGTAAGCTTCAACTATAGCATCCACTACCAAGTTCCAACAAGCTATGAACCAGTAAGTCGTCCAGCTACTGATGAGGATTTATGGATTAGCGAAGCAATGTCTTACCTAGGACATTCCGGTACGGACTATTTCGCCCAGATCAGGGACTACGTTAACGACTTGCGAACAGAATTAAACACAGACTGGGCTTTCGCTATCTTCGTTGCGGACAGCTCAAACGACGCTGACGGAAAGTTCGCCGATGACCTCTTCGCATATGCGTATCTTGGAGGCCCTTTTCTCGTGATGACTTACGACAACAATAGCTGGGACATCGAAAACATGGATAACGTGGCAGCACATGAGATGGGCCACATATTTTACGCAACCGACGAATACGATGGTGCAACAGAATACAGTGGCTATCTGAACGTCTCAGATGTAGAAGGGTCTGGGGGGCTCATGGATAGCTCTGCATGGTTTCTTTCAGACGGCACCAAAGGACAAGTAGGGTGGCGAGACAGCGATGGTGATACAATTCCGGACATCGTAGACACGTTTCCAGATACAAAGCTGGTTCTCTATCCATCCAATATGACGAATAATACAACCCTCACATACGCGGGTTTTGTCACCGAAGTTCCATACCCAAACAGCAATCCTCAAGGAACAGGCAGAGATTTGACAATCAACACCATCACTCAAGTAGACTATAGCATAGACTTAAGCGAATGGCTCGAAGCATCTGCCGTGGACGGCGCATATGATGAGGTCGTAGAGAATTTCACATTTACTACTCCTCCGTTGTCTTCTGAGACACCTGTCGTTGAAGTTAGAGGAATAAACTCGGTTGGCAACATAGAAGATTCAAACGCAACTCATTCAACTACTATAGACACTGCTCCTCCGATAACAAGCCTAGATTACTCTTATCCAAATTTCGTAGTGGACACAGCAATCTACGTTTCTGAAAACACAACTTTCACGCTGAACGCCTCCGACACTATCTCAGGCGTGGCAAACACGTACTATAAGGTCGATTCAGGATCTTGGACACAATACACTGCACCGTTCACTCTCTCAAACCTTGCAGATGGCATACACACACTCCACTACTACAGCATAGACAACCTGGGCAACGAAGAATCAACTAAATCCTTTAGCTTAACAATGGACAACACTGAACCCACCGTTTCGTTTACATCTCCAAGTAATGAAAGCGCTTTTGCTTTTTCAAATGTGGATGTGGCATGGACTGGTCAAGATTATGGTTCAGGAATAGCTATTTTTGAAGTAAAAATTGATGATGAAGAATACACCAGCAAGGGAACCTCCACAAGCCACACATTTTTAGATGTCACAGAGGGAAGCCACGAAATCTACGTAAAAGCCGTTGACCACCTCGGCCGTTCACAAGAGTCATCGGTAACGTTCATCGTCGATACCACTCCTCCAGTTGTTTCAATAAAGTTTCTAAGAAATGGCAGCGAAATAAAATCCTCTTACCTCACAGCGGTTTGGAGCGGATTCGACGAATTATCTGATGTTGACCACTACGAAGTTAGATTAGATGAGAACCCATGGGTTAATGCAACAACGAACACAACTTACACGTTCCACCAGCTAACCGATGGAACCCACATATTAGACGTTAAAGCAATAGACAAAGCGGGCAACCTCAAGCAGGCTCGAATTGTTTTCGTAGTTAACACAAGCTTAATCGGAGAACCCGGATGGACCGACGATATGATTGTGTTTAGCACAATTAGCATTGTAGTGGCAATGATTGTGGTATTTCTGATGGAAAGACAGATCAAATCATAGGTTACACATTAACTGTTTTTGCCTAAGCCTTCATTGCGTGTAAAACAGAGAGCCATATCCCTCTAAAGCATGGTTGTAGCCTATTCGTTTCAACATGAACCGCAATGTGGCTGTGTTGCTGGAAATCACAGGTTTTCCAAATCTCTTCTCCAAACTGGCAATAAGTTCTACTGTGGGAAGATTTGTGCAGCTTAAGAAGATTCCCTCACCTTGTAATGTATCAACGTGTTCGACCATTCGAATAATGGTTTCAGGTTTTTGCCGACCAATCTCCAAGTTGTCTGTGATTCCCAAACCCTCGATTTTCACTACTGTAAAACCGTTTTGCTCCAAAAATCTCCTTTCAAGAATGTTAATATCATCCGTATAAGGTGTCGCAACCGAGATTCTTGATAGATTAGGGGCTCTTAACGCGTTAACCACTGCTCTCGCAGTTGTAACAGCTGGTATGTTTGCAGCCTTCTCTATTCGTGAAACTATTTCCTTGTCATGGCCTAGCCCACGAATCAGGCTTCCAGAAGTGCAGCCGAAAGCCATTACTTCGACTTTGGCATCTGCGAGTTTCAATGCTTCCTCTTCTATTTTTTTCTCCATGTCTAGGAGTTCAGAAACAGCAACTTCGCGTAAACGAATTCTACCCGTGTGAACCGTTGCTTGTTTAGGGCGCATGAGATTAAACTCACACTCCATTGTGGTGTTAGACGAGGGCACAAGCAAGCCTAATCGAACATGACGCAAGTTTTCCTTTACTCCATGATTTCTGTATAATTGCAGTGTTTTTCTGTAACAAAAGGAAATATTGGTTGTATTTGCTGCAAAACGCTTTTGAGATGATCCATGATATTGCTTTTTCCAATTGTGCTTTTTAATTTTAGCTCATTAAAGTTTATGCAAAAACAGCTCACAGTTTAACCATATTTTGCACTTTGGCAATGACTATTTCGTACTGCCTAAACCTGACATCATACGTAATTCTTGGCAAAAGCTAAAAAGGCACGATTGTCAGTTTGATAATTTCAGAGTGAAATTTGAATGTCAGAAGAAGATTTAGAGATTGGGATAATCGGCGGCACTGGAATATATGATCCTTCTATGTTCAAAGAAGAAAGGAATGTGAAGGTCTACACCCCCTTCGGAGAACCGTCTGATCTAGTCTCAATTTCCCTGCATGGGCGAAGGAAAATCGCATTTCTCCCTAGGCATGGGAAGAATCACACAATCCCGCCTCATAACGTCAACTATCGGGCAAATATATGGGCGCTAAAAGAGATAGGCGTAAAAAGAATAATTGCTGCCTCTGCCGTGGGTAGTCTAAGGGAAGAGTACAAACCCGGCGATTTTGTTATCCCACATCAATTCATAGATAGAACGAAAAAAAGAGCAGACACCTTCTATCAAGGAGGAAGAATCTGTCACATATCCGTAGCTGACCCATTCTGCCCTGAATTACGCGAAGTTTTGATAAAGGCTGGGAAAACCATAGGAGTTACAGTGCATCGTGAAGGAACTTACGTTTGTATAGAAGGACCACGATTTTCCACAAGGTCAGAATCAAAGCTCTTTCGCGATTGGGGAGCCGATATAATTGGAATGACTCTATATCCTGAGTGCGTTCTTGCTAGAGAAACTGAATTATGCTATGCCTCTGTCGCTATGATAACTGATTACGACGTATGGGCTGAGAAACCCGTTTCAACCGGCGAAGTAATAAAAACGATGAAGAAAAACATCGAGAACTTCAAAAAACTAGTCTCCCACGCGATCAAAGCAATGCCAAGACAAAGAAATTGTCTGTGTGTCAAGGCTCTAAAAAGTGCTTTAATCTAGGGGCTTTGTAAAACTCGAACTAAATCGGAAATAGAATTGCATTTTATTTCACTGACACGTATCAGTCATATCGTCAATATAGACGTGCATCAGGAAGCGTATGATACGTTCCAATACTGCAATTGAATGTCTTAGAGACAGAAAGATTAAAAATGGAACTCTCAATTATGCATGTTCATGGAGCAATTCGATTGCTGGCTTCCTTCTTGGGAGGAACTACACGAAGATATCAAGGAAATCGTGAAGAAGATCAAGATAGACAATTATCAGCCTGATATAGTAATTGCTCTCTCAAGAGGAGGTTTTGTGCCTGCCCGGGTCATCTGTGATTTGATGATAATTAAGGATCTGGTCTCGGTGAAAGTTGATCACTGGGGTATAACTGCTGCTAAAGATGGAAAGGCACATTTGAGATATCCCATTAGCGCGGATCTATCTGGAAAGAAAGCCCTGATTGTCGACGATATCACAGACACTGGAGAGAGCATGAAGATCTCAAAAGAATTCGTGAAAACACTCAACCCCAAAGAGATAAGAACAGCGGCAATATATCACATTAAGACTTCAAAATTTGTTCCAGATTATTACAGCAAACAGATAGATTGGATTTGGGTGGTGTGGCCTTGGAATTATTTTGAAGACATGGTTAACATTGTGCCTAAAGTACTAGATGAAAACAGTGGTCGCTCTGTCAAGGAGATCAAGGGGTACTTAAAGGGAAGCTTCAAGATTGACTTATCCGAACAAGAAGTCCAAGAGATTATGGGTGAATTGGTGGCAAGGAATGTTGCCATAGAAAAGGGTGTTGACTGGATAAAGAACAGAACACCCTAAGCTTCTACGTTTCTCTCTTCAAGAATGTGCTTCAAAGCTTCGCGAGCACATCAAGTGCTAGTTGAAACAACACTAAAGTTCTGTAGAAAATGTTTCTAGACAAGATAAAACCAAAATCCGAGTCCTAGAAACTGCTTTCCACGCTTCTTTTAGTAGTTCTGGACTACACATAGAGGCTCGTGAGAACGCTAAGACTTTTTATTGATTGTCCTTTGAGTTTAGGAGAAGATTTGAGTAGGGCGCACTAGGGGCTCACTTTCCTCTCTGCTAGGCGCCCACTTTGTTGAATGTTTAGCCAAAGTTTGGAGGTTGCTGGGCTATCTGGGGACTTGGGTTCGTGACAATAGTTTTCTTTTGTCTTTTCTCATTAAGCCCAGGTGATTACCTTTGATTCCTATTTTGGCTACGCCTAGTGAAAGTTTTCTGTATATGTGAGTTAGTGATTCTTCTGTGCAGGCGAGTAGGTCTAAGCCTTGGGGGGTTATGCTGTAGACTTTTCTCGGTCGTTCGTTTTGTAGGTCCCATTGGCTTTTGATGTAGCCGTTTCCTTCGAGAGTTGAGAGAAGTGGATAAATCGTGCTTGGGCCAAAGTATACGCCGAAGTTTTTTCGTAAGCTTGAGATTATTCGGTAGCCGTGAACGGGGTGGGCTCTTAGGTACTGGAGAACTACGAGGTCTAGAAGCCCTCTCATGAGTTTGATTTGGACTTCTCGTGCTTTATGGTTCATATTTTCCACCTGTATTTTTGTTAGACGGTTTTTCGGTTCTACACAGATACAATATGTTCTCTTTCGGACATATCAAGTCTTTATAGACCCTACACAACGATATAAAGGTTCGCGCGTACCCAAAGCATAAAAAAGCATACCAAAGCATAAACCAACCTTTGAATAATTATAATAAACCCAAAAGCCAACAATATCATTAAAACATAACCTTGGGTAAAAAATGGAAGACATAAACTTAAACGAAGCTCTCATCAAAGACATGAAACGCCGATTCGTAAAAAGCTTCTTAGACCTACTTGTCCTTAAACTCATCCAAAACGAACCAATATGGGGTTACAAAATCCTCAAAAAAACAGAGGCTCTCTATCAAATCAAACTTAGACATGGCGCGCTCTACCCCCTACTTAACGCTCTAGAAGCAAACGGCTTCATCAAAGGCAAACAAGAACTCCAAAAAGGACGCATAAGAAAAGTCTACCAGATCACCCCAAAAGGCACACAACTCATCGAAACCTACCAAAACTTCCTAAAACAACAACTACAAAAACCCAAACCAAAAAGAAACGAAAAAGCGCAGATATTAGCCACACGCACAGTTGGCACAAAAAAGTGAGGAAACTAAAGTGAAAACTGAAGAGAAGATAATTGAGCAAGTTCAAAGGTTTCTGGAAGAAAGGAGTCAAAAAGCTCTAGAGGTCGCAAAAAAAGAGGTTCTGAAAGAAAAAATGGAATGCAATGAAATTAATGACGCTTTCATGTATTACGTAAAAAATTGGAACGACGTTATTCATCCTGGACTTATTTCAATTGCTTGTGAGGCCGTAGAAGGGGATGTTAACAAGTCAATCCCCATACAAGTCGTTATGTTGTTACTAACCGCAGCAGTTGATATACATGATGACATAATTGATGAGTCAAAAACAAAATATAAAAAGCCCACCGTTTTAGCTAAGTTTGGCAAAGATATCACTCTTCTTGTAGGTGATGCTTTTTTGATGAAGGCTCTAGCACTTCTTCACAAATTGGAGAAAGAATTTCCTACAGAAAAGATGAATAGGATCTGGAACATAATTACAAGTAGATTTTTCGAGTTAGGAGACGCTGAAGCCCTTGAAGCTTCCTTGAAGGGGAACATAGAAGTTTCTCCAGAAGAATGCTTGCATATCATGGAGAAGAAAGCGTTAAGCTTCGAGGCTCATACTCGTATTGGTGCCATCATTGGCGGCGGAGAGCCAAATGACATTGACATACTGGGTAGTTATGGCAAGACGCTTGGCATTTTAATGGGCATAAGAGAAGACTTTATCGATATCTTTGAACCAGACGAGCTCCAAAACAGAATGAAAAATGAATGCCTCCCCCTCCCACTTCTTTATACCTTTAAAAACCCACAAACAAAAAAGACCATACTGAATTTCCTTTCAAAACCAATAATTTCTAACAAAGATGCCGAAAGAATAGTCGATATCGTCTTTGATGACAAAACTGTCAAAATCTTCAAGAGTAAGATTCATAGCTTGGCTGAAAAGGCTTTAAAGAATATCTCTTTTTTACACAACCAAGATGTAAAATACCAATTGCAAATGTTAATAAAAGGGACTCTTGAGGACCTGTGAGAAAGACATGCAGACGAGGCCAACGCACATGCTTACCAGAAGAATATTCGCATTGGCTTTACTTTCTTTGCTCTCTTTTTCTTAGCCTTCATGATTTCACGCTCGCACATTAACGTTTAAGTGTATTATTGTCCAACAAGTCTTTATAAGTTTTGTTGGACACCACTACAATTGGACATGGTTTCGATGTAGGCTCGGGTGAAGATGTTCTAGCAAGTATTTTATGACACACTATACTATTACTAAAAAACTGAGGCGTGAAAAGTAAAATGGTAAAGATGCTTGTTGTAGATGGTGACGTTTTACGAAGAAGCTTTCTTGCAACATTTGTTCTTGTTGTAAACGCCTTTTCTTGGTATTTCCCATTATACGTTTTTTTCGAGAACACTTTGGGAAAATTTCTAGAATTCAATGTTTTGCTAGGGACGCTTGGTATCCATTATGTAGCGGTTATAGGTTCCGCAGCTGTAGGTACAACTGTAATAAAAAGATTTGCAAGTCGTAGTATGATCCTTTATGTATGGATGTTTCTTGGGGTAGTGGCGTCTGCAATGATGATCCTACTAGATGCAAGCAACATAGCTTACTTTTTCCTAGTTTCCTTTCTTTTGGGAATTTCGTTAGGACTGGGGTTTCCTTCTTGCCTTGCGTATTTCGGAGACCATAGCAAGAAGAAAAACAGAGGGAGGCTTGGCGGGATCACATTTTGTGCATCAGGTTTCAGCATGCTCCTAGTGGGATTGTTTATCAGCACATCCAGCTTCGCTATAGGCGTATTAATTCTCACAGTTTGGAGAGGACTTGGCTTAATTCTCTTCCTTCTTGTCAATCCAAAGCAAGAATGCAGACAAAGCGTGGTAGATGTATCCTTCAGGTCAGTTCTAGTTGACAGATCTCTTGTCTTGTATCTAATCCCTTGGATTATGTTCTGTCTAGTAAATTTTTTAGAAATACCTATGCTGCGTGCACGGGCAGAGATTTTATTTGGGGTAGACCTTACCCTTCTTTTTCCAATAGCGGAATTTGGAATCGGCGGTTTTGTGGCACTAATAGGTGGGTGGTTTGCTGATTCAATTGGTCGAAAACGGGTTGTAATCTTTGGTTTCATAGTACTCGGTATGGCATATGCCTTGCTTGGTCTTTTTTCTAACGTTATTCTTTCATGGTATTTGCTTATTGTGTTAAACGGCATCGCGTGGGGGATCTTCTCGCTCATCTTCTACATGGTTATTTGGGCAGACTTGGCTGGAAACCGACTCAAAGAGAAATACTATTTGGTTGGTATATTGCCCTTTCTCATTTCAGCCTATTTACAAATGTTATTCACACCATATGCTGAACTGATTGCCGTCTCCGCAGCTTTCTCGTTGGCAAGTTTGTTCCTATTCTTGGCAGTTTTGCCTCTGTTATATGCTCCCGAAACTTTGCCTGAAAAAATGATTCGAAAAAGACGTCTCCAAAAATACTTAGAAGACATCAAGAAAGTTAGGAAAAAGTATGAAAAGGAGTGAGACAACTCATTGCAACGAAAAACGGAGATACTCATGAACGGAATTATCGATGATGTTTTAATTAGGGATTTCCGTAAATCTGATCTAAATGATGTGTTGGATGTTACCCACCTATCTTTTGCCAAAGAATTTGAGGTAACAGGCTTTGATTCTGATCACATAAGGAAAATGGTCGATCAGATGTTTGGAATATTGGGCAGAATCTTCTTGGGGTTCTCTAAATTGTTTGGAAAAGAGCCTTTTAAGATGTTCGTGGCAGAAGTCGACAGAAGAGTTGTCGGTACAACAATGGTTAATAAGCGAGGAAAAGTAGGCTACATTTCAACAGTTATGGTGCATCCAACCTATAGACGAAAGGGTATAGCCAGAAAATTAATGACAAGTGCACTTGACTACATTCAAAAGAAGAAGATGAACAAAGCAGTTCTTCATGTGGTGTCAATGAATGTGCCAGCGAAGAACCTCTACGCTAAAGTGGGCTTTGAAGAATTTGAGAAAATCACTTACCTAGTCGGTAACATAGATTATTTGCTCAAAGCTGAGGATGTCAAGGAAATTCAGATCAGAAACTTTCAGAAAGATGATATTAGAGATGTTTTCGACCTTATAAATTCTTCAGAAGACCCCAAGCACCTCAAGACCTTTGACTTCAAGAAAAACGATCTGAAAACTCCTGTTATCAAACGTGTTTTTCACTTCTTCACTGAAAAGAAGATAGTTGCTCTAGATCATAACAAAATAGTAGGGTATGTTCAAGCGATTTATACTACGGCCAATGAGGCTGGAAAAATTAGGAGCGTACACCTTTATCCCAAGGACAGGTCAAAAGGAATAGAAGAAATGCTGATAAATGTAGCAGTAAATGAAATCAGAAAAGTCGGAACAAAAAAAGTCCTTGTGACAGCTTCTCCGGAAAGACCGGAATTGATCTCTGCAATTAAGCGACTGGGATTCGAGAAACATCTAGAAATGGAAGGAATGATTTTAGAACTTTAGTTACTTCGTCACTTCGCATTTTAAATACTAGGTTGACATAGTTAAAAATATGGTAAAAAAAGAAAAAACCAACAGTAAAGACTCTCGAGCGCGCGCATAACCTTCTAGTCGTCAACAATTTCTCTAAGTTTCTAGAAGGCTATAGAGTAGGAGAAACGAGGAGTTTTAGGCATTCTCTGACGTAATATTTTGAGGAAAATAACCATCCTTGACTTTTCGAGTGGGTCAATGAGCGCGCATACTTGTGAAAAAACGTGAGAATGATAGAGGTTTGTGAATTATTAATCATAACGGTGTTATGTATCGCTTTCTTGGGTTTGGCATTCTATATAAATAGGTGGTGGCTCTAATTTTTGGGAGGCGATATTGTGGATGAGTTGAGAAGGTTTGCTGTTGCTTGGTGCCTGATGTGGGGGTTGTGTTATGTGATTGTGGCGGTGGCTGCGCCTTGGATTTCAGATTTGAGCAACATAGTCTATGCGTCTTTGGGGATGTGGATTCTTCTTTCCTTAGTGCTGTCATATTTTGCCATGACCGATTTAGGCGCGTCATTATTCGGATGATGTTTTTTGTCCAAGGTGCTCTAATGGTTTATGGTGGTGTAGCATCATGGACAGGCTTAGCAGTGTGGAACGTGCCGTTCAATCTTGAGATGTTCCAAGTTAGTATGGCCTTTGCAGATCTACTTGGCGCCGTGTTCCTGTTTGTCTTAGCTATCACGGAAAAGGTGAACTAGTGTGGTGTCAGATAGTTTTGAAGTGGGAATTGTTGGAGCTGGGGTTGCGGGCTCTTGCTGTGCACAAGTTCTGGGAAAAGAGGGAATTAAAGCAGCCATTTTCGATCATTCTCATCCTAGAGAAAAGCCATGCGGAGGGCTGATTGACGATAGAGTTGTGGATGAATTCGATGTTCCAGAGGAACTTTTAGAAAGAGAGGTAAAATGGATTTTGGCTGAGAGATTTAGGTTCTGTGTAAAATTGTTGATTGAGCCTTCTGGATTCATAGTTTCAAGGGAGACTTTTGACTATCACTTGCTTCAAAGGGCACTAAACAATAGAAGTGTGACATTTTTCGATGAAAAGGTAAATCAAGTAACAAAAGGGGAGAATGACTGGATATTAAGAACAAGTAAAGGCAGATCTGTGAAGGTTAGCATTCTTATAGGGGCAGATGGTTGCCCGTCACTCGTAAGAAAAAACGTTTTTAAGCCTATTCCTTCAGAATTTTTAGCCACGACTGTGGGCTATAATTTTCCATGTTCAAATAAGTACATAGAGAGAGCATTCGCTAAAAACGCTATAGAAGCCTATTACTCACATAAATATGTGCCAAAAGGGGGTTTCATATGGATTTTTCCAAAAAGAACGAGCATAAACGTTGGAATTGGGAGCTTGGGAACAGGAAAGAAATTAAAACAGTCCTTGGACAAGTTTATCTCTTTGCACCCAGCCGGTAAACGGTTAAAACTCCTTGAAGGACATTTCTTTGCTCATTTAGTGCCCACAATATGGAAGAAGGATTTCTTTGATTTGCCATGTTCTGGCAGGAATTGGGCATTAATCGGCGACGCGGCTGGTCACGTATTCCCAATAGGCGGTATGGGCATTTACTATGCCATGAAGGGAGGAAGACTCTGTGGTTCAGCAGTTTTAGACGGAGATCTACACCTTTTCGAAAGATATTGGCAAAAAGAATATGGTGACGAACTGTACTACGGAGCAGAGAACGTCTTAAAATATTATGGCAACTTAGGATTCTTTTATTGGCTTGTGGCCCTTTTCAAAAACTTCCGCGCGCGTTAATCTTGATTGCGTGTGGCCGTCTTGATTGGAGGATTCCTATCCGGCACAATCGGCAGAAAAAGCGTAGTGGTCTATGGATTTGTAATGCTAGGTATTGCCTATGCCATAGTAGAGATTACTCCCACTCTGGAGGTCTCAAGGCATCTCCATTCTATTCTTGACGGATTCGCAGCTGGCATGCTTATGATCGTATTCATACTAACATCCTGGAGAGACTTATCGCAATCAGGCACCAACAAAAAGTACTACGCATCGGAAACATCCTATTGTTTGTCACAAATCTAGTGCCCGTATTCCTATCTACATACATAGCCCAGATTCCGGCATCGGCAGTTTTCTGAGTGGCCAGTTTCTTCTTGTTCTTAGCTGTTTTGCCTTTAATGTATGCTCCTGAGACTTTACCAGAGAAAAAGATTCGGCTTAGGCAACTGCGGGGTTATGTTGAAAAGGCGAAGAAAGCTAGGGAAAAATATTCGAAGAAAACTGATGCTGCAAGTTAGAGTTTTTCGACGGTTGTGGCTATTCTGTTTAGGATTTTGACGAATGGATGATCTGGGTCTTCGTTGGCGAACAGTTTGGTTCCGCCTGTTCGAAGTATGTCGCAGAAGCATGGGATCATGTCAACTATCGGCAGATTCGAGTTATTCATGAGTTTTTTAGCTAGATCTTGTCGGTGTCCCTTTGTTGAGAGGAAGTCAGCGAATACCTTGTTCATTATTAAACCTGTTTTTTTCTCAAAGAGGTCGTAGAGTTCATGTATCATTCTCTGCGTTCCTTTTATGTCTGATATGTCCATGCCGCTCACCACAAGCACGATGTCAGCGCTGACAATGGCGTTTATGGATGAATATTGCAGTCCTGGACTTGTGTCGAAGATGATGTAGTCGATTTCCATGTCGTTTAGAAGTGAATTCTTAAGCGACAGAAGGCGTCCCAATGCTTTCATTTCCCATTTTCTGTCTTTTGCACTCATCTCTCGGATGGCTTCAGTGCTTGGATTGGCTAATCCAACTAGGAGTCTACCCCGTTTAGCGTGAGTTTTTGAGAGGTCAACTAAAACCTTCTTTATGTCGTAAACTCCGTTGAGATAGTCGTTTACCCAGTACTCGGCGTTTTTAACTTTAAGTATGGAATGGAGGCTTGGAGCGCGAAAGTCCAAGTCCAAAAGACAAACATTCTTGCCTCTGTTAGCATACAATACCGCCAAGTTCAGAGAGAGTAGAGTCTTGCCGGTTCCACCCTTATAAGAATGGACCGCTACGATCTTTGCCATGTCTTGTCCCCTACCTCTTTTTCAACGTAAAAATAGGCTTTTCGACCTCTCCTCTCCTTCTTCAAGTAGCCCATCATAACAAGCTGGTTTAAATAGCTGCTTTCAACAGCCCTCGCTCGTTTTGTCTGCTCAGCCACATCATTCGCTGTACCCTGCTCCAGCCTGCAAATGGTTATTGCAGTCTTCCTAAGATGATCTGGCAAAGAAAGAAGCGTCATTACATCTAGGACATCTGGGATTTCTGGGTTAACTTTGGAATTATGCTTTTGCAGTTCAATGAAGACTTCCATTTTCTCGTTAAGGCGATCCAGACTTTCCTTGATTTTCTGCAGCAACCTCGTTTGAGTGCCTTCTAACTTTCGAACTGTCAAAGATTCGGGTCTCCATGTGTGTTTGACACATCTACAGAAATCTAGGTGTATAGATTCTATTAAGTCTTACGATACAGTTCTCTATATTCGCAATAATGTGGACGAAGGCTACAGAAACATGGAAAACGCTGTAGTCCCGGCGTATTTCACCTAGTGTAAAATGAAGTCAATGATCTACGCTGTGGGAGCCAGCTTTCAACCATAAGGTCCCGAAGATCAAAATAAAGAGTATTATAAGCCAGAAGAACTGGACCAATGTTCTTGCGGCTACCACCGTGAGGTCTTCAAGCAAAAGCTTTCACCATTATTAAACGTTAGTTGAAATGCTAATAAGGCATGTTTCAGTGGAGAAAGATTACAGTATCTAGAATATTTCGAAAACTGACTTATCTTCACTATAGAAGAAGGAGGCTCCCCTGTGGACATGCCGGAACTAAAAATATGAGAAGAAGTTTTGGCTTTTAGTTGTGGTTCCTAGTTAGTAGAGGGATGGGGGTAGGCGTCTGCCTTGCGCGTCTTCAACTATAGGCAAAACTGTTTTGAGTTCCCTGAAGTACTTAAGCACTGTTATTCCTCGTTGAGTAATGGCGTAGACTATACGTTTCTTTCCAACTGTCTTTTCTTCAATTAGGTTTTGCTGCATGAGAAATTCTAGGTATTCTTTTAGAACACTACAGTTGACGTTAGCTTTGTACATAATGTGGGTAAGCTTTAGGGGTCCATGACGGGCCAAAACTTTCAGGATATCGACATACATTTCCAGTTTGGATCTACGCACTGCAAACCCACCTTTTGCATAATTTTGTTTGTTTCCATATAAATGATTTATGGATTCAGGGTACGTTTTATTGAACTTGAAACCTTAGTTTTTGATTGAATTTCAGTGAAAACTACCATTCTGTTGATGAACGCCGTAACTAAATCGTCGACAAGTATCTTCTGCAAGTCTCTAGAGAGCTTTTTCATTTCTTTCTGGAAGATTTGCAGGATTTTCTTTTCAAGTTGCTTACGTTTAGTTTGGGGTGAAAGTTTTTTCAATTTTTATCATCACAATTCTGCTTTTGTAGGGGTTGGTATTTAACTAATTTATGAATTCAGAATTCATGTTTTGATGGAAGCGATGAAAAGAGTTGAAAAATGGTGATCCTACTCTGTTTTTCTGGGGATAAATCTGCATCGATCTGACTTGAAGCTTCTAACAAATGCGAGCTTGTCTGGCGGGTCGGACAAAGAAAAGCTTCATTGTATGACAATTGGTGCTCATCTGATTCGGCTTCAAACCAAGAACCATTTTTTGGGAGCTAAAGACGTTGAAGAGGTTAGGCGAAACGGACAGCGCCTGTTTCAGCTAGGCAAGAAACCAACCGATGAACCTTTTTCTATCCCAGTTAATAGGGCTACGGTCAATGAAATCATTTAGTCTCTATGCAATACCACACTCGAGAAAGCTAGAATTCTGTCTTGAATCTTCGTCTTTTTCTACTAACCTATCGGGCTCTTTCTCAAATTGCGGATAACGCCCTTAACAGCCGCATAAACAGGGTCATAGTGAGGAGGGAAGAAATATCGGGGTTCAAAAGAGTCTTTTTCTTTTATAAGAAAGCCTGGGGGAGTCTCTTCAACGCGTTCAATGTTTTCAATGTTGATAATGACCGTTTCTGGCTTGCATGCATATATAATTCGCTTATTGGTTAGGATGAAGTCGCCTTTATCCGCCCGTTCTCCATGTGAAAGTTGTGCTTCATCCATGTAAACTGGAGAAGAAACATAATGAACTACCTCTCCTCCTTCTAGAGGAAAAGGTGCAGTATCACTTGGGTAGGTTGGCAACGACCCTTGCAGAAACTTTCGGCTCATTTCTAGGAATTTTTCGAAGAATTCAGCTTCTCCTCCCTCGGCAATTTTTTCCCATTCGGACTTATGCAAGGTTACGCCGAGGTAGCATCCCCTGTATATGCGTTCTCGACAACTACATAGACCCTGTGCTTTTCTGCCAACAATCTTGCGAGGTTCGCAATATAAAAGCTGATAGTTGTCTTCACCTTTCGCGGCAAACTCAGCTGAGCATACGGGGCAAGTTTGAATCTTCAATGTGGAAATGGCGAGCATTTCCCTTGTAACAGTGTTTATTTTTCCTTCACCACATAATGGGCATTTTTCAAACAAGGTTGCAGTCTTCGCCATCAGGTTTCCTTCTAAAGTAAAATTCTGGTTTGCCTTCATAAATACCTTTAGCAATAGGTGAAGGTATTACGAGCGCGCGCAAGTGCAGGCAGGTCGATTTCTTTTTTCCCATTTTGCCACTCGCTCCCATATGAATTCACGCGCTTCCAGTTATTTAATGCCCTCTAAGAGGGAAGGTCCAGAGGGGTGGCTCAGTGTTTCAGTACCCATAAGTGTGCGCATAGAAAACCTCTTATTCACAGAGACTTGATTTTGTGATGGGAACATTGATGTCGCAAGTCGAGACAAATCTAGAAGTTTTATGCAAACTGCCAAAAAAATTGGGGGCGACGAATGCAGTATCCCTTAATGCCCAGAATATTGTTGTTGATGAAAGAGTTCGGCTAAAGTGTTGCATCCCAGTCTGCGACGACTATGGCTTGAATTTGATGTGCCCGCCTAACGTGATGAGCGTTCAAGAATTCAGAAATGTGTTAGCCAAGTACAATTGGGCGATTCTTATACAGATTGAAGAGCTGATTCCAGCTGAGATGAAGAACGAAATACGGCAGGCTGATGACGTTGCAGTGCTGTACAAGAGCACCAAGTTCTTAGATGACTGCAAGAAGTCGTTTGATCCGATCAAATTGAAACTACATCGCATAGTCCACAAAGTAGAGGCGCAGGCATTTGCGTTAGGGTATCGTTTTGCAACAGGGCTTACAGCGGGATCATGCAAGTTGTGCCCTGAGTGTACGGCAAGTAGCAATTCGCAAGAACCCTGCAGACATCCGTTCCGAGCTCGACCGTCCATGGAAGCTGTCGGAATCGACGTGTTCAAGACAGCAGAAAATGCAGGATTGCCTTTTGACATTCCTCCAAAGAACAAGACAGTATGGAATGGGCTCGTTCTGGTCACTTAGTAGCGCGTGCACATTGAAAATCCAGTAGGTTAACTCTTAGAGAGAGTGATTGCAGATGGTAGAGCACACGCGAGTGCAAGCGTGCATCTTTTTGCTGCAAAAGTTTATATCACACAGTAGTATAGCCGTGTTTCAGGTGGCTCAACATGAGCTCGGGTTCCCCTCTAGATGAGTGGCGATTTCTTATTGGCAACTGGAAGGGCACATCCAAGGGTCAGTTCGGCGAAAAGGGCGTGATCGAAAGCCATTTTGTCTTTTCAATGGAGTCCAGCGAGAGGTTCATCATGGCCCGTGCTGAGGCATGGAATGAAGGTCGCTTTGTCAACAAGAGTATCAGCTTGCTTTTCTACGATAAGAATGAGCAGAAGTTCAGGCGGAAATCGTTCTTCTCCTACGGATTCGTTAACAACGAGGTTGAATACGCCAGAAGTGACAATGAGATCAAGTTCGACATGGAAGTGGAACCGTTGCCCAAAGAGTTCGAGGGAATACGCTGGCGCTCCTACATAAGAAAAATTTCAGAAAGAAAAGTGGCTATGGGCTTAGAGCTGGCTAGGGAAGGAAAAGAATTTAGAAGATACGGTGAAACGGTGGCAGTCAAAACTAGCTAAGCCCTTGTGTGCATTTATTGTGTTTCGCTTTCGCTCAGTGACTTTTTAGCTTGCTCTTTTAGCTCTCTAATCTTGTCTACCGTTGGCATGACCTTCTGAAAAAGGTCTTTGCGGGCTTGAACTCCCTCTTTTATGAAGAACGCTACAGCTTCAGATCTGCTTTTGAAGACTTCTACCTCGACAAGTGCGTCTATCTGTTTCAGGTCATCGTCGTTCAGCCGTGTCATCACTACGTTGCTTCTGCCCCCCAAACTCTCGCCCAGCAACAAAACTTTCTTTCTGATTTTTTCGGCGATTTCTGCGCCTTCTTCCTCTGCACAGCACATCACAACGTGTGCCTCAACTTCTTTCGGCTTTTCTTTTTCCATGTGCCTCACCCCGATACTTGTAATTAGTATCTTGTAACGTGTAACTGAGATACTTAAGTCTTTCGGCAATACACGCCAGCCTGACAATGAGGTGCAACAAGGGGGGGCCATCAGGCGGCCGAAGGTCTCATAACAGCATACGGGCTCTTGAAATGTTATTTCGAATCTTAATCTTGCTTTCTGTGAGTTTATATCGATTGACACATAAAGGTTAGTTTGGTGTCAACATGATGCTTAAAGTTGAAGATATTATGGTTGAAGACGTCATCACTGTGGATTCCGATGTGCCAGTGATGGAAGCAGTGAAACTCATGAACGAGAACGAAATCGGCTGCCTAGTAGTTACCCGGCGAGGGAAAAACGTCGGAATAATCACTGAAAGAGACTTACTGAAGCGCATTATCGCAAAACTGAGAGACCCCACGAAAACCAAGGTTCGCCAGATAATGACCAAGCCTCTTATAATTGGAGACCCCGACATGGATTTAGAAGACGCCACAAAGCTCATGTTTAGACGTAACATTA
The DNA here is from genome assembly GCA_030615265.1 of Candidatus Bathyarchaeota archaeon. Classification (GTDB taxonomy): domain Archaea; phylum Thermoproteota; class Bathyarchaeia; order Bathyarchaeales; family Bathyarchaeaceae. The sequence goes on from JAUWZP010000014.1 coordinate 18,363, forward strand.
AGAAACTCCCAGTTATCGAAGGTGGAAACCTCGTGGGACTGGTAAGTCTCACGGACATCGCGAGATTTCAGCCTCAGATGATGAAGATACTTAAGAGGTTGTCAGCTCAACAGGCACTACCGAAAAGGTTGCAGAAAGTCTTAGGCTATTATGTGGTTTAATCGACAGCCGTCAAAAGTAAGATAAACAAAGGAAAGTTTGCGCTTTATCTTTTCTTCATGCTTTTAATGAAATCATCGATTGGAATCGCCGCAAGACTTGTGATTTGAACAGTTCCTCTAGAACCCAGCTCCAACGAAACTCTGGAAATAGTCTTGTTGTCAGGCGCCTCCACAATGTTAACGAAATCGTAAGGTCCAAGCACAGCATATTGCGACAGAACCTTCGCGCCCAAGGCCTCAATCTCTTTATTCACTTCTTTAATCCTTTCCGGCCGATCCTTCACAGTTTTCCTTCCCTCATCGGTAAGGGTAGAAAGAAGAACATATACAGGCATGTATCAACCTCCAGTATCAAGTACCTGCTTAAAGCATTTCTATTTTTCGCAAGAACCAAACTTTATCTGCTCATCGAAAAGGTTTAGTTATACATTGCCTTCAAATGAATTCGAAGAGGGCCGGTAGTTCAGCTTGGTATGAATGCCTGGCTTGCACCCAGGAGGCCGCGGGTTCAAATCCCGCCCGGTCCACAAAAAATCTTTTGGAAAACACTTTGAAATCTGCTCATTCAGTTGTGGCAACTCTTATTTATTCCGTTACAATGTAGGCTTACGGTTAGTGTGGAACACAAACTTGAGTACAGCTAAACGGACTTCGCTGGAAAAGTTTCGGTTGAAAAGGTCATTGGATACGCTGACTCGCAAAGAGGGAAGAGGCACCGAGTTGGTTTCACTTTATGTTCCGCCGGGACGCCAAGTAAGCGATGTTATAGCCACTCTTAAGCAGGAGCGTGGAACGGCTTCCAATATTAAGTCAGATGCTACGCGCAAGAATGTTCAGGATGCCATTACAAAGGTGATGCAGCGCCTGAGACTTTTCCGTAAGATACCTAAGAATGGTTTGGTCATCTTTTCAGGAGCAATTCCACAAAATGGGCCTGGAAGCGAACGCGTAGAAACCTATGTTATTGACCCTCCAGAACCTATCAACATTTGGCTGTACCGATGTGACAACCGATTCCACACGGAGCATCTGCTTGACTTGATTAAGGAAAAGGAGACCTATGGCATTCTGGTTATCGATGCTACTGCATCCGCTCTTGCAACGCTTGAAGGTAATCGCCTGCAGGTTGTTGATGAAGTGACGTCAGGAGTGGCCGGTAAGCATAGAGCCGGGGGGCAATCAGCGCGAAGATTCGAGAGGCTAAGAGAAGCCCAACTTATAAGCTATTTTAAACGTGTTGGAGATCACGCTAACAAGGTTTTCTTGCCATTGCCTAACTTGAAGGGCTTGATAATTGGGGGACCAGGGTTCACTAAGTTCGAGTTTGAGAAGGGAGATTTTCTCAATTACACTTTGAAAGACAAGGTCATAGAGACTATTGACACGGCTTACGTAGGCGAAGAGGGGGTTCAGGAGATTGTGGATAAGGCTCCTGAAATCCTTCGGAAAGTTCGATACGTGGAAGAGAAGCGTATTGTGCAGGAGTTTCTTTATGAGATTGGACATGACACGGGTCTGGCTACGTATGGCGAGGAGGAAGTGAAGAGAGGCTTAAAGATGGGCGCGGTGAAGACCTTGTTGTTGTCAGAAGACTTGGACCTTGTTAGAGTAACGGTTAAATGTACCAGCTGCGGGGTTCAGAAGCAAGAAACTGTGAAGAGTCAAGCTCTCATCGGCTACAAGCAGAGCCTTGTCGGAAAGTCATGTTCCGAATGTAAAATGTCAACCTTAACTCTGGCAGAAACCAAGGAGATCATTGAGGACTTAGCCGAGTTAGCGGAGCAGGCTAGAGCAGAAGTTGAGGTTATATCCGGTCAAACTGAAGAAGGACAAATGTTAAAGAAATCTTTTGGCGGTATAGCCGCAGTTCTCCGCTTCAAACTTCAAAATTAGTATTCAGCAACAAATCTTATACTTGGATGGTCCCGTATCTCCTTGCCTTTTCCTTTTCGCGCTAAGATTTTCATCTGTTCTATTTTGCATGTTCCCATGATATCCTCTTGGGCCGCATCTAGAATGTCCGCGCTTTCGGTGGTTCCAGCATGAATGGTTACATTTTTGATAATGGTGTTTAACGGCTTCCTTCTTTCAGCTTTGTCTCTGCGAATCTCCTCGATTACCGCTATTGTTAAGTCTCCGTGTTTCTCAGCTTCTTCATCCATCATCTTCTTGTCAGCAACTGGCCACGGGGAAACATGAATGCTCCTGTGCTTCTTGTCTTCAGCATAGAGAGTCTGGTAAATCTCCTCGGTTGTATGCGGAATGACAGGCGCTAACAGTTGGAGAATTCGATAGATGGCCACGTAAAGCGTGTGCTGAGCAGCTTTTCTCTTGGCCTCACCGTGGGTCTCTGGCTTGTAAAGCCTATGTTTTACGGCTTCAATGTAAGAGTCACAGAAAGTATGCCAGGTAAAGTTGCGAATCTCTTCGGTTGCAATGTTGAACTGACATGTTTCCAGAGCCGACGTAGCTTTCTCAATGACCTTTGCCAGCTTGCTCAGCAGCCACTTGTCTAAAAGCTCCAGCTTCACTGTTTCAGTTGAGCTATAATCCTGTAGGTGTTGGCTGGCAAACCTAGCTGCATTCCAGAGCTTTATGAGAAACCTCCATCCATACTCCACATCGGCCCATCTGAAAGGAATGTCCGAGCCAGTAGTTCCCCCGCTTGCTACCCACTGGCGGGCTGCGTCTGCCCCGTACTTGCCGAAAACCTCTGGTGTTGATATGTAGTTGCCAAGTGACTTGCTCATCTTTCTCCCGTCGCTTCCCAGAACCATACCATTGATAAGGCAACTTTTGTAGGGCTTCTCGTTGAACAGAGCTAAGTGACGAACCATAAGGTAGTAAGCCCAAGTGCGGATGATGTCAATCCCCGAAGGATGAATGTCAGCAGGGAAAAGTCGCTGCCTCCAATCTTTTCTATCAGGCCATCCAGCATGCACTGCGCATGATATAGAGGAGTCAAACCACGTATCAAGAACGTCTCTTTCAGGCGTAAACTCTTTAGACCCGCATTTTGGGCAGCTTTCAATCTTTGGAGGCTCGATTCTCGGGTCGATAGGCGGCCAATCAGGCTCAGCGAGCACGGTTGCCTTGCATTGTTTGCAGTACCAAATGGGAATAGGCGTTGCGAAGACTCTTTGCCGTGAGATCACCCAGTCCCAATCAAGCGATTTCGCCCAGTCTATCAGTCGTGCCCGCATGTGATCGGGATACCAAGCGATCTCCCAAGCGTTTTTCTCCACGTCCTCGGTTAGTTTACGGGTCTTCATAAACCATTGTTTCTGCTCTAAGATTTCAATTGGAGTCTTACATCTGCTGCAAACTCCAACTTCCTGCCTTAGAGGCTCTGTCTTTTCCAGAAGCCCCTCCTCCTCCAAGTCTTTTGCCATAGCCTTTTTTGCTTCAGCAGCCGTCATCCCAGCGTATTTTCCAACGTTTTGATTCATTCTCCCCTTTTCGTCGATGCACATCATGACGGGTAAACCGTGCTTAGCTACGCTTTTAACGTCGGCTTTGTCGCCGTACGTGCATATCATGACCACGCCTGTGCCGAACTCTGGGTCAACCATCTCTTCAGCAATAATCTTCACTTTGCGTTTGGCGATTGGCACATTGATTTCTTTTCCAATGTACTGTTTATAGCGGTCGTCGTTCGGGTTAACCGCCACCGTGACACAGGCTGGTAAAAGCTCTGGGCGAGTGGTTGCGACGGTTAAGTGGCCTTTATGTTCCAGCGGGAATCTGATGAAATGAAGGGTGCCTTCTTTAGTCTCGTGTTCAACTTCAGCGTCTGCGATGGCGGTTTCGCATCTGGGACACCAGTTAACTGGATGAGTTCCACGGTAGATGAATCCTTTCTTGTAAAGAAGAATAAACGAGAGCTGGGTTCTTCTCCAGTAGTCAGGGTTCATCGTCTTGTATTCGGTTGTCCAATCTATGGAACATCCGAGCCGTTTGATCGCTGTTTTCATTATCGCTATGTATTTTTCAACAAATTGCTCGCAGAGTTTCCGAAATTTATCAGGCGGCAAATCTGTCTTGCTAATACCGTAGTGTTCCTCAGTTTCCACTTCAGTTGGCAAACCGTGGCAATCCCATCCTTGAGGAAAGTGAACATTGTAGCCACGCATGCGTTTGTAGCGGGCAACTATGTCGAAGTAGGTCCAGTTAAGCACGTTTCCCATGTGGAAGTTGCCTGAGGGATAAGGCGGCGGCGTGTCGATGGCGTAAGTTGGGCGTTTCCTGTCTTCCCAATCAAAATGATAGATGCCCATCTCTTCCCATTTCTTCTGCCATTCCTCTTCAATCTTAAGGATGTCACCTCGCTTGGAAAGAACCTTCATTTGTCATTTCCCCTCGTTAAACACGATTAAACTTAGAGATTAGATGGACAGAATAATTAATGTTTAGGTGCCTTAAAGAATTCGTCCAAGCCTCTCACACTTTTCTTCACCGCAAGCGTTTGAATTCTTTCGCTTATGTTTAGGCGCATTCCATCTTTGGCTGCTATTGTTGGGATACCTGTTTTTCGCTGGATGAACTCAGCTTCGCTAGCTGGTCCTTTAAATATCATTTTCATGCCAAAATGTGTAAGCACCGCCATCTCTGGACTTACCTCCTCTACGATCTTAACGGCATCCTCGGTGGTCATGTGTCCCTTCCATGGACTTCCAGCTGGTCGCATGGCGCAGAGCAGTAGGAGCCTAACGTTTTTGTATGGTTTTCCAATTCCCTTGAAGTATTCGGTGTCTGAAGTGTAAGCAATGTCGCCTGCATCTGCTGTTTCGAAGCGAAACCCAACTGTGCTCGGGTCTGAATGCTTAGCCTTAGCTGCGGTTATTTTTAGGTCACCTAGGTTAAATGAAACGTCAGGTTCTGCATCTACAACCATTTGGGGCATGGTTTGGTGGTACTTTGATAAACATGGCTCACAGTTTTCGTTGCCCTTTAACACGCTGTGGGCAGCAGCTAAGACGCCTCTTTTCTGGGTCATGCCCCGGGTCATGGCTTCTATGAGAACTCCAGCGTCGTTGCAGTGGTCAGGGTGACAGTGCGAAACGAGCACGCCAGTTATTTTCTGCGGGTTTAATCCAGCCTCTAACGAATAGACGAGTGCGCCTGGACCGGGGTCGAGGTGTACGTTAAAGTTTTTGGATAACAATCGTATTCCGCCTGTTCGGCGTTTCTGAGTGATTGTAGCGAATCTTCCCCCGCCTGTTCCCAAGAAGACGAGTTCAATTTCTGTCATAGGGCTTTCCGTCCAAGAGACATTTTGGCGAAATTGCTAATGTATTTTCCGCTATTTTGGAGGGAGAATTTATTATTTGTATGCTTGTACAGTATGCATTGTGTGGTCTTTGGGATGAGGCTTGTGCTTCGTATAGGCGGCTCGGTTGTGGCTTCTCCGTTTAATCCAGCTTTGTTAAGTGGTTACGCTGACTTGTTGATTAAGTTGAAGCGGGAAGGGCACGTAGTGACGGCGGTTGTAGGCGGCGGCTCCTTGGCAAGAGAAATGATTGGAGTGGCTAAGGAGATGGGTTTGGAAGAGCCAGAACAAGACGAAGCTGCAATTTCGGTTTCGCGTTTGGTTGCTCAACTTCTCCTCATGAAACTTGGTGGAGAAGGGGCTGGGAAGGTTCCATTGTCTATCGAAGAAGCTGCTGACTCGTTGAAGGACGGTAAGGTTGTGGTTATGGGTGGTTTAAAGCCTGGGATGACAACCGATGCAGTAGCTGCAATGTTAGCTGAGCGAATAGACGCCGATTTGCTTGTTAAGGCTACAGATCAAGAGGGCGTATACACAAGAGATCCGAGGAAACATACTGATGCCAGAAAGCTTGATGTACTAAGCTATGATGATCTAACGCGGTTTTTCGACAAGGAGAAGCATGAAGCTGGGATTCACCAGATTTTAGACCCTGAAGCCGTACGCATCCTGAAAAGGAGAAAGACGAGAACCGTAGTGCTTAACGGATTTAACCCAGACAATGTGTTTTTGGCTGTGAAGGACGAAAAAATTGGAACCCTAATTGAATAAATGAAGAAAATCTGTCAACGAAGTTCTCCAAGTTGCCTAATTGGTACAAATAGAAATGACCGCAAAATTGAGGCAAACGGTTAGGAATATTTCTGTTTGGGATATATGCAAACCATGAAAATAAGGTGTATATTAAGATTAGAGATTGTATTTTGTTGAAAGCCAGTACGCAAACCATTCTCTTATCGGTGTTGAAGTTGGAAGAGGAAAAACCAAAAGAAAACTATTTCGGAGACGACACCGAGGTCATTCGGGGCAAGAAATGGAACTGGAAAACATTCAAAACCACAGGGGACTATCCGGTTTCCCCCAATCTTCTCGACTGGGTAATCGGACAGGAAAGAGCGCTCGACGAATGTTACCTTGGCCTCGAAGAATGGGTGCATAAACTTAAGTATTTACAGAAAGAAAAATGGTACGAAGCATGGAAAGACCAAGACAAGGAAAAGCCAACTACAACAAAGCAGGTTCCCCCAGGCCCATACCTTCTGTTGCTTGGAGACCCGGGAACAGGAAAGTCTCTTATTGGAAGAGCCTTAGCGGCGCACTTAACTGAGCTATATAAAAAGCATAAGATTCAGCTTCACGATGTCGTCTGCTGGCCTAACGACGTTACACCTAGTGAACCCAAAATCTCCTGTCATCCACCTGGAGAAGCTAAAAAGATAATCTTCAAGCAAAAGTTGAAAGAAGCTAAGAAACTGTTTCTAGTGAGAATAGGAATGAAATTTGTGACTTACCTGCTAATAGTAATCGCTGCGATCTTCTTGTTTGCAGGCTTTTTCTATTTATGGCAACAGAAAGTTCGTTGGGATTCAAACGAGATAATTATAACCGGCGAGGCATTACAGGCTTCATATAAAGGCGATTTTTTCAAATACATACTGGATTCCTTTGTCACCATTGGAGTCACAACTTTCCTCCCCGCAGGAACTTTGCTGATGTTTCTAATCCTAGTGAATATCATCGGACGCTTTGGAATGATTTCGGGAGCCAAGGGAATCGGCGGAGCCAAAGCCAGCAACGTGCCAAAGTTGATAGTCGACAACTCAAAGAAGGTTGCGCCCTTCGTAGACGCTACAGGTCACGGTTCTGCCCAGCTTTTCGGAAGTATAGCATGGGATCCACTACAAACCGGCGGACTTGGCACGCCCGAACATCAAAGAGTATCAGCAGGTGACGTCCATCGAGCACATATGGGAATTCTCTTCATAGATGAGGTTAAAAACTTGAACTCGAGTGGAGCCGTTACGTTACTCACGGTTTTGGAGGACGGCCAGCTGCCCATTACTTTGAGAAGCCGTTGGGACCAGGGTGCAACAGCTGCTATGGCTGTGGCGACAGAACCTGTGCCTTGCATGTGTTTCCTCGTAGGTGCTGGAAACTTTGACTCTATCAGCCAGATCCATCCTGCATTGATGGACAGAATATATGGTTATGGCAAAGTTGTCCGCATGAACAATGACATGCCGAACAATTTGGAAAACCGTCATAAATATGTTCAATTCATCGCGCAAGAAGCGAAACGTTTCCACCTTGATCCGTTCAGTCGCGGAGCGTGCATGGAGATACTCGATGAAGGACGAAGAAGGAGCAACAAACGAGACGCGTTAACCACCAAGTTTCGGCCCTTGATAGCTATTGTTAAGACTGCAGCCACTTTAGCGATGAACGAAGGCTCGCAAGTTGTTGAGGGAAAACATGTCAAAGAAGCCATAGACAAACACTGCAAGACTATTCAAAAACAGATTCTGGAACATTACGTCAGCGAAAGGGGGCAACTCTTGGAAATCAATCCTGAAGGAGTGAGGCTTGGACAGATTTACGGATTAGCCATTATTACCGACCCTTATAGTAACGAGGCGACGGGAAACGTTCTGACAGTTAAAGGCTTTCTAGAAAAACGTAATGAGCGATCAGGAACTCCCCTGAAAGGATATTACAAGGTAACTGGAACAGCCAAAAGCGGAAAAGAGAGAATAATCGCTGACAGCGTAGACAAGGTCAGAAGCGTCATCTTGCAGAAATACGGCATGGACATCGCCCAAGACTATTTCACCCACATAGACTTTGCTCAAGCGTATGGAGTTGACGGTCCAAGCGCAGGCGTAACCATGGCAATTCTCCTTTGTTCGCTGATTGAAGGGAAGCCTATCAAACAAGACGTGGCTGTAACTGGAGAAATCAACGTGGGAGTAGGCGGTGTAATACAAGTCACTGCTGTCGGCGGTTTACATGAGAAGATTAAGGCAGCAGAGATGTGGGGCTTCAAAAAGGTAATTATTCCTGCCAAAAACTACAAGCATTCGATAGATACCAGAGACTACGATATAGAAGTGGTTCCAGGCGAAACATTAGAGGACTACCTGAAAGAATGTCTCGTTCATAACGAGTTGGAGCATCTGTACCCAAACAAGTTTCGCCACACGAAAAGCTAAATTAGTCTTCTCTGTTTTTCAGTTGAAACAAGATTTGAAAGCCTAACGCCTACTAGCCTCACTTTTCTGTCATGTCGAAGAAATTCTTGGATTAGTTCGCGTGCGGTTTTCTGAATGTCACGAAGTCGGTCGGTTGGAAACGGTAGAGTCTTGCCGTGAGTGTGCGTTTCAAAGTTTTCGTATCGGATCTTCACCGTGACCGTTTTGCAGGTAAAATTTGACTCTACGAGTTGTTTATGCACATCTTCTGCGAGGGCATCTAAAGTTTCAAGTATATGGTTGACATCGGAAGTATCTTCTTCAAAGGTTGTGTCTCTGCCCATCGATTTGACTTCCCATCGCTCTTGAACCTCGCTTTTGTCAATTCCATGCGCCGAAAGATATATCTGGGTGCCCCAGACGCCGAACTTCTCAGCAAGCACAGATGGATCATAGTTGGCAAGGTCGCCAATCGTTTCTATGCCTATTGCGTTGAGTTTTTGAGCGGTTTTCTTGCCCACCCAAAGTAGCTTATTAACTGGCAACGGCGCAAGAAAGGCTTCTACGTCTTTTTCTTCAACCAAGGTTAAGCCATTTGGCTTCTTAAAGTCGCTTGCAATCTTCGCCATAAGCTTGTTGGGTCCAACGCCGATGGAACAGGTCAGCTCTTCCTTCCTGTAGACCTCCTGCTTAATCCTTTGTGCCAGTCGCTTGGCGCCTTCATAATCCTTGACTTTAGTGCTTACGTCTAAGAAGGCTTCGTCTATGCCCCACTGTTCAAACTTGTCCACATATTTGCGTAGAATCTTCATGATTTTGGAAGAGACTTCCGTGTAAAGCTTGTGATTAACTGGCAAGTAAACTGCGTGGGGACAATGTTTCCATGCTCTTGAGATGGGCATGCCTGACCGTATGCCGTATTCTCTGGCTTCATAGTTGCAAGTGCTGACAACGCCCCGTCCTTTGCCTTCTTTTGGATCGGCTCCCACAACAACTGGCTTCTCCTTGTATTCTGGATGCTCCCGCGTTTCAACAGCCGTGAAAAAATGGTCCATGTCAACGTGAAATATTATCCGTATAGATTGTCCCCCGCTTTTCCCCGTTTTCTCTGCGTTTATTCCACTAGAATAAAATGGGCGCGCGTAAATTTATGTTAGCCGCTAGAATGTGCACGTATACTTGTTGTGGAAGCACTTAAGGCATTCATACAAAAAAATCGAGATGGCTTATTCCTTTGGAGTGAATAAACCTATTGTGTTGCCGTCTAAGTCGGTGAAGAGACCGAACCATCCTACGTTTGGGATTTCTGTTTTCTCTGTTACCTTTTTGGCGCCAAGCTTTTCAGCTTTTGCAAGCATTGCGTTGATGTCGTCAGTCTGGATGTATATTATTATGTTGCCGGGCGTGATTTTGTCTTTTCTGTCTAGCCCTCCTCCGGTTAACATTCCTTCTCCAGTGTTAAAGAGTGCATAATCAGGACCCCAGCTATAATCGATTTTCCAGCCGAAAAGCTTCTCGTAGAATTCTCCAGACCTCTTCGTATCAGTGGTGGGAATTTCCAAATGACAGATCGTATGTGGCATGTTTTATTCCTCTTTTTTCGGACTTACGATTTTCAATGTTCCAATTATTAAAGCTATTGATACTCAATGAACATACATGCCAAGTGCGGGCGTATCTGCTTTCTTTACTAAACCATCGACTTGGATGAGGATTTTCCTCTCTAGTATCAATAAACTAAAAAGCCCGCTTCCGACAACCATTAGCACAAGGGTGAAAGAATGGGTAAACTCTTGATAGTTTTGTTTTCTTCGCCGATGCAGTTTCAAAACACAGACACAGTTTTCAGCTTCGCCGAAGCAGCTGTTGAGATGGATCATGAAGTCACTATTTTTTGTGACATCGACGGCGTCTACAACTTGAAAGATAGCCAAGTTTTGGCTGACATGGAAACTCCAGCAGCTAAGGTGGCGCAATTATTAGGGAAAGGCGTGCAAGTTTTGGCTTGCATGGAAAGCGCAAGGCTAAGGGGCATAGTCAAAAAAGAGCTTGTTCGTGGCGTTAGAGAAAGCAGTTTAGCTAGGCTTGTGGAGTTAATGGAGGAATCTGACCGGGTTGTAGCCTTCAAGTCTTAGAATGGAGCAGTTCATTATGCCGAGAAGAATTCTTTTGGTTGTAAAAAATCCCCCTTACGGAAGCGTACTGGCAGCTGAATGCTTTCGAATAGCCACCGCCATGATAGCCATGGATGTTCTGCCTCAAATGCTCTTCTTTGACGATGGATTGTACTGCCTATTAGAAGGGCAAAGTCCAGAACAAGCGGGTCTCCAATCGTTTCATGAGCGCTTGAAAACTCTCGCCGACTTGGTCGGGTTATACGTTGCAGAAGAATCCTTGCATAGGCGGAATCTGGAGAAAACTGACCTCGATGAAAACTTGAACTTGAAGACAGCTTCCATGGAGGAGGTTACCCGTCTGTTTCTGGAAAACGAAACTGTGATAACATTTTAGGAGGCGTCAACTTGCTTCTCATTTTAAGCAAATCTCCCTTCCGAGAACAGTATGAATCGTTTCTTGAGATTGCTAGTAAGGCGGCTGGAAAAGAGAAAGTTGGAATCTTATACGTTCAAGACGCGTGCATAGCAGCAACTTTGGACGAATATTGTAGAAAGGTTGTTGACAGTGGAGTGAACCTTTATGTTTTGGGGGAAGACTGTCAAGCCCGAGGGCTGCTCGAAAAGGTACAAAAGAGCGTAAAGGTAGTTAGCTTTGAAGGCTGGGTTAGACTGGTGATGGACGAATACGAAAGAATTGTTTCATAAGGCTGCGCTTAGGTTTCGACCCACCATATCCAAGCTCTTTTTTCAACAGACAACTGTCCTTTCACAATGCCTTTTAGTCGCAGTCTATTAAGGAAAATCGGTGTTCTATCTGGGCAGGAAACCATACGTTTTCTAGTTTCCGTTTCGATTTCTCTTGTTGTTAATGGCTTGCCCACTGTTCTTAATATGGAAATTATCAAATCGATTGCTTCGTTTTCGCTGAGCCTCTTTACACCCATGGGCCCTTTCTCCACTTATGAGAGAAATCAAAGGCTAAGCTGTTAGTGTACGCCTGGAATTTTATCTTTTTGGCACTTTGTCTTACATTTCACCTTTACGGCAAAGATTAACAGCTACTTATTTATCGCTCAAAACCGAAATTAACCAGCGAGAAGTGGGATGAGACTTGGCAGCTCCGTCGTCTCTAAGGTTTGTTATTCAAAAACATCAAGCAACCCATCTTCACTACGATTTTCGACTGGAGATGGACGGTGTGTTGAAAAGCTGGGCGGTACCGAAAGAGCCGCCAAAAAAAGCTGGAGTAAAGAGACTGGCAATTCAGGTTGAAGACCACGCTCTTGACTACATAGACTTTGAAGGCACGATTCCGGAAGGCATGTATGGCGCTGGAACTGTGGAAATCTGGGATAAAGGAGCTTATATGTTAAAGACTCGAAGGGAAAACAAGGTTGAATTCACTCTTCAAGGAAGCAAGCTTAAGGGAGACTACGTGCTTATCCGTTTTCGAAACAAAAACTGGCTGTTTTTCAAGAAAAAAGAAACGTGATTAGCATGAGTTTGTATAGTTTAGCGTTCACCAAGTGTTGCCACAATTGCGTATACGTAGAACGAGTCAGCCGAGACATCTACAAAATCACCATAAAAGGAGAAAAACTCTTAGAAATCCTGAAATAGCGCGCGCGGATGAAAGGAAATTCTTATTGGTAAGCATAATAGACAGGTTGTAGAAAGCATAGAAACGAAGTTTGCGGGGGATCTCGCCACTGCCAGAGAAAGTCGGGATTTTAGTCGTCTCTTACGGTGCAAGAGCGGCGGCGATGATAGACGTTTTCGCGCGTAGTCAAGATTATCAAGTAGAAATCTACGTTGCAGATAAACAGAGAAACCCTTTTAATCTAAAAAGAGCCAAAGCACATGTCGTTATCCCAGACCTCAATATTGAACAAATCTGCAAATTTGCCAAAAGACACAAACACAAAATTGACTTCGGCATAGTGGGTCCAGAAAAACCCATAATCCAAGGCATCCGCGACGTTGTGGAAAAAGAAACCGACATACCCCTAATCTGTCCGACAAAAGAGTACGCTATAGAAGCCAGCAAAGTAGCCCAAAGACTTCTCTTCCAAAAAGTTGTGCCAGAAATCAACCCGAAATTCAAGGTTTTCAATCCGAAAGATTACAGCACCACAACCGCGGTTAAAAAAGAAGTCAACAAATGGCTGAATGAGATAGGCAATGAGGTTGCAGTGAAACCTGACCGTCCAGCCGCTGGAAAAGGAGTTGGCGTATGGGGCGACCACTTCAACACCCGCGAAGAACTAGTCGAACATTTCATGTCGAATATCGAGTATGGACCTGTAATAATTGAAGAAAAGATTGAGGGCGAAGAATCCAGCTTTCAAGCATTTTGCGACGGAAAACATCTGGTGCCATTGCCCGAAACCCGAGATTATAAGCGAGCCTTTGACGGAGACATGGGTCCAAACACTGGTGGAATGGGCTGTTACAAAGATATTGGCGACGTACTGCCCTTTATGACCACAGTTGATAAGGAAAGGGAAATCGAAATTATAAACAAGATTTTCAAAGAGTTAAGAAAGCGAGCAACAAGCACGGATCTGCGCGGTATCCCCTTCTACGATGCCTTCATTCACACCAGCACGGGTCCGAAGGTTCTTGAAAACAACAGTCGACCCGGAGACCCTGAAATACTGAATCTTCTACCTATACTGAAAGACGATTTTATTGATGTATGCTACAAGATACTGGAAGGCAACTTAACAAGAGTGAATCTTGAAAAGAAAGCAACCGTTGTCACGTATAAGGTGCCGCCCAACTACGGTGGATTTGACAACACATTTCCAGAACGCGTCAAAACTGATGAAGGAGACAAACCAGTTGACTTAAACCAAGCAGAAAAGCTCGCTGAAAAATATGGTGATGCCATTCGAATTTATCCAGCTTCAATGGAGCTTAGTGAGGACGGGAATGTTTACGCTCTTAGATCTCGAGCTGTCAGTGTGGTTGGGGTAGGAAACGATATTCAAGAAGCGAGGCAAATCTCACTGGAAGGCATTAAGGCGATTACCGGCGGAGCGCTCTGGAACAGAACCGACATCGCATCTAGAGAGCACATAAGAAAAAGCATAGAACACATGAAAAAGCTGAGGCTATCCAAAAGATGACCAAAACCTC
>JAUWZP010000081.1 GCA_030615265.1 Candidatus Bathyarchaeota archaeon
TTAGAGAATCTTGGCGGGTTCATTCTCTTTGATTCTTCGCGCAATCTTCTCAAGCTTCTTAGAACAATCATTCAAAATTTCGGCTATTTCTTCTGCATCTTGCTTTGTCAAGTTGTCTTTCATGGCAGCTCGGAGGTCTAAAAATGTCTTTACAACTCTTTTCGCAGATCCTCTGACATTACACAAGTTTTCATGGTTGATGCCAAACTGAAATCCTCCAACGAGCATTGGTGCAAGAAATTCCAGTTTTTTCAAGAACTTTTGTCCAAACTTTACCTGTTCTTCAAAGAATGTTTTTCCTTCATCTGTAAGCACATACTGTTTCATTCCACTTTCTCCGGTGGGTGACTCGTTGGTGTAACCCTTATCTTGAAGCGAAGCCAGAAGTGGATAGATTGATCCTGGACTTGGTTTCCACCTTCCACCTGTTTCCCGTTCAATTTCCTCGACAATCTCTGCACCGGACATAGGCTTCTCCGTTAGCAATTTTAAAACTAAGAATCGGAGAAGGCCTCCTGGGACACCTGCGGTTCGCCTCATCCATCGATCAGCCATTATATCACCAACGATATCAACAAAGATATCACTGTTGACATATAAACATTATGAATTCAACCTTCTTATTCGAAGGGCACTAATCCTTTTTGCATGCATGCAATCGGGTTGCTTTCATCATTCGAAATTGATATGCGCACGCGAAGGGATGCGGAAACACCTGAAAACCAAACCTGATCTTTGGCGGAAACTCAAGGAAAGAAACAAGGAATGCGCCCACATAGGTGGCATGAGCGGAGAAGAATTCGAGAGCATGCACGGAACACCTGCCTGGAATCGCATTATGGAAAAAATCCAAAAGAAACTGAATAAACATTAGGACGCTCGAATCTTTCTGTTCAGATGCATGCATGCAATTTTAACAAAAGTTAGAACAGATATACAGTTTATATATGTGTTTTGTTGTTTAAGAGTGCGTGAGGTATGAGGTAAGTCATGGGTTCAAAAACCACCGGTGAATTCGCTGCACGTAAGCTACAGAACAAAAGGAAGCATTTCCGTTGGAGCGACATCTACTATAAACGGCGAATGTTGAGGCTTGATGTTAAATCTGACCCTCTGAGGGGTGCACCTATGGCTCGAGGCATTGTCCTAGAGAAAGTTGGCATTGAAAGCAAGCAGCCTAACAGTGCCATCCGTAAATGTGTGCGCACTCAACTCATCAAGAACGGCAGAGTTATCACAGCCTTCCTGCCAGGCGACGGAGCCCTTAACGTTGTAGACGAACATGACGAAGTTATTGTTGAGGGAATCGGAGGTTCACGCGGCAGAAGCATGGGTGACATCCCCGGTGTAAGGTGGAAAGTCATTCTGGTCAACGGAATTTCACTTAAGCAACTGGTTTTAGGCAAAAAACAGAAGCCGATGCGGTAATTGTGCGGTTGAGGTGACATTTTGAGCAAAAAAGGAAAGCAGGAACTCAAACTTTTCGGAAAATGGTCCCCTGAAGGAATCGAAGCGAAAAACCCGGGGTTAAAACGCTATATTTCGCTCAAATCAATAGGTGTTCCCCACTCCATGGGACGACATGAGCATAAAAGGTTCCGCAAAGCTGAGGTTAACCTTGTTGAACGCCTCATAAACAACTTAATGCGACCTGGAAAAAACGCTGGAAAAAAGGCAAGAACCATCAGCGTAACGAGAAACGCCTTTGAACTGATCCACCTGCGAACTGGACAAAACCCCATTGAAATGCTAGTTAAAGCAGTGGAAAATTCTGCACCCGCCGAAGACACTACGAGGATCAGCTACGGAGGCATCGCCTACCATTTGGCTGTAGACATAGCGCCCCTGAGACGTGTTGACCTCGCACTGCGTTTTCTAGCTGAAGGCGCCAGAAAAGCTACGATGCACAAGCCGCGTTCATTTGAAGAATGCCTAGCCGACGAGATAATCTTGGCTGCAAATGGCGACGTTAAGAGCCATGCAGTTTCAAAACGAAATCAGATGGAAAGAATCGCAAGAGCTTCACGTTAAACTATCTTCTAGCCTATTTTGCATGCAACTCCACGATGTCTTTGTCTTCAAGAACGAAAGACGTGCCCACCTTTTGAGGACTAAAACGTAGGCGTTTAGCCCAAACTTTTGCAAAGGAGAAGCGCCGGTAAAAATCTGTGTGTATCAGCTTCGCCAAGTCTGCAACAGTGGCTCCTCTCTTCAATATAAACGGTTTAGGAGAAGGCTCTTTCTTAGCAGGCTCTTTCGTGTAGACACGGATGATGCGTAACGCCCCAAATATTTCTGCTCCCAGCTTCTCAAAACCAAGAAGGTTTCTGCAAGAGATGGCTAAAAGCGTGTACTTGTTGCCAAGAAAGGCTTTCAAGTCATCCAAGTTCTTAGTCGCTTCCGCCGTGTCTGATTTGTTCGCCACGACGATCGTAGGTCGGTAAATCGTGCTTTCGAAGATGGCGTCTTCCACATCGTCTAGTGTGGCTTCTCCATGAATTTTCACTATTGCATCTCGGATGCGGTAGCCCTTCAACATCGCCTCAACATCCTGCATAGTGCACTCAATTAGTCGCCCAAACAGGATAATGTGCAAGCCTGCACCCACATGTTTGCGTTCAATTTCCACTCTTGCACGGGGTTTCTGCGTTAAGATACGCGCCTTCTCAAGTTCACCTAGAATTAAAGACAATTGCTCCAGTGAATTCTGGGACAGGTCAACCATCAAGACGAGCCCATCAGCGTTGCGGGCCAGCCCCAACGTTTGGAGACCCCAATTTTCGCCGTCTGCTGAACCCTTAACCAACGCGGGTGCCTCTACAAGTTGGAACTGAAGATCTTGATATCGTAGCATTCCAGGCACGGGTTCTCGCGTTGTGTATGGATAGTCTGAAACTTCCACTTTCGCGTTGGTAACCGAAGCCAACAAACTGCTACGACCAACCTTCGTCGGACCCAAAATGACAACTTGAGCGGCACCTTCCTTCTCAATAAAGAATCTAGAACCGCCTCGCCCAACCCTTCGCCTACGGCCTTCTTCAATCTCTCTACGCAACGTTGAGATTTGACGCTTAGTCTGAGCACAAAGACGTGAGGTCCCCTTGTGTTTCGGAATCAAACTTAAAAATTCTTGCAGCTTTTCAAGCTTTTCCTGCGGTCTCCTCGCCAAAGAAGCTTCATTCCACTTCTTTTTGGCTTCAGCCGTCAAATTAGTAGGCATGGAACAACCGCATCCGCTCAGTAATCGGCAAGACACGCTAATATAACTTCACACTATCTATTTCAACAGCTCTCGGGCAAACATGGCCAGGCGCATAAACGTTTTCATACAGTGTTTCTACGGACAGAACACGCATTGTCTTTTTCTTTTCTGCTCAGCGATCCATGCTTCAACTCCGATCTCTTTCATCCTTTTCGAGTTTTCAATGGTTTTTTTGTGATGAGATATGCCGTCTGAGCTGAATTCGTCCACGCTTGTGCATGGAAAGTCTTCGCATTGAAAACAGTATTGAAGTCCTCTCCTTCCAGCACAGAGCATCATCTTGCAGTCAGAGCTCCAGTGAACGTCAAGTGGACCTCTGCATCCCTCGCACCTTACCTGTTCTGGCTTAACCGTTTCATCGCGTTCTTTCTTAAACCACTCGACTATTTCATCCCGTGAATTATCGTCGCCATGACTGGCCAGGTACATGTCACATCTTGCACAGTTCAGACCACAAACTGCAATAACCCAATTCTCCGAGTTTCCAGCGCTCATATTACCACCTTGAGCATGCATATGTTGACGACTTTCGAAGACATCTTTCCGAACGTCTCGAGCTTAACAAGCTTCACCACGTAAATATGCCTGAATATCTCATTCATTCCAATTCCTCCTGCAGCAAATGCCTACTTTTTCCTAGGAATTTTCGTGCGCGATCGGTTATTTGGAATAATCGAACAATGTCCTTTGGCTTGCCTCGGTGCTTTCAGTGCGTTCTGCTTTCTCGGTCTCTGTCTCAGGAGTTTCTGTTTTGATATCCCCTTCAGCTTCTTTTTTTTCTGTAACCTCAGTCTTTACCTCAGTGGTTTCTTCTTGCTTTTTTTCTTCTGTCACTTTTTTCTCGGCTTTTGCTTTGGTCTTAGCGTCTTCCTTCTTTGGACTTTTGCTCTTCGTTTTGTCAGTAGCGAATTCGAGTTTTGCGAGAACTCGCATGTAGCTTGCCCATGCTGTGAAATAGCCGCGGTCATAATCTGCATGAAGCTTGTTTCTGGATTGCTTCAAAAATTCTCGTCTATAATTTTGAAGTTCATCTTGGTTTTTGAAGTTCACGTTCGATAGGAATACGTATCGGTCATCGTTGCTTCTCTGGGCGAGGAGCATGCCTTTAAGGGCTTGGAAATAGCCTGTGTTCCATTCTGTTGTCGATTTCTTCTGTCTTAACCGGAGGAGCACGCGTTCTGCTTCTGCAAATCGTCTCACTGTAATGAGCTGGAAGAACCTGGTGACGTAGATTGAAGGCATCGGCATGGCTATTTTCTTCTGCGGGTTGGTATTTCATCTTCACTTACATCTTCAATTCCGTTCTCTGTCACTTTAAACACGCGTTCTCCTTCTGGCAGGTAAACACTGGAAACTAGACGCGCGATTCTCACGGGTCCACGTGACGACTTGCGGAGATAAACTCTCGTTTGGCTTGTATGGGCAACGATATGCCCTCCAATAGGATGCACAGCGTTTCCAAAGAAAACGTCGGGTTTAGACATTACCTGATTAGTTACGACAGCAGCTGCGTTAAAAGCTCGAGCCAAACGAATAAGCCGGTGCATATGCTTGTTTATCTTTTGCTGCCTTGGAGCCAGCGTCTCTCTGCCCAAATATTCGCTTCTGAAGTGAGAAGTAAGCGAGTCCACAATGATTAGGCGAATGTTGTTCTCTTTTATAATGGTGTCTGAGTTTTCTAAGAGGAACATTTGATGATCCGAGGTGTAAGCTTCAGCCACAATGATGTTTTTCATTACGCTTTCGGGGTCTAAACCCACGTTTTGAGCCATCTGCACGATGCGTTGTGTTCGAAAAGTGTTTTCAGTGTCTAGGTAAAGAACGCCGCTGTTTAATCCTCCATGTTCAGGAGGCAACTGGACATTCACGCAAAGCTGGTGACATACTTGGCTTTTGCCGCTTCCATATTCCCCGTAAAACTCTGTAATTGTTTGGGTCTCCAGTCCTCCGCCTAAAAGTTCGTCTAAGGCTTTACTTCCAGTGGTCAGACGCGCCACGGTTCGGCGCATCTTTAATAGTTCGTCAGCACGAACAAATGAAAGTGAAAGTGTAGACCGGGCTGCTCTTATAAGCTCTAAAGCCTTCTTCTCACCGATGCCTGCGGACTCCAGCTCTCGTGCAGCTGCTATGGCTAAAGACTCAACTGTGTTGAACCCCAACTCTCGCATCTTCTGAGCAGTTGCTGGACCTACACCAGGAAGGTCGGTTAAGTGTTCATATTTCCGTTTTTGAGTTTCAACTTCCTCTTCCACAGCCATCCTTGCACCCCTCCAATGTTTTCCACACAGATTTGACTAGAATTCGTATTTAAGTTACACGTAGGTAGAGATAAAACATTCTATGAGAGAGCCAGCTGAAACTAAAAATCTGACAAAACAAGGAACAAAACAAAAAAGGTATAAGGTTGAGATTTCAACTTCTATGCTCTCCGAGGAGGAAAAACATTGGAGATTGGAAACCTTATTGAAGATGTAGCTTTCAACCTCTTGAAGCTCGCTGTCATCAAGCTGCCGACAGATGTCAAGGAGGCTCTTCAACAAGCCTACAGGGAAGAGACCAGCGAAGCGGGCAAGGTAAACTTGAAAGCCATATTGACCAACATTGAATTCGCTGAAAAAATGAACACACCGATTTGCCAGGACACAGGCACAATAATATTCTATGTCAAAGCTGGCGCTCAAGCAGAAGGCTTGGAAAAAGTTGAAGCGGCGTTACGCAGTGCAACTAAGAGGGCGACAATAGAAGTGCCGTTGCGCCCGAACGCTGTGGACCCGTTTACTAGGAAAAATTCAGGGGACAACACTGGAAGATTCATCCCATACGTGAACTGGGAAGTCACAGATGGAGACAGCATCGAGATCACAGTTCTTCCGAAGGGGGGAGGCTCAGAAAACGTTTGTGCCCTAGGGATGATAACCCCGGGCGAAGGCGTTAAAGGCTTAAAAAGATTTGTCATTGATACCGTGATAAAAGCTGGGGCCAAACCTTGTCCACCAAACATCTTAGGAGTCGGTGTAGGCGGAGGCGCAGACATTGCAATGAAGACAGCTAAAAAAGCTCTTTTAAGACCGCTTAATCAGTCTAATCCAAATCAGGAATTGGCACAGTTGGAGAAGGAACTTTATGAAGCTGCGAATTCAACTGGAATCGGACCTATGGGACTTGGCGGCAAATTCACAGTGCTAGGAGTAAATATTGAATATGCTCATCGGCATCCAGCCTCCTATCCAGTTGCCGTCGCTTACCAGTGTTGGGCAGCCCGAAGAGCTACGGCGCGAATCAACGCTGATGGCACAGTTGAATATTTAACCCATAAAGTGAGGTGAAAAAGGAATGACTGTGTTCAAGTTGAAAACTCCGATTTCTGAGGAAGAGATACGAAAGTTGAAGGTGAACGATGTTCTCTATGTTACGGGCACAATGGTGACGGCTCGAGACGCAACGCATAAACGAGCATTAGAATATTTCGAGGAAGGAAAATCTTTGCCCATAAACCTCGAAGGACTAGCGGTTTTCCATTGCGGACCCATAGTGAAAAAGGAAAACGACAAATGGATAGTAGTTGCGGCAGGTCCAACGACAAGCACGCGTATGGGCCAGTTTGAAGACAAAATCATAAAAAACTTCAAAGTCCGAGTTATCATTGGAAAAGGCGGAATGGGAAAGAAAACCACAGACGCCATGAACCAGTACGGTGCAGTTTACGGCGCCTTCACTGGCGGAGCAGCGGTTCTCGCAGCCAAAGCCATAAAGCACGTTAAAGCCCA
>JAUWZP010000080.1 GCA_030615265.1 Candidatus Bathyarchaeota archaeon
ATTCTAAATTGAAAATTTCTGCCAGAACCTTATTGTCTTCTCTTGGAATTAGAGCTGGACAAAGCACAACCAAATCAGTACGCAACTCTTCTATCTTTCCACCAAAGACGTCCAAGTATCGAACCAAAAGATCCTTTGTCACAAGGTCTTCTAGAATTACGGATGGACGCCCATTAACGTATTTGACGCCCCATTCGTCTCTGGCTCTGCTCACGAACTCCTGGAATCGTTTCCCAAATACTCTTAGATCCATATACAAAATGTAAACTTCACATTCTGGGTCGTGTTCTCTGATCAGGATTGCCTCTTTTGTGGCATACATGCAACACACGCTTGAACAGTATGGTAATCCCTTTTGCTGGGTTCTTGAGCCAACGCATTGTATGAAAACTATTCTATGGGGATGCTTGTTATCTGAAGACCTTGAAAACTCTCCACGGGTTGGCCCGGAAGCATTAATGAGCCTTTCAAATTCTAGCGATAGAAGAACATTCTTGTATCGTTTATAACCATACTCGCTTATCGACGCTGGGTCATAAAGCTCTAAACCTGTGGCCAAAACTACGCTTGAAACATTAAGCGTTATTTCCTCAGGTTTTTGATCGAAGTTAATCGCATGCGCTTGGCAGAATTTTTCGCACACCCTGCACACTCCTTTCTGAAAGAAGAGGCAGTGGTCCTTGTCTATTGTGACTACGCGAGGCACCGCTTGTGGAAAAGGCATATAGATTGCTTTTCGTATCCCCATGCCCATATCGAATTCGCTGGGTACCTTAACTGGGCACTTTTCAGTGCATGCACTGCAACCAGTACATTTGTCAGCGTCAACAAACCTAGGGTTTTTCAAAACCTTAGCTTTAAAGTTTCCAGCAGAACCAGTAACTTCCTTAACTTCTGAACATGTAAGCAGTTTGATGTTTGGGTGGCGGAAGCACTCGATCATTTTTGGTGCGAGTATGCATATGGAACAATCCATCGTTGGGAAAGTCTTGTCAAGCTGAGCCATTCGTCCGCCAATGGTTGGGGATTTCTCCACAAGATATACTGTGAGCCCTCGATCAGCAAGGTCCAAAGATGCTTGTATTCCAGCTATGCCCCCGCCGACTACCAGTACAGCATTGTTATCCAAGTTAATTTTCCTCTGATGAAATGAGAGTAATCCACTTCTTAATTTGAAACTTAAATCTTACTCTAAGTATCTTACGAACATATGGAATCATGTTTTGCAGTAGTACGGTCCTTTTGATGTAGCCAAACGCTTCGGTAGCTGTCATGATGGTTTGCCCACAGCTGTTCTAATCTGTTTACTCAGGATTGACAATTCAATTGATCTCTTTATTCTTTCAGGAATTCCGTTAGGAATATCGCGTATTCGCAGGGATGTTCGTTTTTTAGTAAAGACTTTATCATTTTTATTCTGCCTTTTCCTCCGTGTGTTACTCTTGATAAAATGTGTTCTATAGCTTTTTTTCTAAAGTTGCATAGCCATGTTTTTTGTCCTTTTTTGACGAGTTTGTAGTAAGGGCATGTTTTATATTTGAGTGTGAAGCCTCCTTGGAAGTATTCTATTTCGACTTCTATTCCCATCTCTCTGTACATGTCAATTAGGCGTTCTCCTACCTCCCTTATTGTCCATGGGTAGTCGAGCGGGAACAGTTCGTTGAATGTGCGTTTGACTTGTCGAAGGGCTTCTTTGGGCGAGCTGGCTGACATTGCGTCTACTATTGTTTGCATCGCTGCGCTGCGAGGTATGGACTCTAAAACAGGTTTTTCCACTCTCCTTATTTTGAAGTTGAGAAGATTTTGAAATGCGGTCACGGAAACTTCATAATCCAGAGATCTGAGCAATGATTTTATCAAAACTCTTTGACTATTTACCACAACTGGGTCCATCTTCTTAAGAATCACTGTGATTTGTTCATTGTCAACAAATCTGATCTCTGCGTCCGGTTGAACTTGATTCAAATTCTTTAGGATGAAGCTTCTTGATAGCCGCTCAATTTTTTCCAAGTCGTTTTTAGCAAGCATACGTATTGCATTTGCAATTCTGGCTCCCATGTTCTTGTATATGTCCTCAAACTTGTTTCGATCACTTTCGAAAACCTTGGCTGCAAAGGAGTCAAAGATGTCTCTGGGGACAAGAATTGTGTCAAGAAATTGCTCGCTTACAACACGGTAAAGATTAAGCTCCACAAGTTGATCCAAAACATCCTTTTTTCCCTCTCCAACAAATTTGATCACCATGTTTCCGTTATCGTATTCAGTAGAGTAACTAATCAGCTTCCACCCTTTCGTGGCTAATATCAATGAAAAAGTCACTGTTGCAATATTAGTTACTGAAGGTGTTGATGCTTGAAATGAGATTCTGAGGTTTCCATCTGCTTCCCTCGTTTTTTTAACATTTTTAAACCAGTTCATTTTCACTCCTACAGAGAAAAGCTCGTCCACAAACTTGTTTGGGTCTTCAGGCAATTCTTCAGGTTTCATAAAAGCTCTAATATCTTCAATTACTGTGCCTAAATCAGCAATGGGGCCCTCAAGATTTTTTTCAACCCAGTTCATAAAAGCTGGACCAACTAAAACCAAATTGTTCTTGGACAAGTAGGGCTTCAAGAGTGAAAGTCTTTCTTCCATCTGCTGAAACAACTGTTGACTATGATCTGTTTTCTTCAAGGCGTAAATGTCATTTCGGATCTTTTTCAAAATTATGTCTTTCCCCATTAATCTCAAATCGAATGGAACTTCTATCCCTTCTAGGATAATTGATAATTGACTGGCAACAAGTTCAGGTATGCGTGTGAAAACTCTAGGCCTTAAAATCGCGGTACTATCTAGTTCACTGTATGAGGTGATTTCGTACAATCTCGTTAGATTCCTTATTTTTTCAACAACCGTTAGGAATTCTCTAAAACTTGTTGGAGTTTTCCAATTAATTGATGTCTTAAGTAGTTCGATTACATTTTGTGCCTCGTTTCTCTGGATTTTCAAAAACCCATTAAATGTTTGGTCGCCAACTGCTATTTTTAGCAGTTCGTCAAGAATTTCTCTTCTAACAGAGGTTAGGTCTAGGGTTTCTCTTAATTTATTCTGCTCTTCGATTTGTGCCTTGATTGAGCAGTCTTCGCATGAACCTACTTTTTTCACTCTTAACATTGTTTCGAGGGCTTTTTCAATAACTCTGCTTTTTGTTCCGTAAGTTTTAGCTAGTTCTTCGATAATCTGATCAGTTTCTCTCGGTATCGTAGTGTGAAGGTGAACCGGCATAGCATTTCACTTCATGAAATATTATGTTCACTCGATCTTAAATGTGTTCATTTTGAACAAAACGGGAAATTTAGAGTTAGAAGATGTCTCTTATTGAGTTGCCAATTTGTCGTTGGGAAAAAGGGGAAGATGAGTGTTGGCTATTTTGTTGGTATACGTATGGGCATGACCATTGTTCTTTTACGAATCTTAATCACGTTGGCTATTCTTTTCGTAGCCAACATGTAGGCTGCTGTTCGCATTGGAATATTATATTCCCGCGATGTCGCAAGGACTTCTCTGTAACTCTTTCTCATAATTGCTTCAAGTTTGCTTCTGACTTCCTCTTCTGTCCAGTAGTAGTTCATCTGATTTTGCACCTGCTCAAAATAGCTTACTGTAACGCCACCCGCGTTCGCAAGTATGTCTGGAATAACAAATATGCCTCTTTCGTAAAGTATTTTGTCGGCTTCAGGAGTTGTGGGGCCGTTGGCTCCTTCAGCAACTACTTTCGCTTTTATTTTATGGACGTTCTTCTGGGTTATCTGATTTTCTAAAGCAGCTGGAATGAGTATTTCGCATTCGAGTTCCAGTAATTCCTCATTAGTCATGTTCTTCGCTCCTGGAAAATCAATTACTGACCCTGTCTGTTTTTTATGCTCCTTTACCTCTAATGGGTCAAAACCGTCAGGCTTGTATATTCCTCCCTTCGAATCTGAAACCGCGATGATTTTGCATCTCATTTCATGCAGTATTCTTGCCGCATTAAAACCTACATTTCCATACCCTTGAACTACTACTCTGGTGCCTTTGAGGTCTATGCCCAAGTGTTCCGCCGCTTCAACAATAGTGTACACCAAACCTCTAGAGGTTGCTTCACTCCTTCCGCGAGAGCCTCCTATCTCTACGGGTTTTCCAGTAACTACTCCGGGAGCAAACTGTCCAGTAATTTGGCTATATTCGTCCATTATCCATGCCATAACTTGTGCGTCTGTGTAGACATCTGGAGCTGGAACATCAATGTTGGGACCTATAAACTTGGCTATTGCCCTTGTATATCCTCTAGTAAGTCGTTCGAGTTCGCCGAGCGACATTTCCTTCGGGTTGCACCTTATTCCGCCTTTTGCGCCGCCTAACGGAAGCCCAACAACAGCAGTTTTAAATGTCATCCACGCAGCCAAAGCAACCACTTCGTCTAATGTTACGTCGGGGTGATACCTTATTCCGC
Source organism: Candidatus Bathyarchaeota archaeon (assembly GCA_030615265.1). GTDB lineage: Archaea > Thermoproteota > Bathyarchaeia > Bathyarchaeales > Bathyarchaeaceae. The sequence goes on from JAUWZP010000080.1 coordinate 4,472, forward strand.
CTTTAGTCGGTCCCAATGCGTCATTATACTGTACACGACAACCTGTGAAAACTCGCAGGTTTCCATCATCCATTAGAACTGGGATATTTACAATTAGTGTTCGTATTGGATGTTTTAGCATTTGGTGAATCGCCGGGTCTAACCTCAATTTTTCGGCGGCAATATCCAGCTGTCGTAAGGCTGTCTCATATGGATTCGGCACAGGAATGATAGGCTTTAATGTCTCAATTTCAATGGATGCCGCTTTTTGAATTTCAGAAATCAAGCTTTCAAAGGTTTCTCTACCCTCTTCCACAGTGCCACCGAAAAACCAATGGAAAGCGTCGACAAGCGCCTCTTTTCTATCAGCTATGACACTCACTCCGCTCATTTTCGGTGATTCGGCGAAATAGTCAACGAACACTCTTAACATGTCCAGTTCTGTTCGTAAAAGAGATCTAAACTTCTCATCTGCACCTACAGTTTCAATTTGCACATAATCCGCGTCGTTAATCTTGTTCTCCAAGCTTTCAATAACTTTAATCGAATCTTTAACAGGAACTCCGAAGTTTTCTGAAAAGGCTGTGGCAAGCGCGTAGCGGGCTGAAGTGAAACTTTCGATTTTTGCGGTTAATTCAGGTTCATCTGTGAAGAAGTCTGCCATCAACTTGAACGTTCCTAATTCCATCGCAGTTAATTCGACTAAGCTCAACATTCGTTTTCACCTCGACCTTTACAAATGTAATGTTCAATTATACAAGTATTATGTTCATCATGTACATCAATGAACAACGAAAACGAACAAACATTTTAATGGAAGAACGAGGAAATCTAACACTCAACAGGATGGAGAAATAATGCATTATCCGACCGGAGTAAAGGATTTGGACAAACTTTTAGGTGGAGGCCTAATCTTGGGCGAAAATGTTCTATGGGAAATTGACACCGGAACATTTATCCATGAATTCCTTCGTGCATTCATGAAACAAGGTATACAAGAAAACAATCAGGTAATCTATTTAGATTTTATATATCCCCCGCAAGCACTACTAGTTCTGCTTAATCCCCTAATAAGACAACTGCCCAAAGATTGGGAGAAAAAACTTCTAGTTTTAGACTGCTTTTCGGAATCAACTGGACTAGGCGAACTGATATTCACGGATTTCTATGACAAAGCTCCCCAATGGATAAGAAAAGTGCCCAGCTCAAAAGACCCAGAACGTTTCCACCATTTCTTCGGAAGAATAGAAAGAGAATTCATAAGCGAAGGAACCAGGCTGATATTCAACAGCCTAACCGCAATGCAACACATCTGGGGAAGAGAAAACACAAAAACGTTCTTCGGCCACATATGCCCCGCACTATACGCGTACAAAACACTTGCGTACTGGACAATAGAAAAATCTGCTCACCCAAAAGAATTCCTTGCAGCAATAGAACACATGACACAAGTAGTAATTGACCTTAACAAACAAGAAGAAAAACTAACACTTCAAATCAAAGAAGCAGGTGGAAGATACACCCCTCAAACATACGAAAGAAGAGAATACAAAGTCGAAGGTTTGACCATTACATTTCACCGGTAAATTCGTCCCCGGAATCTCACTTGTATCCGTCAAATTAGGCTTTTCTAGCTAAATGAAATCAAAATGAGCTTAAATTTTTGGTTCAGACGATTGGATTTAAACCCGTCCCCACAGTGAAGACATCACCAATCCTCTTTCTTGCACCCCGCTCGACAGGACTCACAAACCAAAAACAAAGGGACAAAGAAAGACCTCTGTTTTGGTGCATTCTCGTCGCATAGCTTTCATCTTAAACGTACGTGTATGAGCGTTTTGCCAGCAACCTTTAAGGAATCACGAATTTTATCCTTTGTAGTAGTATGGTTGTTTTGTGTAACCAAACGCTTCAGTGGCTGCTATTATGGCTTGCCCCACGGCTGTTCCAATCTGCTTAACTGGGCTCGTGGTCACGTCACCGGCAGCGTACACACCGCTTAGATTGGTTCTTTGACGACTGTCAACAATGATATAGCCATCTTTATCCACTTCAACACCGGCTTCCTTAGCGATTTGACTGTTCGGCACTTCACCAACTTGAACAAACACACCATCAACATCCATTTCTCTAGTCTCACCAGTTTTGCTGTTGAATAGGACAACGCCTTTCACTTTGACATCGCCTCTGATCTCTTTAAGCTCCGTGTTCCATAGAACATTCACCTTTTGCGCATGGAGGTCCTTCACAAGCGCTTCTTCCGCTCTTAACTGACTTCTTCGATGAGCCAACTTAACATCTGATGTCAAATTCGCAAGGTGTATTGCGGAGACAATTGCTGCGTTTCCACCGCCTATAACAATCACCTTTTTCTCTTTAAAGAATGGGCCGTCACACAGGGTGCAATAACTGACTCCTCTGCCACGAAGCTCTTTTTCACCGGGTACTCCAAGCTCCCTGTAATGACGCCCAGAAGCAATAATCACAGCAGAGGCTGAGTAAGTGGCTCTGTCCGTTTTAACAATTCTTCTTTCATCCTTAACATTTAGTTCAATAGATCTTTCTAACTGTTTGATTTCAGCCCCTACTTTTCTACAGTGCTCGGCCATTTTATCAACTAAATCGCGTCCACTGATGCCCTCAGAAAAGCCGGGGTAATTCTCGACTAACGGTGTGTCAGCGGCTGCGCCTCCTGGAGTTTTTTCCT
>JAUWZP010000023.1 GCA_030615265.1 Candidatus Bathyarchaeota archaeon
ATGAAATTCAAGAAACAAACAGTTTTCAACAAAGAGGATGTAGTCGCTTCTGACTGTCTCACAATTCAAGATGACGGACTCCGCGACTTTGGATTGGTTTCTTCTCCCTTCGACGACGAAGGCAATCCCCAAAGAAGAACAACTGTGATTGAAAAAGGCGTGTTCCAAAACTATCTGTACGATCAGAAATATGCGTTGAACATGGAAGAAAAACCTACCGGCAATGGATTGAAATCGCTTGCTGGATTGGCCAACATCATGAATAAGCATACAATCCCCGTTAGGGGATCACCAACCACTTTGAGCGTCAAACCTGGAAAGTCAAGCCTTGAAACTATGATATCCGAGGTTAAGAACGGCATCTTAGTGGAACAATTTAGCTGGTTAAATCCTGACCCACTATCTACCTCTTTCAGTTCAGAAATAAGAAACGCCTACATGATTAGAAACGGCGAATACACGCAAGTACTAAAGGGCGGAATGGTTTCGGGCAAGGTCTTCGACATGATCAAAAATATCTCAGGGATTTCAAACAAGCAATTCATGGAGTCCGGAGCAACCGCTTTCTCCTGCATATCACCCTACATTAGGTTTGAAGATGTCCAAGTCGTAGGAAAATAGTTAATGATATGAGCAACTCCTGCAAACAGTGAGAATCTCACGGAACAATATGCGCGCGGAGGTTGAAAACCTGAGTCCTCTTAAGCAGAAATCAACAGATTGCTTTATTTGCCGTAAGCATCGAAGAAAGCCTTGATACCTAGTGGAGCGATTTACGAGGACGACATGCATGCACTCTCGATAGAAATAGCGTTTTCATCTTTCTCGTTTTCCTGTTATGAAGTCTTCCACCCATTGTTTGGCTATGTCATCTGGAACCTGAATCGGCGGATGCTTAAACGCGTAAGAAGAAATACCTGTTAAAGCTCCGCTTATTTTTCTATCAAGAGCCAGCTTTACAGCTCTAACGACGTCGATGACAACTCCCGCGCTGTTAGGTGAGTCTTCCACTTCTAATTTAGCGGTTAAGGTGAAAGGTTGATTTCCAAACTTTCTTCCTTTAATAAAAATGTAGCAGATTTTTTGGTCGTCTAAGAAAGGCACATAATCGGAAGGCCCGATTCTAGTGGGGACATTGTATGGAATTAGACTTGTCACGGCCTCTGTTTTACTTATCCGTTTTGTCTTAAGTCGTTTCTCCACAGTCATGTTAAGGAAATCGGTGTTTCCACCCAGATTAAGCTGGTAGGTTTCGTCTATTTCGACGCCTCTATCCACACACAGCTTGATCAAGTTTCGATGCAAAATTGTTGCGCCAAACTGGCTCTTAATGTCGTCTCCGGCCACAGGCAACCCTTTCTCCTCGAATTTTCCACTCCACTCCGGGGTAGAAGCGATAAACTCGGGTATGCAGTTCACGAAAGCACAATTTGAATCCAAGGCACCTTGCGCGTAATAGCGCGTTGCATCACAACTTCCCACTGGAATTAGATTGACCAGCACTTCTGCCTCCACTTCTTTAAGGGCATCCTTCACGTCAACGGGCTGCGTCTTCTCTGCGTTATAGATATTGAAGGGCGTCTTCATGTGAGAAGCAACTCCGTCAAGCATAGGCGTAGCGGCAACCTTCACTCCTAGATGAGGCACATCTGTGAACTTGGCGCAGCAGTTAGGCTCGGCAAAAATGGCTTCACCTAAATCTCTGCCAATCTTTTGCTTGTTCACGTCGAAAGCAGCCACAAAACGTATGTCTCCGACATGATAGCCACCAAAATTTACGTGCATTAACCCTGGAATCTTAGCCTTTTCGCTCAGATTCTTGTAGTATTCAACTCCTTGAACCAAGGCGGAAGCGCAGTTACCTACACCGGCAATTGCAACTCGAATTTCAGCCAATCTGATCAGCCTACAAACCGCATTGTTACCCAATTCGTATTAAGCTTGTGCTTGCGGTCAAGCTGAACAGAAACTCCTTTAATAGAGAACGCAAATTCTATCTAATACTACACACAAGGGCTCGCAGACCATGCTAATCCAAGAAGTCATACTCGAAAACTTCATGTCCTACGAATATGCCAGAATACCCTTTAAATCAGGCGTCAACATTGTCTGCGGGCCAAACGGCGCAGGTAAATCATCTATACTTCTCGGAATCTCCGTGGCGCTGGGTCAATCCTACACTGAGCGCTCCAGAAAGTTAAGCGACCTCATCCGCTGGGGAAAAGACCAAGCAAGAGTTACGCTGATTCTAGACAATTCTCGCAGGGGCGAACGCCGTCCCATCCCAAGAATCAATAAAGACCAAATCTTCCTAACCCGCATCATAAGGCGAGACGGCAAATACTGGTTTGAACTTGAAAACAGAGCCGCAACCAAACAGGAAGTAAGACGCTTACTCTCAAAACTTGGAGTCGACCCCGACAACATGCTTATCATCATGCATCAAAACATGGTTGAAATGTTTACAATGTTGTCTCCTCAAGAAAAACTGAGCATAATAGAAGCAGCAGTAGGCTTCGAATCCTACCGCCGAAACGTTTTGGACGCTCAAAAAAAGCTCAGCCGAGTGCTAAGCCAAGAAGGATCAGTAGGCAAACTGCTTGAGTCAGCAGAGCAGACCTTAAGCTACTGGCGCGAACAATACGACCGCTACCAACAAAAGAAACAGCTCATAATGAAAAGAAGATTCCTCGAACGGGAACTCGCATGGGCGGAAGTCGCTAAAAGAGAAAAAACTGTAGCCAAAATAGAAGAGCAAATCAGAGATAGACAGAACGAAATCTCCCGAAAACAAAATGAAGTTCAAGGCCTTAACGACCAAACAGTACAGGTTCAAGCAAGAATCAAACAGCTAAGAGATGAATGGCAAAAACTCATCGAGCTACGATTAACATTAGAAAGAGAAAGAGCCAAACACGAATACACTCTCACCGCAGCCAATCAGACACTACAAGAAACACGGTCATGGACGAATCTCCACCAAGACAGCATGCAAAACTGCCTAAGAAAAATGGAATTACTAGACGGAGCGTTAACACAAAGCGGAACCCCAATCAATGTAGAAGATCAACTAACGGAAGTGAAAAAAGCCTACAAACAACTCGAAAGCCTCTGGACGCAGAAACTCAACCTAAAGAACGAAGACTTGAAGAAAACAGCAGAATCCTCAACTGAGCAACTCGCATCTCTGAATAGCTTAGTCTCTGACGCCCAAGAGAAGATGAATCATTCAAGCTTAGAGATGGAAAAAATAAATGAAGACTTCATAAACCAGAAAATCCGTTTGGCACTATTACAGTATCAAAGCGAAAGCCTAACGAAAGCCATAGAAAAACTCAAGCGAGAACTTCAAACAACGACGACAGAAGTGGACAACGCAAGAAAAAGAGCCGAGGAAATGGGTCCAAGGATAGTGCCAATGAAAACCACAGAGGAAATCCTCGACGAAATTCGACTAACCGACGGTCACATAGCCGCTTTAGCCGATGTTTCCGAAGACATTGAACGCATGTATGAGTCGTACTCAAAACTTTACATACAACTCAAGGAAAAAGCCCAATTGGTTGCGGAAAACCGAGAAAAAGCCTTGGAAGAAGTCAAGCTAAGAATGGAAGCTTGGCGAAAAGTCATTAGGAGCCTACTTGAACACGTAAACCTCCAGTACGAAACAATCTTGTCGCATGCTCAAGCAGTAGGCGAAGTCCGCTTAGTTGACGAACACGACATTGAAGCTGCTGGCATCCAAATCCTAGTGGGATTCAAAGGAGCAAAGCCCGTGCCCCTTGACGCCTACACTCAAAGCGGAGGCGAAAGAACCACGGCTACAATGACATTCCTACTAGCTTTACAACAACATGTTCGCTCGCCGTTTAGGGCAGTAGACGAATACGACGTACACATGGATCCGCGCAACAGAGAAATCATCGCAAACCTTCTCGTTTCATCAGTAAGCAGCTTAGACGCCCAATACTTGGCGATAACACCCAGCCAAATAAACTTCACAGAAAACGACGTACACGTTATAACAGTGCAAAACATTGAACGGACATCACACGTTAAAGAACTGGCTTAGATGTAACGTCAAACGGACCTGTCAGAAACTCTGTAAAAGATTCTTACTGTTTTCCTCTGTTTAGTTTCGGCTTCCATCCAATTTCTTAAGCTTGCTCTGTGTGTGCAATTGTTGTAGGCCCCTCTATTTGGGGTCAAATATGTTTTGTTGGGTTTGGATGGTTGGTTTGGTTTTGTGAGGGAGAGAAGATTGGATGTTAGTGTAGAGTTTGTGTTTCAGTTACCTCTTCTCCCTAGCTTTATATTTGATTGGTAATATGTTTTGGTATTGGTGAACGACAACGTGAAGGTTCAAACTGGAATGCGGATCGACAAGCTTGTGTTTGATCGTTTTAAGGAGCTCTGTAAAGGTGAGAGGCTTATGGTTGGCGAGGCGGTTCAGCATCTGATGGAGTTGTGTCTTGAGGCTGGGTCTGTGACAAAGGTTTTGACTTTGCAGGTCAGGGAGACCGTTGGCCAGCGCAAGGCTAAGGAGCTGAAGCTGAAGGGAGCTTTAGCCATGCTGAAGAGTTTCGTTAGGGCGGTGGAGGCAGAGAGGTGGTATGTTACGGTGAAGGATAGGGAGACGCGCATCGATCAGGCGATCTACAGACCGGCTTATGAAACAGCCCTCGCTACTCTGCCCAAAATCCAAGATGTGCAGTTGATTCAAGAGGCCGAGCGGGTTCTCGAAACGGCCAACCAATGCCTTGAGAAAGTTTAACAATGGTTAGAAGAGCTGTTGCAAGCGCGCGCTTTAACGGTCGCTTTGGCGTACATGGTCGTTCTGCTACATTTATTGAAGCCCATAAAGGAGAATACGTTTCTAAACTGTAGCAAAATAAAAAAGAGTGCGTCGGTGTAGCTTAAGTTTTCAGAGGTGCATTGAAGAGCTATCTCTTCTGTTGGTTCTTATAGTTGAGAATTGCGTTCACAATGTCGTATGCGTGCAGATATTGACTGATTGAAAATTCCATGTGTACTCTATATTTGAGATCATGCGCTATTTTCGTTCAATAATCTTCATGTAGGCAATCGTAGCTGCTGTAACGAATATTGCTGAGAAAACAACTAGGTTTCTTATCATATCAAATGTAAAAGCCGGGTTACCCAAGAGAAAGGCTCTAATAAGGTCTGCACCATTGCTTAAAGGGTTGAGCTCAGCTAGCACTACCAAAGGCTGGGGCATTATACCCTCTTGACCAAGCGTCTGGATCAGCGAAAGTGGATAGAAGATACTACTGCAGAAAAAGAGCACATAATATATCAAACCTCTTGCAGTGATGAATTTTTCAAAGCTAGTTATGGAAACTGCAGTAGCTATGCTTACACCTGAAATTCCTGTCGCTAACAGGAATAGAGCACCTAGAATTATGAAGAGCTGCGGAAGTGAGGGAAAACCAATGATAAGAAAAGTTGTCAAGAGTAGTGGCGTCATGTACATCATTCCTCTCAGTCCACCTGCTAGTAATCTGCCTAAAGCAAGTTCCAAACGTGTAATTGGAAGGCTGAGCATGTAATGGTGAATTTGGCGACGTACTTCCATGTTAATCTCTCGACCAATCATGAAGGCCGAGGCAAATAAGCCAACAACCGTGACGCCTGGAGCGAAAAAGCTGAAGTAGCTTTTGATCTGCTCAGCTATTTCAGGACTCAACATCTGATTATATACAACTGCCATTATCAGCAAGTCTGCAAGATTCATACTTATCAGACCCGCTAGCCACCACTTGTAGCGGAAAAAGTTTCTAAAATCATGTTCAATCAAATGAAGAATCGCTTTCATCTATTGCCAACCTCCACCTTCAAGCCGTTTCTCATAAAATGTGACACCGACAAACGTGAATATGAAGAAGAATATGACAATGCCTATTATCGGTGCTAAAGGCATAGGAGACATGGTCAAGTATCTTTCTATACCTGTACCCCAACGGAACAAGTCAGAAGCATAAGTAACTGGGTTGAATTGTGAAAATGCTGCATACGCTTGATTTGCGTCTTGAACAAAAGCTTGAGGATACATTGTAGTGCTTAATCGAATTATAAAGGCGCTTAAGGCTCCCATAAAAATATCAAAGCGGTCACCTGACTTCAACGTAACTGCAATCGTAATGCTCATCCCGGAGACACCGAAAGCAAACAAGAAGAGAGCTGAAAGAGCAACAAGAAGGTTAAGCGGATTCGCAAGTCCAATTATAAATAGCGTAATTGCAATAATCGGACCTACAAGAATAAAACTTCGTATTCCACCGCCAATAGATCTCCCCAAAACAAGCTCCTTGCGGGAAACAGGAAGACTCAACAGATACTCGAAAACACCATGTTCAGCTTCTTCAAAAATATCATATCCAATGAACACAGAGGCAGAATATAGCATCATTATTACAACACCGGCAACATAAAACTCAAAATAGATATCTGCCAGCTCAGGCACAACCATGCGAGAAGCAATTAAACCGAAGAAAGCAACCTGCGCAGCAAACCATATTGTTCGCAAGATTATGAGGAACTTAAATTGTATGAACCTGCGCAGGTCTCTTTCAATAACTAGCAGCAATTTCCTCGTCTTTTTCACCTCGATTTGCTCTTTTGCTCTGCTTCCTCAATAGTCAACCCCGTATAATGAACAAACACGTCATCAAGCGATGGTTCACTCATACGAATTGAAGAAATCGGCAATCTTTCATTCAAAAACAGGTTCATAATCTGCGGAACAACCTTTTCCACCTTATTAAGATGAATTCTCAGGTCATCTGACTTCACCACGACTACTTCCACAACTTCTTTGAAACCTTTCAATTCATCTAGAACGTTCTTGGTCACTTCCTTTTCAAGCTGAACCTCGACAATATCTCCTCCAAGAATGCTGTCCTTCAACGTTTTAGGCGTGTCACACACCAACATCTTGCCTTTGTGCATAATCCCAACACGGTCAGAAAGTACATCTGCTTCGAAAAGCTCATTAGTCGCCAGGATTATGGTGGAACCTTCATCTCGGAGTTCTCGAATCATATTCCAAATCTTATGTTTGCCAACAACATCGATCTGAGAAGTAGGCTCGTCAATGAATGCGATTTTGGGTCTTTGAATCAGAATCTTGGCAACTTCAACACGTTTCTTCATCCCACCAGAAAGACCATGAATCCTTTTTCGTCTATGATCCCACATATTAACATGCTCCAACACCTGCTTAACTCTTCGTTTCCGCTCTCGCGTTGAAAGACCACAGACTTTCGCGTGCCAATTCAAGACGTCCCATGGTGTGCTGACCCACATAAGTTTAGGCTCTTGAAAGCAAATACCAATCAGCTTTCTTACATCATCGGGGTTTTTTCTTATATCATAATCACCCACGATTGCTGTGCCCTTGGTCGGCTTAATCACTGTTGAGAGCATAAGAACAGTGGTTGTTTTTCCAGCGCCGTTAGGACCCAACAGTCCAAAGATCTCTCCCTCATCAATACTCAAACTGAGTTTGTCCACTGCCACCAAGTCCTTGAAACGCTTTGTCAAATCGATCGTCTGAATGATAGCCACTAGCATACCTTCATTAGTCTGCGAGCTTTTAAAGCATGAATAATGAAGAGGATTAATAGATAAGCATATCGTCCTTCACGAGGCCTATACAGCAGACTGCATGCATGCATATAGGGGATTGTGAGGAGATTACGATTCTGGAACTTGCACAGAGGATTAAAAAATTAAACGGTAGCGAGTCCCCATTAACTTTTCATCCTTTGCCTGAAGATGACCCGCGAAGAAGATGCCCGGATATAAGCTTAGCGAAGAGACTTCTAGGATGGGAGCCAAAAATCAGCTTAGAGGAAGGTCTTGGACGAACTATTTCATGGTTTCAAAAGCACACGTAAACGCATAGTTTTCGCGTTCGCGTAGAAGTCTTTGGTCTTTAGTTATGTCTGCATAGCAGTGGCGGATGTGTTCTTTACAGTGTTCCTTTGTTGCGGTACTATGTCTTCTTCGAAAATGAAGTTTACGTGTTTAGTTTTCACATACCGTTGGGGTTTTGTGACTCAATCAAGCTTGGCAGGGTGTTCAATTTCGGGAAACTCGGTGAGGCTTTCTCTGTCTTCGTTTACTTTAGTTTCTATCCAATTGTAGGTTTTCTCTAGCCCTTGTTCAAGGCGTACTTTTGGTTGCCAACCTATTTTTTTTCGGACAAGAGTGAGGTCAGCGTTTCTTCCTCGTACACCCTGTGGCGCCTTGAGATCATACTTTTTTGTCAGGTGTTTGCCTGAGATTTTTATTATCATGTCTGCGAGTTCGTCGATTGTAACGAGCCTGTCGGATCCGATGTTCACTGGTTTGTCATAGTCAGATTCCATGACCATTACTGTCCCTATTACGGCGTCGTCGATGTAACAGTATGATCTTGTTTGTTTGCCGTCTCCCCATATGGTTATGGCTCCAGGATTCTGTGTCTCTGCTACCTTTCTGCATAGTGCCGCGGGTGATTTTTCTCTTCCTCCCTTGTATGTTCCTTCAGGACCGTACACATTGTGGTACCGCACTATTCTTACGTCTAAGCCGTGGTCTCGTTGATATGCCTCGCACATCTTTTCGGTGAATAGTTTTTCCCAGCCGTAGAAGTTGTCTGGGTCTGCTGGATAAGCGTCTTCTTCTTTTAAGCCTTTTACGTTTGGGTCGGTTTGGCGGTATGTGGGATACGTGCATGCTGAGGAGCTGAATAGATATCTTTTCACCTTGTTCTGTCTAGAGGCTTCAAGCATGTGGGTGTTAATGAGTATGTTGTCATGCATGACTTCGGCGCCGACTTCGGTGATGAAGCCTATGCCTCCCATGTTAGCAGCTAAGTTGTAGACCTTGTCTATTCCCTCCGTGACTGCTAAACAATTGTCCCGGATTCGCAGGTCCATCTCTAATTTTTCGTTACAATAGTCTTCTTCGATGTAGTCGTCGAATTTGACGTCGACTGCTCTGACAAAGTTTCCTTGTAAATAGAGATGTCTAGCTAAGTGGCTACCGATGAATCCGCCTCCGCCTGTAACTAATATTCGTTCCATTTGAATGGGACTCCACTTTTGATAGTTTTCAAGAGTTTGTGGTGATCTAGATTTAAGTTTTATTAATATCCCCGCATAGTGAAGCAAAAGGCATCTCCTGAGATAGGTTGCTCGAATCTCGTTTCATTGGCGTGGAAAATCTAAACTTGCTTATGGTAACTCGTGGAGCTTACCGTGCATTGCTCCTGATTTCTGTTTAAGCTTTTTTAAGAAACTCGCTCTTGAAAGAAAAGGAAAGAAGTTCTCAAGTACATAAAGATAATGAAGGTTAAAATTGAAAAAGCCCATGTTCGTAAAGCGGCGTGGGGATATGAAAACATACATGTTTGGGCAGAATTTGACCTGTCCCATTTCGGAGAGTTGATTACCCATGATTCCATCAGCGTTGATGTCAGAAATGAAGCCCCCAGTCTTCTCGAAATGTTTTTTTCTGATTGCGAGAAAATTTGTGCTTGTAGAGAACTTTTTCAGAGGTCTTGGAAGAGCACTGAAAAGATATCGGACGAAGTTGTATGCTCCATATTCTACTTCTACTAACAGAGAATTCTGAGGTTTATCAGGTCCAGTCAACGCTATCAGTTCTTGATCTACTTCAAATTTGTGGTGAATCTTTTCCAGCAAGCCTTCTGGAAACATGACGTCTGCGCAAATGAACAATAAGATTTCACCCTTTGCCCGTTTGGCACCGATGTTACGCGAAGGAAATTCTGGACAACCGTTCTCAACAACGACTTTTGCTTGATAGTCTTTGGCAATCTCAACCGTTCTGTCTGTACTTCCACCATCTACGACAATGATTTCAAAATTATGCCATGTCTGATTTTTCAGCGACCTAAACAAATTGCCGATGTTTTTCTCTTCATTCAAAGTTGGTACGATTATGGATATCGTTGTTCTCTTCAGTTTATCTAACTCCTTCCATTTTTAGCCGTCAGCTGCCTGATAGCAGTTGTCTTATTAGCAATAATCGTTCCCATAAGAAACGGGGCGAACGATACTCCTTGATTGTGCGTATAACATAGCCAGGTTGGATGACCTTTCTCAGCCAGAAGTTTCGCGTAATCCTCCTCCTTATTTCCAAGATCTCGCCGGATGTTAGGTTTTCGAGTTTAAATGAGCATTTTGTGTAATAGTCAAAGTCGTCCCAGTTTTTCACGGTTATCATGCCGCTTTTAGTCAGGTCCTCATACAATTTGGTCATTGGGAGAGGAGTCGTGATTGAGATGTACATGTAGTCTGGGTCAATCTTATGAATCAACTCGACCGTTTCTTGTATTGTATGTTTAGTTTCACCGGGACTTCCTATCATCAGATACGCATGCGTTCGAATACCGACTTCCTTACACATTTTAAAGGCGCCCAAGATATCTTGTATGGTTATACCCTTGTTTAAATTGTTGAGGATTTTCTGGGACCCGGACTCAACGCCGAAGCTTATTCTCATGCAGCCAGCTTCCTTCATTGCGGGTAACAAGTTTTTATTAACTGTATTAACTCTGCTATTGCAGTCCCAGCGCATAGTTAAGCTTCTTTCCTTCATTTCGTTACAAAGTTCAAGTACCCAACGCCGATTGACGGTGAAGGTATCATCCTCAAACTTTACATGCTTAATTTTCATCGATTTTTTAAGATGCTCCATTTCGTCAACAACATTTCGCGGGCTCCTAAACCTTATTCTAGGGCCAAATATTTTCCTAAGAGTTGGCTGACAAAAGCTACAGCTGAAGGGGCAGCCACGACTCGCTATCATGTTAGCACGACCATACTTGAAATATTCTTTGGGAAGGAGGTCTCTTGCTGGAAACGGAATTCGATCGAGGTTCTCAATGTAAGGACGAGGCGCGGTTCGCTTAATCGCACCATTTTCCTTGTACCATACACCAAAGACCCCCTTTACATCCTTATGCCCTTCGAGATTTTGTACAAGTTCAAGGATCGTTGTTTCGCCCTCACCGTACACGACATAGTCCACGTTCTCGTTGCAGAGAACACTTTCGGGCATTATGGTTGGGTGCGGTCCACCGAGTATTACTGGGCATTTAAGGTTATCTTTAACCAGCTTAGCAATATTCAGTGCATCGTTTATCGTGGCTGTCATGCATGAGAGGCCAATTGCATCAGGCTCTACTCTTCTGAGTTCCGTCTCTAATTGTTTCCAAGTCTTAACGAAGTTAGTGTCGATTATGTTAACAACGTGTCCTGCCTCTCGTAGTACTGCTGCGATGTACGTTAAGCCTAAGGGTGGAAGGCGAAAAATCTGTCCAAAACCAGGGTTTACTAAGCTTATTTTCATGGTTTATCCCCCGCGCGCACTTTAACTAACTTCCTTAGTTTTTTAAGCGCATATACAACTTGTCCCTCTACGGGTAATCCAAGTCCGTACACTACTAGGATAACTAGCGTCGATATGGAGGTTATGTTACTGAACCACTCGATAACTGTTATCCTGTACTCGAAGACAATCTCGACTGGAAACTTAACGTCTTTCGGCATATGGATATACATAAAGTCAGGTCCCGCTCTATCGATGCGCAGATCGCGCCTTATCCCATCTTTATCAACCAGATAGGCGTACCAGCTTTCAAAGTACGACTCCTTGAATAACACCCCAGAAGTTGTCTGGTTGATTTTAACGGTAACGCGCTCTGGGTTTGAGCGGTCAACTTTGTAGTCATGGTTTTCTTCTTGCTCCTCGGGTCTAATTCGCGCAACACGAATATCGTCAAAGTAGATGTGGCGCCATGCTCCGTCTTCCGCTGAATCCCTCTCGATGATAAGCGAAATCGCATTAACATTGGTTAGTGTAGGTGAGCCGTTCTTACTCATTTCATCTATTGGTATTACAAATCTCTTCCAACCGATCCAATCGATTTTGGGGTAGGGATATACCTGTAGAAAATTGGGCCAAAAGGGAGCTAATACTGCTACTTTTAAAGAATGGCTCGAATTATCCCCATAAACCCAAAAAGACAAAAACTCTTCATCACTCCAATCCCAACTTCCAGCGGGATCGTATTTAAATTCTACAAACTCTTGCGTTTCAGCGGCAGTAAATTTATATTCTGCCTTCAATGAGTTTCCTTCCGTTACCTTTTCATTTGATACTTCTAGGTTTACTTCAGCTCCTACCGAACTTTGCGCAACCCAACCTAATGTAGAATCACCTGCGTCAACTATGCTACTTGAAAACATCTCAAGCTTGCCAGATGCCCAGTTCATTAGGTTCGAAAGGAGTAGTGACTCCATGGAATTTTTGTAAGCAACTATATGATAAGGAAGGTTCAGTCCTGTCCAAGCTACACGACCTTTTCCATATTCGCCAATTGCAATAATGGGATTACCATAACTTCGAAGGATAGTTCTGGCCCATGGACGAACGCTTTCATTAAGAGAAACTGAAAACTCGGCTGGCGGTGAGAAGAACCCAAAATCGATCCAATTAGTTGCTTGGTTATTCGTATGTGTAAAATTCCATTCCTCACGACTTATTTTCGTGGTTTTGTCTATGGGGCTGGGTAAGGGAATAAAAGAAGCATCCGAGTAACCAGTATCAATTATTAAACCACCTCCATTCCCCACGTAGTCCTCTAGTAGCATCCAAGCTCGGGTTCCATTATGATATTCGAAATCATAAAGAGCTATAATATCGAATTTTTTCAGTTCATCCGAAGTATAATCATCAATATATTTGTGCCCACGTATTGGAATAACGAAACGGCTGCTATATCCTGAGTAAGCCAAAGATTGAAAAACGGAGTCATATGCTGCTTTTTCCCCGATAACAAGTAGTGTAGTAACGTTGGTAGCTGAAATTATTGGCCCAGCGAACTTGTATTCAAACAGATAGATTGGTCCGCCCCAATAACTCCACGCTGGCACACTAACCAAAGATGCTATTTCATAGCGCTCTGGTTTAGTCAAGAACTTTTCAATCAATCCATATCGCCTAGAAAGCTCGCCACCACCGGTATAATGGATTACTTTACCAACCAAGAGCCATTTAGCTGCATACCAATCTAATAAAAAATTCGTCTCTTGCCAATTATTCTCGGATGTAAAAACAGCGTCTTCAAACCAATAATACCAATCTTGGTAAAGCATACCAAGAGGGTGAACCCCTCCAGTCTGGGGCACATCGTAATTATAATGAAATCCTCTAATTGCGTGTATCCAATCAGTTGCAAGCCGGAAGTTCATTTCATTCGGGTCGATGTTTATAACCTGTTGTGCACTATACCACGCATTATTCCAAGATTCCAGCTCTGGATCGACGACATAGCCTATTAACAAGGGATAAAGTATTATGGATGAAAGGATTATCCCCAGCAATAAGGCAAAAGATAGCGTCTTTTTCAATCTTAGCCTAATGCTGGATAGTTGAGTAGAACTCACACTTGTCTTGGAAAAAATTCCTCCAAATATGATCCCGGCAAATATTGCCAAGAAAAATGGTAAAAAGTAGATACCATCATAGCTTGCAAAGAGTCTTAAATTTGGAGGTATATCTATTAAGGTATAAATAGTGAAAAAGGAGACAACAACCATTAGGGCTTTTAGAAAACCAGAAGCGACATAATCAAATTTAACTTTCCTATATCTAACTATCAATAAAGCAATGAGAGAGAAAAGTAATGGTTGCCAAGATGCGCCAAGAAACATTACCAACGGCAATGGGATAGAATAATGTCCTCCTCTTATGCTGAACGAGGTAAATCTACTTAAATAGAAAACCAAGAATGGTATGTAAAAATAGGCTGAGAGAGCCGCTACTGGAACAAAAACTTTGAGTAGATGGAAAAATCTTTTTTTCCATCCATCTATACAACAAAGAAGAATGAGAAGGTTAACGAACGCAGCGATAAAACCAATTAATATGTTCGATGTGAAAGTGCATGACATAAGGATGATAGTACTAAGGTAGAATCTCTTTTTTCCAGTTTTGATGTAACTCACCAATGACCACAGGGAAAGTACCCAAAACATCGTGGCGAAAGCCCTCGTGTAAGCCCCTCCGACAGATAATAGGCCAAAAAAACCACTGGATGTAATCACTAACAGTGGGCTCAAAAGAGCCGAATCATTATTCTCAGTAATTCTGTACACTAACCCATAAAGTCCGATTCCGGTTAGGCAATAAGAAAGGGCAGAGAAGAAAAAGAGGGTAGACTCAACTGACCAACCTGTTATTACAGCGAATAAAGCCCATAAGTAATAAGCGAGAGGATGATAGCTTAGAAAAACGGGAAAGCCACCATACCAACCTGGGTACCAATTAGCATTAGGCCAATTTTCAACGATGAAGAGCACCCAACCAGCATGAGTTTGGGCATCATCCCCTTTTGGAAAACCGTTGCCTACAGGGCCAAAGATGCCAAATGACCAAAAGAACAAAAGGATGAAAGTAACTACGATGCAAAGGTCCAGCAAAAAAATGCGAGAAATTTTCACTTAAATCACTCCTTTTATGAAACTAATGCTAACTGCTTAGTATCATCTTCTAAAAAGATGTTGCTGAACTCTGTCAATTTGTCCAATATCACGCTCTTCTGAAAAACTGCAAACATAGATGTCAAGGTAATGGCTCATCTGATAAGATTCTTAAAAAGATTTTCTACGCACAATTGAAACGAGTCTGCTAAGTGCTGTCTTCACAATGTAAGTTAGGAAACCTTGAACTTCGGTGGTAGTTAGCTTTGACTTTCCTTTTTTGCGATCCACAAAGGTTATCGGAATTTCCTTAAACTTGAGCTTGTTTATCCTAGCCTGCCTAAGAGTTTCAATTTGAATTTCATAAGTCTGACTATGCAGATCCCCCAAGACTTCTTTAACGTATCTTCTTGAATAACACCTGAAACCGCTCGTACAATCGTGCATCCTTGTGCCAACAGTTACCGTTGCAACGAGGTTAGCGGTTCGACTGATAAATCTTCGTCTCAAACCTGACCCCACCACTTTCCCTCCTCGACAATACCGGCTTCCCACGACAAGATCACAGCCTCTTTTGGCGGCATCCAAGAGCCTTGGAATGTCTTGAGGGTTATGTGAATAATCCGCATCCATTGCAATTATGTAGTCAGGTTGATTCCTTAATTTCAACATGAATCGAAAGCCCGCTGTGATGGCAGTTCCCAATCCAAGTTTCTTGGGTCTTGAAACTAGATGAATATTACCATACTTTTTCTGAAGATTCTTTACAATATCTGCTGTTCCGTCAGGACTAGAATCATCGATAACAGCTATCGTCAAGTCAAGTTTCAACTCCTGAATCTCCTGAATCAAGCTCTCAATGTTTTCGGCTTCACAGTATGTGGGGAGCATGACAGCGACCGACACTTATTTCGTAACCTCCTCTTTCAATTTGAACAAAGCCCTATGTATGGCATGACTTCGGTTAGCGAAAACACCCCTTTCAATCATCTGATCTAGCCAAACAACGAATTCTTTATCGATAGCTATTGATATCCGAGTCTTCTTGGATTTAACGGTCTTCCCCAAACCTTTTCATTCTCCAATGTAGGAATAGGTAATACTAATTCCTAACGATTTCCAACTTTATAAACAAACCAGCATATAACTCTTACGCATTAAGAATCTAAGTGAGCCCTAATTTCAGTATAAAAACCAAAAGAGCAGACCCACCACAAACTTAGATCCATTACGTTTTTATTTCGGAGTTCAAACGTCTCTCAAAGGGAAGATCTTGCCATCTTCAAGACACAAGAAAAAGCTGGGCGAAGAGCATCTTCAACGTATCATTAACCTATGCAAGTCGATAGAAGAGAGAAGCATTGATCCGTTTTTAGTTGATGTAGACGACATTGTAACAGTCATTCAAGAATATTTTTCTGAATGGGAATCGCTGGATGAATTTAATCTAGACGCTGAGGCTGTCAACCGTTTGGCTTCAGTGATTGAGCTTCAAAGCGACTGGGTGAAACATAGATCTACATCTTTGTATACTGATCCGTTTCTTCTTGAGGAGAAAATACGTAAACTGGACAAAGAGGAACTAGTCGATCTCTTTCTCAGGGCTTGGCATCCCATAGTTGAATTGGAGCAGATTTCACCATACAGTTTGGGTGAAGCCATGAAATACTGGCAGGGTTTGCTTCCGTTAAACGAACGATGGTTGGAAACTCAAACCATTAAAACTGAGATTGGAACTGCTTCAAGTGAAGAGTTGATGAAGCAAGGGATATTTATGGAGAAGGCTTTTTCAGAAGAGTTGGAGATTCTTTGGGAAGAATTGAAAAGCGAGGTTGGAGAGGCTAAAAAGATTCACTATTGGGGTTTTGTCGGCAGGAATTCCTATGAGGAGACTTTGCGGCGTGCTTATATGACGAGTTTTCTTGTTACCTATGGCTATGCAACCCTTGAAGTATATCGCTTGGAAGAGGAAGTGTACATTAGACCTTTTGAAAAACCTGTTTCCATGGTTGGCAAGAAGCAGGTCGTTTCAGTTCCAGTTTCAATAAGCTTTGAAGAGTGGAAAAGATGGAAAAACCACCAGCAAGATTGAAGCGAAAGGCGCTTTACTCGAAGAAGATCAAGAGAGCGACGCATCTTCTGTTCTATAAGCGTCATAGAAAGCCAGGAGTCAAAGGCTGGGAGCTTAAGCGCAGCTTAGGGTCTGACTATCCCAAAGTGGTCCGACTTCTTGACAGCTTTCTGGAAAAATTGGATTTGCAGGTGAAAACGGTTTTTGAAGGGGAAAAACCTGTTGAAAAGCCGACTTTGGCGCAGTTGGACAAAGCGAGGTTCTATGTAACTCTTCGAGGCACGATAACGCCGAAGGAAACAAAGCTTTGCGGCTGGCGCATCGACGATATTGCTGGTTTGGCAATGGCTATTTCTTATGTCATTTCGAAGAAGGGAAAGGCTCCTCGTAAAGAGGTGGAAGAGCTTCTTCGTGATAAGCTTCATGGTTGGAGAGTTGACATAAACATGGACCGGTATATTCGAGCTGGATATCTTGCTGAAGATGACAACTCTCAGCTGTATTTGGATTGGAGGACAAGAGCTGAAGTGAACGAAAAGGCTTTAGTTGACTTACTGCTCGGAGTTGAAACCGGAAAGTCTACCTAGGTTTATTTTCTTACCTTTCGATATGCGGCAAAAATTATATTTGCGATGATGATAGCGCCTAAGATCAGAAATGGACTGTTTAGTATGGTGTCTTCAAAGGTTGTTGGGATCTTGAAGATAATTGTGTCTTCTTCGGCTTGAATATCAAATGCTCTCTCTGGCAGTGTAAATCGAAATGACATTTCAAAGGGGTTTTCGATGATTTTCTCAAATGCTTTCCCGTTCATTTGTTGCCACTCGGTTAATGGGGCTCCGAAATGTTCTTCAAAGTTTAGGGAAAAGTTTTGGGTGAAGCTTACTTGAATTTTTCTCCAGTCAGTTCTCACTCGAAAAGTTCGTGCAATGCCTGTTTCATTTAGCATGTAGCTAATAATGTCTGAGCCAGTTAACAGAAATTCTACGTAAACAGAGCTTGTGGTGTCGTTGAAGATTTCCTTTTTCAAGAGGGGAAGCGCTCTTGCATTTTTTAGGTTTTGTTGCTCAAATTTTTCTTTAATGGCGTTTGGGATGGTTGATGCGCTAAATCCTTGTGTTTTGATTTCTTCATAGAGTTGGGGTTTTTTGGTTGTAAAGTTGAAGGTGACATAGAGGCCTTCATTGATTGTGGTTTCTATAGTTATGGAGTCAGCTAATACTGTTGGCGTCACTATGAGAATGAACAAAATGTAAGGTATGATTAGCTTTTTCATTTGATTATCACGTCGGCTCCAGCTTCTCTTAGCCTGTAGTAGGGATAAACAAGCTCGGTATCTTCGGAATTGAGGGCAGAAATTACAACGACTTTTTTGTTAAGCAATTCTTTCAATGGAGCGTCCTCCTTGTTGGCTATTCGTTAGCAGTTTTAGCTTTAAAGGATAACGGTTTTCGGTTTCTTTTTAAGTCTACTCTCACCTGAGAACCAGTCTAGCAGGCTTTGTCAAATCGAACAAGGTGCGCAAGTTCTAGTACAGGTCGTCTTCTAATCCCAGATTTTGCTCTGGCAGTTTTCCATATTTTTTAAGAAACTGCTGAAGAAGTTCGCTTTCCCGCATAGTAAACATTTTTGCTTCTTCAAACGTGAAGTATTTAGCCTTCGAGTTTGTGGCGAGTTGTTCCTCTAATTCTCTGCGTAGATTGATAGCGCCTTTAATGTAGATCACCAACTTGTTTTCGTCGAGAAGCTGAAAGACACCTTCGGTTTTTGGAACAGAGGCTATGGCTTCAGTCTCGAATTCAAGCCACTCTTCAGGCGGCAAAACTGGCGAAGTGATTCCAAGTCGGAGGTCACACCTTAAACAACGCCTAGCCTCTTCTACCGCTTGCTTCTCGTCTAAGCCTAACTCGACTTCAGCGAAGTTCCCTCGGCGTTTTTCAACTGGCAGAATAGGCATTTCTACACGGCGCTTATAGGCAAAGCCCTCTTCTCTTCCAAGCCATGGATTCGGCTTTTCCGAGGGAACAAGTTCTACGACGATGTCTCCACTGCCCCCAAGATACTTGTCAATAGCGCCTGCCGCTTTTCTTCCTGATGCCATGGCTTCAACTATAGAGGTCGGTCCGTTAACGAAGTCGCCACACGCAAAAACGCTTGGAAAGCTTGTTTTCATTGTAGAGCTATCTACCTTTACTGTTCCATACGGAGAAACCTGTAGGGAATTGGCGTCAAGCCATGAGCGGTCAGAGGCTTGTCCAATGGCGAAGATAAATGTGTCTGCGTCAATTGTTTTTGTTTCTGATTCGTCATAATCTGGATTAAACTTACCTCCTTGGTCAAACACCGACACGCAACGGATCAGTTCGGCACCGATGACTTTTCCATCTCTGCCCAAGATCCTTTTGAGCCCCCACGAATTATTGATTACAACGCCTTCCTCAACTGATTATTGACGTTCCCAAGGAAAGGCAGGCATCTGATCCCATGTTTCCAAACACGAGATTTGAACTTGCTTGGCGCCCAGCCTTAAGGCGGTTAGTGCTACATCCATGGCGACGTTTCCGCCGCCTAACACCAAAACTTTCTCTCCGACTCTAACCTTCTTGCCCAGCCTGACGTCTCTTAGAAAGTCTAAGCCTCCGAGAACCCCTTCCAAGTCCGTGCCTTCCACCCTTAGCTTTCGGCTCAGTGGCAAGCCAGTCGCGACGAGTATAGCGTCATAGTTTTCCTTTAGCTGTTCAATCGAGTGTTCATCGGCGACCTTAACGTTTGTTTCTATCTTAACGCCGAGTTCAAAAATCTGCGTTAGATCTTTTTCAAGCACCCCTTGTGGCAAACGATATTCTTGAATGCCGTAACGCATCATGCCGCCGGGTTTCGGCATGGCTTCAAAAACCGTTACGGAATAGCCTAACAAGGCAAGATAGTAGGCGGAAGTTAGTCCTGCTACTCCAGAGCCAACAATGGCTACACGTTTTCCGGTTGAGGGCGCCATCTTAAGTTTGGACTTCCAGTCTTGTGTGTCTTGGTCTGTTACAAAGCGTTTCAGGGCACATATGGCTATGGGATCGTTGACTTCGCGGGTTCGACATGCACTTTCACATAGGCGAGCACAAGCATGAGCTAAAACTGAGGGAAGAGGCGCTTTCTCTCTGATCACAGCCGCAGCTTCAGCATAGCGTTCTTCAGAAATTAGATGAACATATCTAGGTACGTCTATGCCTGCAGGGCAAGCATGTTTGCATGGAACTAGCGAAGCTTCACGTTCTCCAACTATTGGCTCTTTATCCATTAAGGCTCCAGTGGGGCAAACTTCCACGCAAGCACTACAAAACCGACATGCAGAGTCCTTTAAGTTTGGAGCGATTGTTCCAATAATAGCCTCGCCGTTACTGTACACAAAACCTAATGCCTTAACGCCGCGGAGTTCTTGACAAACCCTTATACATCGAGTGCAGCTGATACACAGGTTAGCGTCGCGGACAATCAAAGGCTCGTCTTCTATCACTGGCAGATCTGCTGGAATATAGCGCGGCGTATCTTCTCTGATTCCAATGTATTCAGCTACTTTCTGCAGTTCACAGTTTCCAAACTTGGGGCAGCAACGTTCGGCAACTGGCACATTGGTTGAGCATGGCTCTCGCGTACAACCTTCTTTTTGGGCGCAGATTAAACAAGCGTGAGGATGTTTAGCTAAGATACGCATCAGCTTTTCTCGTCTAGCTTCCAGAACTCGTGGCGTATCAGTGAAAACCCTCATTCCCTCAACTGCGACTGTGTCACATGCTGGCGCCAAGTCTCGTTGTCCTTCTACTTCAACAAGGCAAAGGTTGCAGCCCTCAAACTCCTTTCTGGGTTCATCAGCCACGATTTTTTCGTTTCCCCGATAGATGACGTCTGTGGCTTTCAATTTGCGAGAAGGCGGCAAGTCGGGATGATAACATAATGAGGGAATGTAAATGTTGTTTCTTCTAGCGGCTTCTAGAATGGACATTTTTTGAGCGGCTTCAACTTCGACATCGTCAATGTATAACTTCACGGTTTCCATGAGAGCTTGTTTCCATACGGCTCATTTTGCGAATGTGGGTTACCATGAATGAGTTATTGCTTGAGGCTCACATGCAAGTATGCAGGGCATTTTTCTTTCTCCACTTACCGGCTTGCATGGAGCACAGCTGTACTTGATCTTCTTTCGATGTTCCTCTTTAATGGCTACCATGGTTCCGCCTTCGATGTCAAACTCGTCTGGTATCAGTTCAAGCACGCCGTAAGGACAAGCCTCGACACATTTGCCGCAGCCATCGCATTTGTCAGTATCGATCATTATGAAGTAGTCGCCTGACCCGTCTTTGTAGCCGTAATGTGCCTTCAACTAGCGTAACCCCAAAACTTTTTCGTAAAGCGCTTTTGCGAAAAGTCCTGCGCCTATGGCTCCCGCAAGTATAGGGTCCAGCTTAGGTTCCAACGGCGTAATCTTTAACAACCTTTCAAGACGCTTAATTATGCCTGTGTTTTTTGCAACTCCGCCAGTTAACACGAAGTCTTTTTCAACGCCTACACGGTTGAGTAGGTCGAGGATTCTGTCCGCCATGGCTATATGATAAGCAGCTGCAACCTTCTCTGTGGGCCACCCTTGACGTAACAGGGCAAGTGACTCTGCTTTGGCGAAGATAACGCATGTGTTACTGACCGGCGGCGGGTCCTTTTCCACGGTTAATGAGACTTTGCCCAAGTCTTGAATTGGCACGCCTACAAGATCAGCGAAAACTTCAAGGCCTCTGCCTGTTCCAGCCGCGCATTTGTCGTTCATTAAGAAGGATACGACTTTGCCCCTTTCGTCACAGCGAATAGCTTTGCAGTCTTGTCCGCCGATGTCAAGTACGGTGCGAACGGTTGGTCCATAAATGTAATGGGCGCCTCTTGCGTGGCACGCGATTTCCGTTATGGTTCTCTTGGCATAGGGAACGTTGACTCTTCCGTAGCCTGTGCCCACGACATAATTGAGCTTGCTAAGGTCAAGGCCTGTTCCTTCCAACGCCCATTCGGTAGCTTTAACAGCGGTTTCTTCGCTAACGCCTCCCGTGCGCATAACAGCGTACGCGTAAAGTTCTCCGTCAACCATTACGACCGCTTTGCTGCCAACTGAGCCTATGTCCACACCCGCCGTGATTATCTTTGCATCATGCCAGTCTCTGTTTGGCAAGGTTTTCCTGTAGATGGGCCATCTCCAATATTCCTGCGCTTTTGATTCAGACATTTCTCTTCACTCCTCCTGTTCAGCTGCGATTATGGCGGCCCCTAAAGCGCCAACGAAGTCAGGTGATTCAGGAATGACGATGCTGGTGCGAAGTTCTTTTTCCAAAGGTGGCAAGAAGCCAGGGTTTAATGCAACTCCGCCTATTAGGACGACATCTTTTTCCACTCCGACTCTTAGAACCATTGAGGCTATTCTGCCTGCGACGGCGTCGTGTATGGCTTTGGATATGTCTTCTTTGCTAACCTTGGCATGAATCAGCGTTACAACTTCTGACTCTGCAAACACACAGCACTGCGCATTCATTGGTATGGTTTTAGTTGACTTCAAAGCTAGTGGACCCATCTCTTCAACGCTGAGTTCAAGGGCTCTAGCCATGGCTTCCACGAAGGTTCCGGCACCCGCTGCGCAGCGTTCGTTTATCACGAAGTCTCTAACCCTTCCCTGGTCTACTTTGATTCCTCTACCCTCTTCGGCGCCTACGTCTATGACCGTCTTCACTGTAGGAACCACATGGAAGGCTCCAGCTGCGTCGGCTACTACTTCAGAGACAATCTTCTCTGCATTTATAGGCGGCCTTAGATGAACTGCTTTTCTGCCCATGCCTGTGGCTGCAACTCGTTCAATGCTGCTTCTTGAAAGTCCACTGGTTTTTAACACCTCTTCAAAAAGGCTGCCTGCTGACTTCAAGATGTCGAATCCAACTGGCGCTTTAGCCTTAGCGATGACTTTTCCATCGTTTACGATAACGATTTTTGCGAATTTGGCGCCAATGTCAATTCCGGCGGTTATCATCTTTTCTTCCTTCTATTCCTTCAGTTTTTTCAAGCCCATGCTTTCGAAGAAGGTTGTTAGGCGGGATAAGGTTCCTGTGAAGTCGAAGTCTCTTTCATCGCCCATGTTGCCTTCGAATGGGAAAACCGGTATGTCTGCTTGAATTAAGCCTAATCGGTTTTCTGCAATGTGTAGACTTAAGCCTTCACAGCCCCGATTGTAATGTAGCAGTACAGCGTCAACTTTCCACTGTTTCACTATGCTTACCATCATCTGAGTTTTGACTTCGGGCACGTAGAAGTGAGCCCACTCGGGCCTCCGTAGTGTCCATTCAACTATCATGCGTAAGGCTTCCTCTTTTGTCTGAGGCTTCTCGGGCGGAACCGCTCTGGGCACTAATGTGCCATCTGGTTTGTATTCCCACATGCCGATTAATCCGAAAGTGTAGAGAGAACCCAATGACACAGCGCCATATTTTTCCATTTCCCTGAAGATTTTAAGGAACCCCCAAGGAGGCTGGGTGTCGGTTATGACTCTAAACCTTTCATAGGGCGTGGCAGCTATGCCTCGTCGAACTCTATCCTCAACCTCGTCAAGCAACTTCTCGTAGAAAGCCACGCATTCGGGTCTATGCTTCATAAGCGTACCCATCACATACAGCGAATACATGGATTTCTCGTCTAACGGTGCGGGCACAGCCTGATTAAGCGCGCAGATTTTTGCCCACAGAGACGTAGCCTTTATCTCGTTCCAAACAGCGTCACATAGCAGTTTGTCGTTGTAGGTCCTGCCAGTAACTTTTTCCATCCACTCGATGCCGTCGTCCAGTTGATCCACAATATAGTTCACCTTGTAGTCTTCAACTGACCCAGTTGAGTAGCCAACGGAAACGTCTACGCCGTACATGGGCACCTCTTTTTCATGTTTCTTCTCAAGCCACTTAACTATCTGATACCATTTGCTGTGGCTGCAGCAGATGTGGTCTTGCCATATGAAGTCAGGTGTGGGATAGCCGTCGACTACGGTGCCGTCAGCTAAAATGTACTTGTCTAACAGAACTGAACCCCAATAGTTTCGCATGTAAGCGCAAAGAGTTCTTGGAAAGCCAGCTGCTTCAACTGCGTCGTGGCATTGGGCTGCAAAATCCTTGAAGAAAGCTACAGTAGCTCCGTAGGGTTCGCCTGTTAGGCAGTAGACATCTTCGCCTAGTCCAGCTGGTATGGAGCTAAACGACCATGCTCCTCCTGCCCAGCGTAATCCACCTTTCTCATGGGCATGCAGATAGTTCTCGTAGTATTTTTTGCGCAGATTTTTTCCGTCGTTCCAACATTTCAAGCGCTCTGTAGGATATTCTCTAACCTGTGTTGTCAATTTAGAACAACTCCTCCAGTCCAGTTAACGTTTCAAGAAAGGCTTCAACCCGAGTTCGAAACTGTCCCCATGGCACGGTTACATCAAACTCTAAGGGGTAGGTGGGCACACCAATGGCTTTCAAGGCTTCTCTTAAAGGTGGAATTTCAATTCCATGAGGGTCGCAAAACTTGTTCTGGATCACCAACGCTCCTTGCACATTGAACTCCTTTGCAAGGTTAACAACTTGGCGAATTCGAGTTAGTTCAGGCCAGTCTTTGCTGGGACAGGGCACTCGATTTACGTAACGGGCTGCTATAGCCTCTAGTCTATCTTCTTGAGGAGTCACGTTACCCTGGAAATAGCGGGTTCCGGTGCAGTGCTCATCTATGACGAAGGTTGCGCCTAAGTTTTCAACGTTTTTCATGAAAACTCGGTCGTCGTCTTCACTGCCGATGATCATTAATCTAATGTCCGCGTTGCTTCTCGGCTTTCGACTTGGCAATTCTTGAAGCAACTGTTCCAGAAGTTTGCTATGTTCCTCTTTGTCGCCAACTTGGCTGGCAATCACCATCTCCATGGCTTCTAACCCGCTGATCTTGGGTGGACTCGCCTTTCGGTATTCATAGATTTTCCACATTAACTCTCGGTTTCTATTCATTATGCTTATGCCTCTGTCGAGGTCTCCGTTGGTTATGGTTTTACCG
>JAUWZP010000093.1 GCA_030615265.1 Candidatus Bathyarchaeota archaeon
ATGATTCTCCTTTCTCTCTCTTTTCTCCCATATCTGAGGAGGAGGTGACTTGAGGGAGTAGCAGAAGAATCATTCCATAGCCTTTTAAAACCCTCGATGAAACAGACTTGCAGATAGTTCAGACAGGAAGGTGAAAGTAAATCTGTAACAGTTACAGCAGAAACAAAAGAACTGACGGAATAGAAGCATGCTTATAGAACTTTGTTCCTTAAATTATTAATGCAATTGCATTTGATTCCTATGGAAAATCTTTTATGTACAACCATACAATGCCAACTGAATGGAAGGTTAGAAAAAGAAGATTTTCTTCTCGAACTCCTTTCTCTCTCTTCAGTTCGTCTAGCCTTCCATTCATCTAATATAGGGGAGTTATAGCCTATTCGAATTAGTCAATATGATGCTTTGTGAAATAATCTTCTATAATTTAGCTAGGTTCTCAGGACTTTAGATGAGATAAAACTTCTACGGCTACATCACCTGCAACGACCTTGACCTTTTGAATACCATGTACCTGAAGCAAGAGGAGAGACTGAAAGCGCCGAAGTGGTCTACAGACTGGGACGCAGCGCGGCGTTTCTCGGCGTCTATCAGATTACTTGACCTACTGGTCTTTCATCGAGTAGCTTTCATCGAGCAAGAACGAGGTAAACATTTGCCTGCTGATCCGGCACCTCTCCTGAAAGACTTTGCCTAACACCGTCTGCGCGTGCGTGGAGATGGTTGTAGGGTTCTCCTTTCTCTCTTGAGGTGTGCGGGAGTTTGAGGCGAAAAGAGTGAGAGGAAAGCTACTGCGCCTCTTTGAGTGTCAACTGTTTTCCCGCACCATTTTAATTTTAGATTGCAATAGGTATAAAACACGTATGCAGGTCTTCTCCATAAGACTTTTATAGGGCTCCTTGTCGCACTTGTCTCACAGGACAGCTACTGCTATGGGAAACTTGATTCATTGTTTAATGTATAGGCTTGGTTCTCCTTTTGCTAACTGGAGCGCCAAATTTTATTAACCTATGCAAACCTTATTCTATTGGAGGGAAAGCGAAGGTGCATTTCAATGTTAGTTTGAGCATCGATTCGTTATTCTCTATCTTTAAGAAAAGAGACAGAGCTACTATAATTGCGGACATCCTAAAATCGATCAGATTCAACCCGCAAGGTAGAAGAAAAACCAACATAATGCAAAGCGCCAATCTAAGTACCGATCAGATGAACAAATATCTCGATCTTTTGATAAGAAATGGTTACGTAATAGTTGATGGATACCTGTACAAACCAACATCAAGAGGTTTAAGATTATTACAAAACCTTGAAACCGAATATTTGAAGCTGAAAATTCGAGTCTGAACATCCAAACCAAATCGAAACCTCAAAAAACACCGCCACCTTTTTCCCCGAGATCGTTTTTATTACAAGGCATCTAAATTTAAGCTTACAGTCCAAGACAGTAAAAATCTTTGAAAGCTTCGATTCTCACTTGCGTGCGCATTTTGATTTATTCGATGAGCTTAAGAGGATGCTAGCTATAAACTTCTGTTCACGATAGAAGGGTTGCGTTATGGAGCATGTTGAACGCGTAGAACGCATTACAATGGCTCACGGTGCCGGCGGCACTGTCATGAGCGAGCTGGTTAAGCGCTATATTTTGAAGCATCTTGGTGGCAGCAACGCTGAGGTTCCGCTTGAAGCCTTAGACGACGCTGCTGTTGTAAACGGTATTGTTTTGAAGTCAGACTCACATGTCGTTAAGCCATTGTTCTTTCCCGGCGGTGACATCGGGAAATTGGCTGTAACAGGCACGGTTAATGACATTGCAGTTTTGGGCGCTGAACCCTGCGCTCTTACGTCAGGTTTCATCTTAGAAGAGGGCTTGCTAGTTGCTGATTTTGAGAAGATTGTGCAGAGTATGAGTGAGACTTGTCGCGAAGCGGGAGTTTACGTGGTTACCGGGGACACCAAGGTTGTGGAGAAAGGCTCGCTTGAAGGCTGTGTCATTAACACGTCTGGGATTGGCAGGCGAAACCAAGCCTTAGAACGCAACATTGTTGAGGTGAAGAAACATCGTCGCTTTGACGCCCGCTGGCTACTTGATTCTAGTCTGCGACCAGGCGACAAGATCGTTTTGTCTGGCACCGTAGGCGACCATGGACTTGCTGTGTTGTCGTCTAGGGAAGGCTACAGTTTCGGCAGCCAAATCACATCTGACATTGCTCCCTTAAACAAGGTTATACTGCGCCTATTAGAGGTGGGCGGAATTGTTGCCATGAAAGACCCGACGAGAGGCGGCTTGTCAAACGCGTTAAACGAGTGGAGCGAGAAGTCAAAGGTAGGGATCCTCGTTGAAGAGGAGAAGATTCCTATAAGAGAAGACGTGCGGGCTGCCTGCGAAATGTTGGGTATCGACCCGCTTGAGGTTGGAAACGAAGGCAAGATCATAATTGGTGTTGTTCCGCAAATGGCAGAGGAAGTTTTGGTCACGCTTAAGCATACGAGAGAAGGCAAAAACGCCCAAATAATAGGTGAGGTTACAGACCAGTTTAAAGCGGTAGCTCTCCAAACGATAGTTGGCGGAAAGAGAGTTCTAACTCCTCCAATCGGAGACCCCGTGCCAAGAATATGTTAGGGTATGTTTGAAACCTAGAAAAGCGGATTTAACTACTGTTTGGTCTTTCCTTTACTTTGCTGCGTCGCCTTCGCCGCCTTGTTTGCTGTGGCAAAGGCCGACAATCCCACAATTTCACCTTTCACCATATCCAATGGAAGGGCAAAAACAATCGTATTACTCTGGTCAAAACTAATATCTTCCAAACTCGACAATGTACGCAGATACATGGCACGATTGCTCATCTTCCGCACTGCCCTCTCTAAGTTTTCAGCCGCCGTCAACTCCCCCTCGCTCTTAATTATCACCGCCCGCTTTTCCCGCTCAGCCTCAGCCTGCCGCGCAATCACTCGCTTCATATCATCAGGCAGCTCCACGGTCTGTAATTTCACTGAGGTTATATCCACTCCCCAGTCCTGTGTCTCTCTTTCCACAATACTTGCAATCTTATTTGCAATTTCATCACGCCGCGCCAATAGCTCATCTAGCTCTACATCTCCAACCACGTCCCGCATCGTCGTCTGCGCATTCTTCATCACGCTGTTCCACACATTCTGAATGTTGACAAGGCTATCCTTCGTATTCGTCACTTTCATGAACACCACTGCGTCAACACTGACGCTGATGTTATCCTTAGTCATAACCTCCTGCCGCGCAACATCCAAAGTAATGATCCGCTTATCCTGCTTCAGAAAACTCTCGGCGAACGGCCACTTGAAGAAGAGACCAGAGCCCACAAGCCTCTGAAACTTGCCGAACCGCAATACAATCGCCTCCTCCCACTCCTTATTAATCGCCACAGTAGCGGGCAAGAACATCAAAGAAACGAACGCAATGATACCCGACAAGAAAGGCAACGCATATTCCTGTGGCTCCACTCCACGAGACGGAAAGGAAAAGATAGCCAGCAATAGAAAGACCAGAAACAGTCCCAGGAACAATGCGAATGGAGCTGGAGAACCCGAATACTCCTCACCGTTCCTGTCTTGTCAGCCTTTACAGTTCCACTCATTCTCCAAACTCACCTCCTTCACACTACCCTCTACTTCGCAGAACCTATTTCTCTCTTTCCATGCGTCCCATGTCAAGAATTACATGAACGCAAAATTCTAGATGTACGTTTGGGTTTGAACCAAAAAAATGCAGAGGGTCTCAAGTCACTTAAACCGTTACACAAAACGAAAAAACACCCTTCAAACTTCTTTTCAAAACTAATGGTAGCCCGGGGGAGATTCGAACTCCCGTCAGCGGGTCCAAGGCCCGCTATGCTTGTCCACTACATTCGGCGGAGTCTAGACAGTTACGGGTGCTCCTCCACCGGGCTTAGCTGGTTTTGCTGTCTTCCGGGCTATTTCAGGTTGCAGTTTGTATTGTTAGGTTTCTGCGTAATAACCTTAACGTCAAAGCCTGACATGACCACGTAGTTGTGTTCTAGATTTGTTCTCCAGAAAGCTTATAGGTGGCGAGCGAGTTTGGTTGCCAATCTTCCATGTTGGAGAATGACGATATGCAGATTGCGAAGGAGACAAGTGGACCTCAGACGATCTATAAACTTAAAGATGCCGAGTTAGATGAAGCTCTAGGCGAAGCCGTGGTCTCTGAAATTGAAAGTGAATTTCGGTTGCACGGCATTTTTGTAAAGCCTGAGTTTAGAGGAAAAGGCTATGGAAATCTCATCATGAACGCTGTTCTCAGAGAGGCTCACACCAAACGAGTAACTCTGTGCACGGGTTTCGGTAACATTGGATTCTTCAAGCGATTCGGCTTTGAAGTTATAGATGTAGGAGACAGTTTGGTGTCCATGGAGAAGAAACCCGTTAACAGCAAGTTTCTGAGCAGTTGACGCTAACCTGTTTTTGCCAGCTGGAAAAGCATTATTGTTTGTTTGCATATTACTTATGTGCAGGTCTCTAGTTTGGGAGTCAATCTTACACCCATCATGATTAAGAAGATTCTTCGCCTAGAAAGCCTCAAAGGTAAAAGTCTCGCAGTTGACGCCAATAATATGTTATACCAATTCTTAGCTTTGATTCGAATGCCCGATGGAACGCCGCTGCAAGATTCTGACGGCAATATTACGTCGCATCTAGCTGGGCTAATGTTTCGCTCTACCCGCCTAATCTGCGACTACAACATCCCCCTAGTCTTCGTTTTCGACGGTGCACCCCCTAAACTTAAACAACGCGAAATCGTGAAACGACGGAAACTTCGGGAAAAAGCCACAAAAGAATGGAAAGCCGCACTTAAAGCCGGCGACCACATCACAGCTTTTTCAAAGGCGGTTATGACAAGTCGATTAACGAGGCCCATGACAGAGGACGCGAAAAAACTCTTGAAATTGCTTGGAATTCCCTTTGTTCAAGCGCTAAGTGAGGCTGAAGCTCAAACTGCTTACATGGCTTTCAGAGGCGATGTCTGGGCGGCAAGTACCAAGGACTATGACTGTCTGCTTTTTGGCGCGCCTAGGCTTCTGAGATTCTTGACAATCTCGGGAAAGGAGTTTTTGCCCAGTAAGGGAATTGCGCGCCCCCTGAAGCCTGAACTCATCAATTTAAGTATCTTTCTCTCGCATTATGGAATCACTCGTAAACAACTCATTGACATGGCTATTCTGATGGGAACCGACTTTAACGAAGGCATCAAGGGCATAGGTCCAAAGACAGCCGTCAATTTGCTGAAAAAACATGGTAAAATTGAAAACATGCCAGCTGACATTAGAGCGAAGATTGAAAATCAAAATATTGAGCAGGTCAGAAAAATCTTTTTGCATCCTCATGTTACCAGCAACTATACCCTAAACTATCAAAGCTTAAACGAAGATGGACTCACGGATTTCCTCAGCAACCAACGAGACTTCTCTCGCCAGCGGGTCGAAACCGTCATTAAAAGAATGAAAAAGTTTTACGCCAGCAAGGGACAGACAGACTTGGAAAAATGGTTTAAACGAAGTAACTAGCAACATGAGAAAGCAGAAAATCCTTAAATGAGAATTGAGAATTCGAATATAGTGGAAGAGGGCCCGTAGCTTAGCTTGGTTGGAGCGACAGGCTCATAACCTGTTGGTCGAGAGTTCAAATCCCTCCGGGCCCACCAAACTTTATTGACTTATGCAGAGGCTTTCATAACATTAGCACAGCTGTTGTTCAGGCTCTTTCAGCAGTTATTTTTATGTTTGTGTTGCTTCAACCATTTGGCGACTTGGCGTAGAAACGAGTTTGGTGTGACATCTATCACTGGGATGTCCATTGTGCCTACTCTTATTACTGGTTTGTATTCTGGCATAGCCGCGAAGATTACGTCTGACCAGTACATTCGTCCTTGAAGGAAGTCTTCGGTTAGGCTTTCGGTTGATGGCGGTATGTCTGTGTAGGTGAAAGCAACGCCTTCA
>JAUWZP010000050.1 GCA_030615265.1 Candidatus Bathyarchaeota archaeon
ATGATTCTCCTTTCTCTCTCTTTTCTCCCATATCTGAGGAGGAGGTGACTTGAGGGAGTAGCAGAAGAATCATTCCATAGCCTTTTAAAACCCTCGATGAAACAGACTTGCAGATAGTTCAGACAGGAAGGTGAAAGTAAACTTATAACAGTTACAGCAGAAACAGAAGAACTAATTAGCATCAAGATTAGATAAGAAAGGAGGTAATCATGTCACCAAGAACGAAGATGCTTGCCCTCGCATTGTTCATTGCAATTCTCCTCAACTTTCTCTTGTATTTGACGGACACGCAGTTAAACTTTGGTTTTGGTCGCTTTTCATTTGTGATCATCACTACAGTTCTCCTTTACGCTTTGTTGACAAGAATTACAGAGAAAACAGAGAAGAGTTGGATGTAGGTTGATGCATGCAGATTAGAACAGTTGCAGCCATTCTGATCTGGGTTGTCGCAGCATTACTCATTTTAAACATGATGTTAAGGTCAGTATGGATATTGCTGATATCCATTGCCATGACGATAATAGCAGTAGTAATCTATTTCACACCTAGACTAAGGAAATGATATGCAGAAATGTGGAAAAGTTATAGCTGAACCAAAAGAACTAATGTTTCCCTTTTTTCATAAAGTCTTCCAGAGGTATTGATTCAGATTCATTCCATATCGGTTCAAATAGTTCTATAGCTGATTTGACCAAATCAGGATGTCTTGTTTTTATACCAGCATCATATCTTTCTCTTCCTATACATTCAGTGTTAAAATCAAAAGAACCAATGAGCAATAACCCCCAATTTTTTATTGTAGGATGTTTCTGGACTCGGTTATACGCAACAAGAAATCTTGCATGCAGTCGATCATTAACTCTGATTTCTGCTCCAGCATTAGCTAATTTGCTAAGAGCTTGTAAGTTCTTTCTGTCTCTAGGCCTCTTGGTATCTAAGTAAGGACAGATTAATCGTATATTACATTGGATTTTAATGAGGCTTTCAAGTGATTTTCGAATGGTCTCAGAGAAATAGCCTGTAATGCAAATTTCATGCCAGCCCTCAACATTGCTACGTAAGTTATCAGCAAATCTCTTGAATTCATCTCTATCCAAAAATTCTGCCTCAAACAGTTTCACATCAGATTGGAGCTTCACAATTTTCTCTCTGAATTCCTCATACGGCAATCTATCTCGAGCGCCCCAACAAAAATGTTTTTTCTCGTAACAATGTCTCAAACAACGTGGGGAGAGGAATCTACCTCTACTACTCCAGCAATAATGTCGTTTCTTGTAATACCGTCTCAAACAACGGGCTGACGGGAATCTACCTCTATGGTGGCAATGACAACATTATTGCAAACAATGATGAAACTGGCATCCTAGTCTGGGCGTCGTCTGACAACAAGATTTTCCATAACAACTTCGTCGACAACACTTTGCAGGCGAGAACCAGCGGTTCACATGTTTGGGATGATGGTTATCCTTCTGGCGGCAACTACTGGAGCGACTACTCAGACGTAGACTTCTACAGTGGTCCTTATCAAAATGAGACAGGCAGCGACGGAATAGGAGACACGCCATATGTTATTGATGGAAACAATCAAGATAACTATCCGCTCATTGATCCGAGCGTGCGAGGTAATGTATTTTACATTACTTGGAAAGAGACAGAGTATTCTGTAACCATGCTCAGCAACAGCACCATATCAGGCTTCACTTTCAATCATTCACTGGCACAGATAAGCTTCAACGTGACTGGTCCTCAAGGAACTGTTGGCTTCTGCAGAGTCACCATTCCAAAACAGTTGCTTGACGGTGCTTTCAAGGTCCAGATCAACGACGCTCTCATAGGTTCCATCTTGACGTGGAACGGCACCCACACCTTCGTATATTTCACCTATACACATAGCACCGCTGAAGTCAGAATCATAGGAGAAATCGTGACAAGAATCCCTGGCGACATTGATGGTGACGGCTATGTTGGTTCTGCCGACTTCAGCATCCTCGCAGAAAACTATGGAAAGACCGATGATCCCTAATCTCAAAATCCAAAAACCTTAGTTTCCTCTTTTTTTCTGTTCATTTACAATACTAATATCAAGCAAGATGAAGTAAACACTAAACTGAGGCTCTCTAGGGTGGCAAACAGCTCAGAAAACATGCACTCTGGTTTACATGCACTTCATGACTTCGGTACATAACAGACATTCATCTGGAATTGGAGAGTCTTTTGGGCGGGCTTTCAGATATCCAAAATGATGTGCACAACCTACAGACTTATTCGTTTCAAGGCTATTAGCAGTCTCCTCTAAAGCTTTCTTCAATGTTCCAATAGAAGCTTTACTCAAGTGTTTCTTCGGGTTGCCTGAATCGTTCACTCTCGAAAGACAGTGGGGACAAGCATAATAGGTTTCAAGAGAACCATCTGCCTGAGCAACACTCAACTCATAGGTTCGCTTAAAGATTTGCCACATTTAGAGTAGGAACAAACCATTATCTGCTTTCGGGACATTGTTTATTCCTTTTCTGATGTTTACACCAGTTTCTGTACAGATCAGATTAAAAGATTATGAAGGTGAAATATTGTTCCTTAGAAGATGCAGCCAAATGATTGTTTGCCTGTGCAATTTAGCTCTAGGAACCCTATTCAATGTCTACTTTCATTCAACTGCATACATGAAGTCGTTTCTTCACATCTTTTGGCAAATAAACACTAAACACCTTGGTCTTTCTCCTATCTTTCTTCAAACTGTCTAGTTGAGACTTTCATAGAAGAGTTCTTGAATTTCTTTAAGTCTTCCTCCAGAAACAGCATCCTGATCTCATGGAAGAACTTTATGGAAAAGGTTCTATCCATCAGGGAACTACTTCACACATTAGAATATTTTCCCAATCGAAATACGACCTTTAGTTACCTGAAGACATAGTCCGTGATAAGGTCTACTAAAGGAGAACTGACATATGCTAGACACTGTAGGACTCTTGGCTAGATATTACCGACTCAGAACTAAGATATGGCTTTGGCAATTTCACAGAAAACTCAGAAAGACGAAAACAGAATCCGTTCAGGAGATGCAATTAGAAGAAGTGGAAATTCAAATAGGAAATGTAACAGCGGAAATCCTGAGAGAAATAGAAATCATTTCAGATAGTGAAGGAAGACACCTTCACCGTTTGACAGAGATGTATACCTAAACCTAAAAGAAAGGCATCAATTGTTTCAAGCTGATCTGCATGCATGCACTAAACTCCGTCTCTTTTCTCTTTCCAATTGACTACTCACTGTTTCATGTGAAACATAATCCTACTTTAATAGGTTCAGCAGTTGATACAAGATAATTTACTTCGTTAATACGTTTCTATGGAGTTCATGAAATGGTTTTAGTTCGATGATAAAAAGCAAAGAGAAAAAGAGTAAAGTGTTCTGTTGTTCCAAACAAGTGGAAGACTTAGTTAAATGCGAAACAACAATTAACAGTTTTGTGTAGTTATGAAAATAGAATCAGTTTTTTCAATTCATAAAGCTTAATGCCGAATCCTTGAGTCTTTTATAGTTAGGGTAAGTGAAATGGCAATTCAGAGACCTATTCAGAAACCTGAACAAATCAATAATCCTATGGCTTCTATCAACCCTCTTAATGACAAAATAGTTAATGGAGAAGTTGTTTCTAACCACAATATAGTGAATCGAAAGGTTATTGTTTACAAGACCCTTGTTGACCCCACAATAATTAAGCTTGCGGCAGAAAAAACGAAAGACAGAGTTTTCCGAAGATACGGGTTCTTACGGCCTCCAGCCGACCAGATACGGCAAGTATCTTTTGAAAAGGACTATGAACCCTACTTCGTTATTGAGGGAAAGTACACAATTGACTACTACCGAGGACGCACGTACACGATACCCATAGACGCAAACGCATTGGAAATTGTTCTCCTAGACCAGACGCTTAAACCTGAACCAACAAAAGAATGGCATCAAAACAAGACGATTAAGATACAAGGAGAAGAACGCCTAATCCACGAGGATAAAGCATATCTGGTTTTAGACACTAACGGACGTGAAGTTTCTGCAAAGCGGTTACCGTCGGCGCCACAAGAAGAACATCCAAAGAAAATCCTTGCAGAGTATGAAAGCGCCCGAAAGCTCGACTTTGACCCCAACAGAGAGGTAGAAGCTCTCAGATCAAAGATAGCCAAAAGACCACGAGAAATTGGACGAATAGTCAACGAGCTGTTTGAAGTTTCAGACCGAGCGGTAATCTACATCCCAATCTTTAGCATTAGGTTCCAAAACACGAAAACTGGCGAACATAAAACAGTGAGATTTAACGGCGTTACAGCTCAACTAGTTCCATAAGACAAGTTCTTAACAGGATAACCGTGCTTCTCAAGCTTAGCAAAACAAGCAATATTAGACTATTTAGGCTGTTTTATCTCGGTTTCCCACCCCGCACAATCTTCATGACTGTGCTGTCAAGCAGTATGACTCTTATATCTAAGTCAAGATAGTCGAGAAGCTCTTCAAAATGATCCTTCTCAAAATCCTCAGGCAGATCATAATCTTCTTCAAACCATTCGCCGTCTTCACCTTCGGTCTCTATTGTTATCTCACTGGCATTCTTGTTGATTCCAATTAGCCTGCAAGAAATGACACGCGCCGTTTCCCAAGGCAATTTCCGCTCTTCTTCCGGTTCTTCCACGCAGTTTCACCTCTTCTTGTTATCCGTCAAGAGACCTAACGCCAACATCCAGTTTTTAGCTCCAGGAACCCTAAGTTGCAGACTCTGCCCTTTCAAAATATATCTTATGAAGAGACAATACTTATCTCAGATAAATTCTCTCTAGTTTCCGTGAAAAAACTGAAATTCTCGCTCCATTTCAAAGCCTCTCTTGCAACAGGAATCAATCTCATTAGCTAAGAAATATACTGCCTAGGCTTTGACTATTTCACTAAGCACATGAGGTGCCCCAGTCTTCAAGAAGCACAAGTTCCCAATCAAAGCAACTGCGAAATGTAAAGCATGTACTTATAAATATACGAGTGCACTTCTAATCTCCAAAAGTTTCATTCATTAACGATTCTGCAAAGGAGAAAGAGCTATGGCGAAACCGCTGGCTGGAACCTATTTTTGGCAAGGAAACGAAGCTTCCGCTGAAGGAGCAATCGTTGCTGGATGCCGCTTCTTCGCTGGCTATCCTATCACGCCGGCAAGTGAAATCCTTGAGCATATGGCGTTTAGACTGCCTCAGAACGGTGGAATTGTTGTTCAAATGGAAGATGAGATGGCTGCTTTGGGTGCAGTTATCGGAGCCAGCTGGACTGGAGCAAAAGCGATGACTGCCACTTCTGGTCCAGGATTCAGTTTGATGCAGGAGTTGTTGGGTTACGCGTTTATGACTGAAACTCCATGCGTAGTTGTGGATGTTCAGCGGGCGGGTCCAAGTACCGGTCAAGCAACCAAGTGTGGTCAAGGCGACGTGATGCAGGCGCGTTGGGGCATCCATGGCGACCATGCCTCAATTGTTTTGTCGCCCAATTCTGTACAGGAGATGTTTGAATTAACAATTCAAGCATTCAACTTAGCTGAAACCTATCGGACTCCAGTTGTGCTTTTAGCTGACGAAATTGTGGCGCATATGAGAGAAAGAATGACTGTTCCGTCATTGGAGCAGACGACAATAGCAGAAAGAAAAAAGCCGAATTCAACTGAGAAGCAATTTTTCGGTTTAAAGCAAGTAGCCCCTATGCCTTCGGTTGGTGAAGGCTTCAACGTGGCGGTTACTGGCTCAACTCACGATGAACAGGGATATCGGTTCACTGCGGACCCGTTGGTTCACAGGCGACTGGTGAGAGGTCTCGTCGAAAAAATTCGAAGCAACACAGATAGGATAGTTGATTTCGAAAGCTACAAAACTGACGATTGCGACGTTGGAATAGTTTGCTTCGGATGCACTTCGAGAGCAGTGTACGAAGCGGTGGAGTTAGCTGAAGACAAAGACGTCAAAGTGGGATTTCTAAGGTTAAAGACTATTTGGCCGTTTCCGGAGAAAAATGTGAATTCGATGGCTCAGACCGCTCATGTTGTAATTGTGCCCGAAATGAATTTGGGAGAGATACTTTACGAAGTGGACCGAGCGGTTCAAGGCGCAGCAAAAGTTGTTCCTCTTAACAAGATCGGCGGAGGAGAAATGATAACGCCTGAAGAACTGCTGGCGGAAATTGTTGGGAGTGTGAAGGCAAGTTGACTGAAACCTTTACCATTCGAAAATACTTGAGGGATTTAACCCTTCCATTCTGCGCAGGCTGTGGCTGCGTAACCGTTATGAACTGCTTTCTAAGAGCTGTTCACGAATTGGGTCACAATGACCTTCGGAAATTCGTTTTCTGCAGCGGAATAGGCTGTTCAGCTTGGATTCCTTCGCCTTACTTTGAAGCAGATTCAATTCACACAACTCATGGCAGAAGCATACCCGTTGCACTGGGCGTCAAGCTTATGCGTCCCGACCTTAACGTTGTTGTTTTCGGCGGAGACGGTGACCTCGCTGGCATTGGGCTTAGCCATCTTGTTCATGCAGCTCGAAGAAACGTGGATATCATGGTTGTCATGGTGAACAACATGATCTATGGCATGACTGGCGGACAGGTAGCGCCGACAACGCCGCTTGGAGTTAGAACTACGACGACGCCATATGGAAGTTTTGACCCACCTTTAGACACAGTTCGCTTGGTTGCCACTGCAGGAGCAAGCTATGCAGCCCGCTGGACGACCATGCACTTTGGACAACTAAAAGAAGCCATGAAAGCAGCAGTTACAACTAGTGGATTCTCCTTCATCGAAGCCGTAAGCCCATGTCCACCAGCGTTTGGTAAAAAAATTGGATTGAAAGACGCCGCTGGGATGCTTCGATTGTTCAAAGAAAACTCTCTATCCCTAGAGCAAGCGGACAAAATGACAAAAGAGGAGCTTGAAAACAAAATTGTGGTTGGAGAATATGTACGTCGGAAAAGACCTACCTTTACAGAACGCATTTGCGAAACTTTAAAGGAGGCTGAGAAAACTGCCGAAGAGAACTGAAATAAGAATCGCTGGACTCGGAGGGCAAGGAGTAGTTCTAGCTGGACAAATCTTGGGAAGAGCCGCGGTTTACGATGGAAAACATGTGGTTCAAACTCAAAGTTATGGAGCTGAAGCCCGAGGAAGCGCTGCGAAGAGCGAAGTTGTCATTTCAGATGAACCGATAAAGTTTCCATTAGTCAGAAAATGCGACATCCTAGTGGTAATGAGCCAAACGGCACTAGACAAACACTTAGACAACCTGAAGGCCAACGGTGCCCTCCTCGTTGACAAAGACATGGTTGCAGATGTCCCTGAATCGAAGGCAAGAATCTTCCGGGTTCCAGCCACTAGCATGGCAGAGGCCGAGTTCAAGCGAAGAATTTACGCCAACGCCGTCATGTTAGGTGCCTTGACTAAAGCGACAAGAATAATTAGCCGAAAAGCCATGGAAAACGCAATTAGAGACAGCATTCCAGAAGAGATGTTAAGGGAAAACCTTCGCGGGTTCCAACTGGGTCTACAACTTGCGCGCGCACCTTAGATATTTTTGGACAAAACTTAACCTACTCACTTTTCCTCCATACAAGTTGGACATAAGCAACTGCTACCGCCAACACAGCAACAAAAATCGTCACTTTAGCAGAAGCTAGTTCCGTTCCTAAAAAGCGGGACAGAGTAACGAACACTAGTAGACTTGGTATTAACAAAAGCGTACCTATTTTGATTACTTGAGAAATTTGATCGTAAGATTGAGGAGACACCCATCTCCATTTTACAAGTGTTCGACTTATCTTATCAAAAACAAAGCTACCCACAAGTCCAACTATTGCAGAGTAAACTATCCCATTTTGGACACCTTGAACATACATCTCAGGAAGAGCTTGTACTCCTGAAGGTAACTGGAGCTCTAGATTGGGTATTGCAATCCATAAAATGGCAAGTGACACCAGAAACAACCAATAGAGTGAATAAGACAAAACTTTCCTACTAGCAACTTCCTTCAAAAACCTTTGTCCTTTCTCTACATTTGGTAGATAAATCTTCAAAGAAACATCATGCCCAGTAATTAGATCCTCATCTTCCAGTTCAGACAAAATCCCTTCTATTCTTTCCTCTTTCTCACCCGTTGCTTTAGCGATATTGGTTATCGTAAAGTTATCCAAAATCATCTGCTTTTCTGTAGAATCTGTGAAATACTTCAAAACTTCGCGTTTCACATCTTCTTTTATCTTTAAAGATTCACTCAATTCACAAACCTCCACAACAGCTATTGGAAGATTTTTGGTGAGTTATATTTGTGTCTTATGCTGAAGAGAAAGAGTATTAGTCATCGTCTTCAACAATCGCTGGTAGAGTGGAAAGCATGAAGAAGAACACTCCGCCAAAATTTCAAGAAAAAATTGAGTTAACCTATGAGCAATATTTTCGCACGCGTTATGGTGGAATGGTGCAACTGGCGAGAGAGTTAGAGCGCGTTTTAGGTAGGAAGAAAACTTTCGAAATAGTGGGAAAAACGTGTGAGAGAAGTGCAGTCGAGTCGGCAAGGAAGCTAATATCAAAAAAGGGACCGATCAGCAATTTCAAGGATTTTACAGCGTTACTGAAAGAAAAACTGAGATCCCCCTTCTGGTTTCATGCTTTAACCTGCACCTTTCCAGAGGAAACACCGAAAAAGATAGTGTTACAAGTAAAAGAGTGTTTATGGGTCAAAACATTCAAAGAAATGAATGCCACTGATCTAGGCTACATCATGGTTTGCCATCCAGACTTCGCGGGGACCCAAGCTTTCCATCCCAAAATTAAGTTGAGACGCACAAAAACTTTAATGCAAGACGATAATTGCTGCGATCACATATACTACTGGAAAGAATGAAAACTCACGCGCGTAACCTCCGTTATCGAGTCTAGAATTTTTTAATTGCCTCTTTTAATCGTTCACGGGCTTCATCGGAATACCAGCACTCTATGAAGAACTGCTCTTTCTCCGCCAAGTTCGTTAGAACCTGTGCTTCAACTATCTCTACACGATTACGTTTGATCATCCCAAACGCCGCGTGAGGCAACGCCCCCAACAATTTAGCTTTCTCGATCGATTTCGGTAGCACCTGCTTTAACGACAGCACTTGATCTACCATACCTATTTGAAGTAACTCTTCAGGACGATAAAACTCACCGGTACCCGATATCTCCCGAGCATTTCGAGTTCCGACTACGTGCCGTAGGATGCAATCACCTGGATATGGAACAGGTATTCCAAGCTTTATCTCGTTAAGTCCCATCAGCTTTCGACCCTCTGCAATGAATCGGTAGTCGCAACAGAGAGCTAAGACGCACCCACCCGCTATAGCATGTCCCGTTATTGCTGTAATCGTAGGTTTAGGTAATGTATACAAGTCCATGCAGACTCTATTGAATGTTTGATAAAAGACCCTGAAATCCTTCCTAGTCAGCTTAAATAGTTCGGGGATATCAAAACCAATAGAAAAGAACTTTTCATTGGAACTGCCAAGCACAAGACTATGCACATCTGAGTTGTCTCTTACCTTCTGTAGATTCTCAGCTAACTGACTAACAAGTTGTAGATTCAGTGCATTTGTGACGCCTCGGTTTAGCTTCAATACAGCTGCTTTACCATGATATTCTATGCGAATCAATTCATATTCGTACCCCTTATACCAAGCTGCTGTTTCGCCCAACGTCTCAAGGCATATGTACACAGGCATATTTTGAATTACACGCACGCGCGCGAAGCCTTTTGTCGAAACTTGTTAGAAACCTACTTCCATAAGGGAAAAAGTTAAGCTTCGTCGATGAATTTGCTTGGTCTAGGTATGTCTCCAGATAATCCTCGTCTCTTGCGTATCTCCTCGATAACCGTTGACGCAATGCTTTCAGGAGTTTTTTCCCAGTGGTCAAACTGGGTTTGCCAGAAGGCGTGACCTGAGGTTGCTGATCTGAGATCGGCTGCTAAGCCGAAGGTTTCTGCAACTGGAATGTAGCCTTTTATCAGGGTTAAGGGTCCTTTCTGCT
The DNA here is from genome assembly GCA_030615265.1 of Candidatus Bathyarchaeota archaeon. Lineage (GTDB taxonomy): Archaea > Thermoproteota > Bathyarchaeia > Bathyarchaeales > Bathyarchaeaceae. The sequence goes on from JAUWZP010000050.1 coordinate 10,073, forward strand.
CTGAAGAGATTATTCTTCCTCTTTTTCGTGTGATTATGCTGCTTACGTCGCCAACCCACTGTTCTGGAACTGTTACGCCGATCTTGTATATTGGCTCTAGAATAACTGGTTGCGCTGTTAGAAACGAACCGTATAAACCGCGGCGCGTGGCAGGCATGATTTGAGCGGGCCCACGATGCACAGGGTCTTCATGCAGTTTAACGTCTAAAAGCCTAACCTTAACCCCTCGCATTGGCTCTCCTGCTAAAGGACCGCTTTCTGCCCCCCATGTGAATCCAGAGATGACCGTGGATTTTACTTCACCCATATATTGAACACCTTTAGTGGCGTCAATGAGCATGTTTCGGTGTACCTCTAACGCCAAAACCTTTCTCGCCTCGTCGGCTTTCCATCCAGCTTCCTTATGTAATATGGCGCCCATTTGCTTGCGGTTCATTATCTCAGAAATGTCGCCTTTCTCAATCATCTCGATGACTTTCTCTTCAAGCGGCTCCACCTGTATCCAGAACTTGTTGTGCTTGTTGGGACTCTTAGCCATAGCTAATACCCCTTTTCCAGAAACGCTTTCCCTGTAGACAACGATGGGCTTCGACGTGATGATTTCAAGTGTTCCACTTGTAAAGTCTTTGAGGAACTTGCAGGCGATTTCCAGATGAAGCTCACCCATGCCGCTGAGCAAGTATTCGCCTGTTTCCTTGTTGATCGTGGTTACGAGGTTCGGGTCTTCAATAGCCAAGCGATGCATCGCATCTACTAGACGAGGCAACTCTCTTGGATGTTTAGGTTCAATTGCAATTGTCACAACTGGTTCGGAAACATATTTTATGCTCTCAAAAGGCACCATCACATCTCTGTGAGCTATGTCAACCAAGGTTTCTCCAGCTCTGGCGAGGTCTAGTCCCAGCAACGCAGATATGTTTCCCGCGCCGATGCTGCCAACAACCTCTCTGAAGGCTCCCATGTACATGGAAACCTGCTGGACTCGGTAGTCTTTTCTAGCACTTACAAGGTAGACTTGGTCGCCTTCGCTAACCGTTCCAGAAAACAGTCGGCCTGTGGCCACAAGTCCAGCGTGAGGATCTAGCTGTGCCAGTGTTATACACATGACCGTTGGACCGTCGTCGCGACAGTTGAGCATAGCTTGTCCTATTTCAGAGTCTATGTCGCTTTTCCAGATCTTTGGAACCCTGTATTTCTGAGCTTCAATTGGATTTGGATGATGCTTTACAACCATGTCCAGTATGGCGGCGTGAATCGGAAGGGTTTTCGGAAGTTCCTCCCACTGCTCTTTCTTGTAGGTTTCTACGATGTCGCTGAATTTAATTCCCTTTTTTTGAGCTACGTCGAGGGTGAAGCCCCATTTGTGGAGAGCAGAGCCAAAAGCAACTGTTCCTTTTGCCGCGTCTACTTTCCATTTGCTTTTGAATTCTGGTTCACCATATATTTCAATAAGATTGTTGAAGTCACGGATGATTCGCAGAAGCTTCTTTTGAACCTCGTCCGAGCTAAGCTTGAGTTCTCTTATGAGGCGGTCAACCTTGTTAATGAAAAGCACAGGCTTAACCCGCTCTGCCAATGCTTGTCGGGTCACGGTTTCTGTTTGAACCATAACCTCTTCTACGGCGTCAACCACAACAACAGCGCCGTCGATGGCTCTCAAAGCTCGTGTTACCTTGCCTGTAAAATCTACATGTCCTGGCGTGTCGATTAGGTTGATAACGTAAGATTTGTCTCCCATTTCATGAAGCAATGATATGTTCGCCGTTTTTATTGTGATGCCTCTTTTTTGTTCTTCTTCTAAATAGTCTAGGGCTCTGGCTTCACCAGCGATTTTAGGTGATAACAATCCAGCTTCGGCCAGAAGAGAGTCGGTCATTGTTGTCTTGCCATGGTCGATATGTGCAATAATACCGATGTCGCGAATATCCTCTTTGTTACTCATAAGCTTAAGAATTTCGCTTGTCTGTCGAAACTTCGGCACGTTTTCTTACCCCGTCTTTGTTGAGCTAGCATGGTAGTTTAAAATCTCACCTATTAAGTTTACGTTCATTTTCTTAACATGTAATAAAGCTTATGAATTCTGATTCCAGTTCCGCGAATGGTGCAATTTCAAAAATTAACTTGGATGTGCTGGCGCCCGAATTACATTCTAAAGCCCAGTTGCTGTTTTATCCTCGTCTATCTCAACATTAAAATCTGCTACAAATCTTTCCACTTTTGCTCTGCACCTCATGCATTGTTCCAGAAACTCTTTCTCCGGCAGCGGTCCCAGTATGTCGCAGCTGATTTCGCTTTGTTTATTAATAGTTAAGCAACAAGGCGGATAACGGTCAGATTTGGCTAGTACTTCACGTATTATGGCTACTTCAGCGAGTATGTTATCCATGCGGTTCCTTATGTTGGTCACCTGAAACGTCCCCTACATTATTAGGAGAAAAGTTGAGGATATAGTGGTGTTTACGAATCCGCATATATTCCAAAACACGATATATGCTCTCACGTTTACCTATCAAAGGGAAGTGACAGAGAGAAATGCAGGTTTTAGCATGTCAAGTGAAAAGCAGCTACAACCTTTCTGGACTGACATAGACGGTTGTAGGTTTGGCAAGCCTGCCGCGTATTCTCAACAATAAGTTCGATGTTTCTAGACTTCACATAATCCTCTACCTCCTGCGGAACCTTCATTACCCCATTGTAGCCAGTGCCAATAACAAGCACTTCAGGCTCAGCCTTAAAAACATCTTTCAAATCCTCCAAGCTTAGTCTGTGACCTTCCCGTCTCCACCAGTCGTCTTTTACGTTGCCCGGGAAAATTATGACATCCCGGCTGTATCTACATCCATTAATGGTGATTTGCCCGAAATCGTAGGCTTCAATCACAACAGCGCAACTCCAAAATTATCTTTGTAACTCTCATCTTTTGAGGCTTTCTGAACAGCAAAAACGGTTACGAATCAACATTGACTTATTGTTCGCTGTTCTATTTCTTTTTGGAGGAATGAGGTTTGCCTCGAAGGGTTTAAGCCTATGAACCCTTCGATAGGGCTGAATGTGAAAAATGCTCTTTAAAGGGAACCGCCTACTGTTGTATGCGTCATAGACTGGTGATAGCGCATACTCAAACAGACGACACCGAAACTCCCCATTTTTTGCGATTTCACTAGCCTATACAGTATCGGTATTTCAAATCGCATCTCTAGACTTTTGCATGCTTATGAGGGTTCCACGCGCATCAACTTATCTCTATTTCACCCGTGAAGAGTCTCGGTCGGAGATGAGGATCTCTAATCATCCTGTTATATTTTTGGAATGTCTTTTTTGAAGCCGTGCGAGGCACTAGTTGAAGTGCACTGTCAAAATGTTTAGGGGTTAAGACCAATCCTTCTGCTCGCTCAATTGTGATCTCCCACAGCTTCTTGAGGTCGCTCATCGAGTACTCTACTGTCAATCTAGCGATTTCTGTCAGTAATAGCTTGCTTGAACAACTCCTTCCTCTAGCTAGCTTCTGCAAATATCTTAATCTAGTTTCAAAGTCTGGAAGCGGGAAGTATGCAGTTCTCAGCCTTCTTGCGGCAGATTGAAAAATCTTGTATGGTTCATTCTCAGCCGTTATGAAAACAATTCTTGCTTTTTTATCTTTCATGATTCTGTTGCATTCATCATTAAAAACCCCAAGAACACCCTTTTGCTTCTTATCCAGTAAAGAATCTGCTTCGTCTATGAAAATTACTGCAGGCATTGCCTTCCAAGCTTTATCAATAATTGAAGCAAACTTTCTTTCAGGCTTTCCCAGTTTAAGTATGTCCTTTTCGCGGATTGTCATGTAACTCTGTATAATCTTCTTCTTCTTCAGGTCTTCGAGGAGATGAGAGACTACGTAGCTTTTCCCTGCGCCAGGGATGCTAAAAAGATTTAGACCTACATAACTGGACAGGTTACTTGGCTTCTTAGGGCTGACAAAATCTCGGATGATTTCGATCAACTTTGCCCGAATTTTCCTATGATTTCCGATGTGGGCGTTTACGCCTTCGAGTAAGGCTTTCATATGAAACGCTACGAGTTTCACGTCTTTTTCATTGTTGAAATGATGGATGGAAATGCGAATGCAGGGAGGTTCATCCAAATGCCTGACAACGATGTTTGACTGTTCTAGCAAGGCTGCAATCTTTTTGTAAGTAGCACTTTCTTTCTTTCCATCGATCTGGAGACATATCATTCCAGTTTTGAGTGCAGCGACTGGGTTTAGAATTTTCCATCTAGTGTTTTCCAAAGCATCCTCTAACATTCTAATAAGCGTTCTTCTCCATTTCGAGACCTCTGGGAACCTCAATTTCGATGCTATTTCAATTGCTTTGCCCAAGCCAACGAGTCTGGAAACATTCGTAGTGCCCAATTCATATTTTTGCCCGTCGTCCTTTTTAGGAGCATATTTGGGAGAAACCATGAAAGCTGTAGAAATTGGTAAATGAACCCCAAATGGATTATCAGCTTCTAGGTATTCTTCCTTGCAATATAAAAGACCTGTCCCTTCTGGTCCTAACAACCACTTGTGTCCATCAAAAGCATAAAAGTCGCACCCAAGATTTTTGATGTTAACACTAATGTTCCCTACAGTGTGGGCCCCATCTATGAGAATGAATATTTTCCCACCTATATCTTTGGAACGTTCTCGACATTTCTTTACGATCTCTTTAATGGGCAACAACTTACAATAACTGTACAGTACGTGACTAAGTATTACCACTCTCGTCTGAGGACCTATACGCCTAGTGAGTTTTGAAACCCATTTCTTTCCTTCTATAACCTCTTTTCTTATCGGAACGACATCAAAGTTATGACCAAGATATTTCTCGTAGTATTCTTTGAGACGATATACTACGTTATGTTCAAGGTCAGTTGTCAGTACTTCGTCCCCTGGTCTCAATACTCCTCTCAAGACTAGATCAATGCTTGACGTCGTGTTACTAGTGAATATAATAGAGTCGCTACTTTCAGCTTTAACAAACTTGGCTACAAGACTTCGAGTTTGCTCAATTTTCTTTCCAAGTTCTTCTTCTAGTTTAATTCCTATAGGCCCTTCTTCGTTTCGATGCGCCAACCATTTACTCTGTTCGTTCAAAACTGATGTGTATGTAGAAGTCAATCCTCCACTGTTCAAAAAAACTCTGTAGGATTTTAGATCTAGAAGAGAACGAGTTCCAAACTTGTCATGTAAAAACTGTTTGGATAGAGATACTCTCGAACGATTTACAATGTTGATGTAACTCCTGAGTTCTCCTATGTCTATAAGCTCTCTAAGTATCTCTTTCTTCAAGCCTTTCCTCAGCTGCCGATTCGCATTCTTAAGATCCTCCAATAGTGATTGCAAGTCCTCTACAATCAAATCAAAAGTTCTTGAAAAGCTAACTACTTTCTCCTTGTAGTTTTTTATGTCC
>JAUWZP010000055.1 GCA_030615265.1 Candidatus Bathyarchaeota archaeon
GGGGTTAATAATTTAAGGCGCACACAGTGAACAAAGCATTTATTGTAGGTCAATTTCTTTCTGGAATATGGTAAGAGAGAGAGTGTGGGTTAATAATTTAAGGAGAAAACTTCTAGGCGTAGGAAGGAGAATTTGTTCCTCCTTCACCACAAGTTTGAGCAGAAAAAAGAGGGAAGAATTCTTCAAACAGTGAAGAATGAGATATTATAGTTTTTATTAAAAACCCTAAATAGAATAGGGAGAAAAAATGGAGAATGTCGTTCCTCTCACAACATGCGCTCGAATTCTTCGTATTCTCCTCGATATTTTTTCTGTTGTATCCATTTGAAGCCATCATGGTGAGTTATGATAGCAATATCAATATCACCGCCAACATTTGGAACCATTGTAGCAAATCTTTGGTAATCTTTTGTGGTGCGAATTAGAAAAACAGCGTAATCAATGGCGTCCTGCAGTGTCATTAATGCATAGTTAGGTTTAGCAATGGGAATCTCGGGGTCTTTCTTCCAGAGTTTTGCAGCAACTCGTCCTTCTCCCCCACAAGTGCAACCATAGCCTTTCGTGTGTTTTGGCTCGATTGTAATTTTCCGTCCTATCTTAACGAGAAAGGTTTTCCCTATCTTTACATCTTTCTTATCATATCCAGCAACCTGAAAACCTACAACTAGGTGTTTCTCTGGAATCTTGGAGAGAATTTTTACTTCCTTCTTAACATTGTCATGCAAATAATCCGCGAGTTTGTGCGCTACTTCCTTCACTTTTTCCTCGCCTACTATTTTTAATTTCTCAAATTCCCTTATATGGCTCTCAACAGTTCTCCCATTCAATGCAGGGGCACCATAAACGGCGACACCAATATTACGCTTTTCAATGTTGAAAAGTTTACGTCCAAAAGGAGAACTCCCTGCAGGCATACGAATAAGCGGCAGTTTCAATTCGGATATTTTTATGTCTTCTTCGCATTTTGGACACTTTGCTCCTAAGTCTTCTACTGGAATTATCGTTGCTAATATGGAAACTAAACTATCGGTTGCGAGAACTATGCCATCGGGTACACGAACACTTATGGTTAACGTCAATTTAACTCCCCTGTTGTATTGTTGTGTATACTTAATATTTTTTGCTCCAGAAAACAGGAAAAAGGAAAGGTTTTCTCCCTCACCACAAGTTTGAGCACACGCACAGCAAAGTTTATATTGTGGTTTCACAGTTCCTTCGTGTATGGCTGTGAATACCCATGCCAAACGTGACAATAAGTGTTCCTGAAAAGCTGAAAATTGAGATGGATAAGATTCCTGAGGTTCGTTGGTCTGAAATATGTCGTGACGCAATTTCTCGGTATATCGCGCAAAGGAAGAACCCTACTCCCAGAATTGAATTAGAACTTCGCAATGCAACATTAACTCATAGCGACATTAGAACTGGATATCCAACATTGGCAATGTCCCTAAGGATACATAACAAAATGGATTCAGAAATCACTGTTGATAGAATAATAGTATCTGATGCTGTGTTCATTCCACCAGGTGGGGGTCATAGTTATGGAATTGGTACCGCCTACGACCTCCATAAGAGAAATATCAACCCACATGCTGTTGGCGGAGCAATGGTTTTTCTGACTTTACCAAAAGACAAAATTGACGATCTTAAAGACGCTTTTGACTCAACGTTCGATTGGCGCGCCAGCGGTACTGTGTACGTTGAAGGTTTCAAGAATGAGTATCGAACAGATATGCACGCAAGGATTCCGATTGACGATTGGAAATCAGTTGTGAAAAAAGTTTTGAAAGAACCAAAATAGAGTTGGTAAAGGCGAGGTGAGCGAAGCACGGTGTTAGCACGCAATCGGCTCACGTCAATCCAGACGTTGGGTCGATTCGCTTAACCTCGCCGCCAACTACAAGATCATAGATAGCGTAGTTTATTAGTTCTTCTCCTTGCTAAAATCCATGATTGAGTAGATTTCGGGGTATCGTTGCCTCAGCTTTGCTCGTGCCATTAAGCGTGTCACCTTGTCAGGGGAATAAGCTTCGTCAATCAGCCTTCTCAATCTAAGCTCTCTATAGGATTTAGCGATTGCGTGAGCGGTTTCAGCAGTAATTGTTTTTCCTGCAATCCAAGCATATTTCGCTCCTAACTTGATTCCTTTACCGATTCCTGTACCAATGATTTTTAGCGCTTTTCCTAGGTCGGGGTCTATGACTTCAACTGAGATAGGATTTCTCGAGTCCGTCTTCTCTTCAAAAGCCTCGTCCAATGCGTCAGAATAATTTCTTGCGATAACCACAATGCTTTCACCGTCTCCTTTACGCTTAGAATACTGGAAATTGATAGTGAAGGATTTTGGCTTGTCGGTCTTAATCAATTTCTTACGAGTGAAAGTAGGAGTAGTTCTTGTGCCTTTCCCACGGACATAATCGCTTACTCGGTCACCAGTTTTCTTTTGATAACTTCTTACATGGTGCCTAATTGGGGATTTACGCTTCTTTGCCATTTAGCTCATTTCCATAATTATATTAAGAGTTTAACCTTAAAATAGTATTTGAGGTAAAGCATTCGGGAGAACGTGCTTTGTCTCAATGCCGTAGGAGTGAAGGTTCGGGTGTTTGACTTCATTCCTGCGGTAAAAGTGAATGGAGTAGAAGAAAATTCCTTTCAAAGAAGGAGTATATCACGAAAAGCGACATGGACGAGGTGTAAGATTCCGTTTCTGTAAAAAATGTGGTAGGCGATTAAAGGAAGGAGAGAAGATTTACAAAAGGATAAGTTACAATAAGGCTTCTTTAACTCCATGCCGCATAATCGGTTATTACTGCGAGGAATGCCGCGATGCTCTTTACATTTAGGTGAGAGTGAGTGAAGTGGTAGGAAAGAAAGGAATGAAACAATCAGGACATAGAACCTTCACATATAAGGAACGGAAATTCAACTCGTTCGGTAGAGGTGGACTATTAGACTACTTTACGCCTAAATCAAGCCCAGAAGAAATAAGGTATTCCTTTAGGACAAAGCATAATCATGAAATGTCCCTATCAGAAGCTAAGTTAGTTGCTAGGAGTGTAGATGAAAAGTTGGCTGAAGATAACAGAGAATTCAGAACTGATATGGTCGATACTATACTACACTTTGCTAATGTCTTTGACGTATCCAACATCGAAGCATTCGCACTGACATGCTACTTATACAAGGCTATAGGTGCAAAAGAGAACCTTACAAAGAGAGAACTCGGGGATATTACTGAGAAGACTATACGAGAAGCGAATAAACTCCGGGAGATGAATTGGGATTCCTTTATGAGAATCCTTAAGGAAGTTTCCTGACGCTACCGTATAAGCCCTCCAAGAATCGAGAAAAACCAAAATGGGGTACTATCTACTAGATATATTATTTAAGGGGGGCTTTTTTTGATCTTTTCATTCAAAACATTATTATCCCAATTGTCTATATCTATAATTTGTCAAGACATAGTTGAATGGGAAGTTGTATCATGGCTATCGCAATGCGTGACAAGATGCGTGAGTACTATCAAAAGGAGAAAGAGAAGGACATAGGTACCGATGTGTCAAAGCCAGAAGTGCTTGAAAAAGATAGGGGAGAAAGGCGTACTTCTATAAGGCGTGGTGGTGTAGGGAATCCTTACGTGGGGAAAGGTGGAAGGTACAAAGACAAAGTAGAGACAGTTTTAACAGAAGTAGAGTACGAGCATTATTTGAAGAACGCTAAACAACTAGAGACAAAGAGACTAGATCAGAAAGAGAATCCTTCATATCCTTTCGATTATCGTGTTCAAGTCTTCAGCATAAGTGGACTTCTAGCAATGTTATACTACACTGGATTACGAATAACAGAAATCGTAGGAGATGTTCCACACAAATACTTTTTGAAAGATGGCACAGAGAAATGGACTAAAGATTTTCACGGACTACGAAAAATGGACTTAAGTATCAAAGACGATCTTTTGAAAGTTGACGTTAAGGAAGCACGTAAGCACGGTAAGAGAGAAGAGCCGTTATGGATTCCTTTAGATAAGTTAGGAGTAGATTCAATTGTTGAAGTGTGGGAATCTTCAAAAATTCCTGAAGATAGGATTTTTCCAATAACGAAGTGGTTAAGTTGGAAATTGATCTCATTAGTTACAGAAGGAAGACTTTATCCACATTTCTTCCGTTTGAATAGAGCAACAGAATTTGCGAATAATCCAGAAACCTCTCTTCTTGAACTAAAAAAATGGTTTGCGTGGGCTGACGCGAGAACTGCTAGTTTCTATATGGGTAGAGCAGGACGTACAACAAAGAAGATGGCGGATAGGTTGTAAATCATGGGAGAGTTGGTGAGTATCTGGAAGCATGTGAAAGAGCGCGTGGAATCCCTTCTTGAGTCTGCGGGCACACCGCCATTATCTGCAGCGCTTTGTTAGGCTTTGTTATTATGGTCTAAAGTTATGACTACATGCATGCATGCCTTCTGATTTAGCACACTTAATTTAAATAACTCCACCAACTTCATGGTGTTTTATAAGGAGGGTTCGAATGCCCAGAGTTGAAGCTTCTATCAGAATCGAAAACGTCGTGGGCACTGCCACGTTAAATCAGAGGATTGACCTAAACGCAGTGGTGAAAGGTTTTCCGGATGTTGATTACCGTCCAGAACGGTTTCCGGGACTGGTCTTCAGATTAAAGAGACCCAAAACGGCTATCCTAATCTTCAATTCAGGGAAGATGGTTTGCACCGGAGCCAAGTCCGAGAAGAGGGCAAAGAAGGCAATTAATAAAGTTGTAAAGGAACTGAAGAAGAGCGGGGTCATCATCCTTGGCAAACCCGAAATCAAAATAGTGAACATGGTTGCGTCAGCGAGTTTAGGAGGATTGATAGACCTTGAGAAGTCAGCCTACTCGCTTAAGAGAAGCATGTATGAACCCGAACAGTTTCCTGGTCTCATCTACCGAATGGATGAACCAAAAGTTGTTATTCTTCTCTTCACAAGTGGGAAACTTGTTTGCACAGGAGCCACGAAGGAAGAAGACGTCCACGAAGCGGTTGCCAAACTTCATAAGAAACTCGAGGAAGAAGACCTGATATACTACGAGTAAATGTGATTGAAACCCCATGCGCGCAAGTGCAAGTTATATATAGTCCAAAGAGAAAGTAAAGCCAAAACGAACAAAAGAGGTGAAATACGTGACAAAGGGTACAGTGGCGAAATGGCTCGGCGAGAGAGGCTACGGGTTCATTAAATGCGAAGATGGCAAAGAAATCTTTGTTCATAAGTCGGATATCCAGGGCAAAAGCAGTCTCAAAGAAGGAGAAAAAGTAGAGTTCGAAGTGACAGAAGGCACAGGTAGAGGACCGAGAGCCGTCAAAGTTAAACCGATTTCTGAATAAATCGAGAACATTTGTCGAAGATTCAAAAATCGGTTTAAATTACCGGGGTTTAATTTTTCTTCTGATTTGTAGATTGGTTCTACCTTTCCCTAAAGCGCGCGCAGCTTGTGTTAACTTATATAAGCAAGAGCGTTTGTTTCTGATAAGGTCTTTCACTTGTCCCTACGCGCGCAACGTAAAGGTGAGCATGAATGAGGAATAGAATATGGGCTGGAAGAGGACGTCCTAGAGGTAGCCATCGCACACGCGACATTAGAATTCTTGAGTACCTTGTAGAACTCGCTACGAAACACGGAATCACCACATGCGAATTTTTTAACGCAATTGTAAGCGCATGGGAAAATGGAAAAGCCAAGTGTAGAGGATTAAATGTTCAATGTCGCATAAAGAAAAAAGGTCGCGCCATCTTTCTCATAACAAAAGGCTACACGGTGGTCGCTCAATTTCCAATACACGAAAACATCCTCAAAGAAACTGACCCGCTCAAAGGGTTTGACTATGTGCGTGAACGCGTTAGACGCGTTTCCGAAATGAAAGAAAGGAAAAGGCTTGACCTTAGCCATCTAAGCATCAAAGATTTGAAGGCTGGAATGAAGAAAATTCACCTGAAAGCTCGAGTCACCGAAATTTCAAAGCCAAAACTAGTCTTAACGAGGTCCAACGATTACGCCGTCTTTGCCAACGCAACGCTTTCTGACGAAACCAGTACAATCAAGCTGACTCTATGGAACGGACGCGTCAACATGGTTTCCATCAACGACATGGTTCAAATTGAAAATGCAAAGGTCATCATGTTTAGAGGTGAAAAACAGCTGAGAACAGGAAGATACGGCAGATTGAAAGTCCTTGAAACCAATCCGATAAATGTAATTCAATAAGCTCATTGCTAACTCACGGTCCTGAGCGCGCGCATTTTATTAATATAGGATTTTTCCCATCCTTAATAATTTAAGGAGAAAAGTTCTATACCCACGAGGTTTGGAGAGCAATTAAACTAATTAATATCTAACATGTTAAATGATTTGAAGTGATGATTATGGAAGGAACACAAGGTCAAATCTGTCAAAGTTGTGGAATGCCAATGCGGAAGAACGAAGATTTTGGAACAAACACAGATGGAAGCAAGAATGAAGAGTACTGCCATTATTGCTATAAAGAGGGAAGATTTACAGATGAAGGAATTACAATGGAAGAGAAAATCAAGAAAAACATAGAAATGGCTACGAAAGTGGGAATGGCAGAAGAAGAAGCAAGAGAAATGGCAAACAGTATCATTCCAAAGCTCAAGAGATGGAAGAAGTAAATACTAACAATGTTCATCTTATCACAATTAGGTTGTTCAGGTTCTACATACATCTTCTTTAGATAACACCAATACCTGTTCTCAGAGAGGAATAGGTTTTAACAGTTTACTCTTCAGAAGCTTCCTTCCACTTTTCAACTGTTAGTTTGTCATCTCCAGCTTTGAAAGATATCTTCAGCTTCATTGAGGTTTTAGTTTTGAATGGAAACATGCTGTCTTCTGCTAAGTCTAATGGAACATATAGTAAGTACTTGCCATCTTTTCTTCTGAATAATCTTCCTCTTCCTTCATTAACCATTGTCAAGTCTCCTTTCTCAGATTTTGAGCCATTCTTATTGTTCAAGTATACATAAAGGTTTGCTCTTTCCCTCTTCTTTTACAATTAGTTCTTTTGTTTCTGCTATAACCTTTCCGCTTTTCTCACTTTAGAACTCAGTACGATTATTCATAACTTCTGTGCATGCATGTGTTTTATTAGTGCTGAGCAAATGGGAATCCAAAACATTCCTTCTTGAGTTCATGAGTTATTAATGTTTAAGTATTCTTAATCCTTAAATTATTAATGCAACTTGAAAGGAAATGATGATAAGATGAATTGACCATGTGAGAGACTTTCTCTGTCTGACAATCAACCACAGTAGGCTAATCTGGATAATATGTTGGTGGTTTTATGAGAAAGGAAGCAGAGAACAAAACAATGGATAGAATGAGAGCAAAGATTCCTATAGAAAATGCGAGTATCATGGTCTTCTTCAGATTTTCTTCTGCTCCAACACCTGAGTTGAGTAACATTACTGCCAAAAGTGTTACAAGGAAGGAGATATTCGCTATGGTGGCTGAAATGAGCATAACGGTCCTTATGGCTTGGGGTATCCCAAAAGGTAGAATGGATGCAAGAGTCCAAGCACCACTAACGAACAACATCAGAAGTGACATGAGAACCAACCAAACTGGCGGTCTTTGCTCTATCACGAGTTTACCACATTTTTGTGAATAGAGAAACTAAGCATTAAACCTTGTGCTTTCCGTTCTAACGAGATATAGAACTTTTCTCCTTAAATTATTAACCAAACCCAAACCAAAAGATGAATAGAGAAACTGTATGCCAAATTCTTAGCTGGAATTCTGAAAGGATAAATAACTCATACCCAACACATGAGAAACGGGTTTGCCCAACATGCGGAGGTCAAAACTGGAAACCCATATTGACATTCTTGAAGCCCTAGCTCGACGGGGACCGTTAATGCTAACTTTTATCATGCATGAGACTCACATAAGCTACAGCCTTCTGAATCAATACTTGAACTTTCTAATCCAACACGACCTCGTTGAAGACCAAACACCGCACAAGAAAAGGCATGGAGCTGAGGCTGTTTACGCAATTACTGAAAGAGGTAGAATTGTCCTAGGATACTTCAAGAAGCTAAATACTGCATTCCAAGTAGTTGAGGAAGCAAAAAAGACCACACCGTTGATGCATATAACACGTAGTTAGGCATTGTCTGGTTGCTGGTGGACTTTACTATGAAGACGCCAAACTATTCTACAAAAACGGCGAGCATCTGATATAATAAGGCCTACTGAAGAATTGAATATCAAGCAAGATGAAGTAAGACACTAAAGAATCGTTGCGTTTAGCGTAGAACAAACCCCTCAGGCTATGCTATTTGGGTATATTTCTTCATCATAACTAACCTTAAACCAGCCAACCGGAGACATGGTCTCGGATGTTATAGCAAAAGAGGCTTCTCCATGATCCAGAAGATATATCACGGCATTCCGTTGCATGTTTGCCAGTCTTGCGGTTGGCGTTGGAACAGTTTTGAAGCCAGAAAATGCCCGAAATGCGGAAACGAACTTTTATGAATTATTGATTGGAAAAAAAGGGGAGTTTGCGGGGAAAATCGAGAGATATCTCCAAGGTGAGTAGGGGTTCAAACCCGTGGTTGCATATTAAATGAATCTTGGTACTTCTTTGCAGTAGTCATCGTATTCTTCTTTGAATTGCTCTCTTAGCCAAGGTTCTTCAATGAAAGGAGTGAGTAGAAACCAGATGTTACCTATGATGCCCGTGACAAGTGCATAGAAAGAATTGAAGAGTAGTATAGTTCCTGAAAAGAATAGAACAACCGCAACATACTGTGGATTTCTTGATTATCTGTAAGGGCCTTTAGTAATCAATTTTCCCTTCAAGCCCAACGACGTGTTAATGGTTAAAGTTCGCAAAGCCCAGAGGAAAACAATCGCCCCCGCAACCATAAAGATGAAAGCGAAAACAAAGCGCAACCAATGAGTTAGAAAAAGTGCGTTCCAGTCAAGAAAACCTAAAACAAGAAAGCAGAATATGGAACTTTCTGTTAGAAGGTGTGTGTACCAGTATTGCCATGAGCCTTTCTTCGGAGGAGGCCATACTCTATACTTTGGGTAAAGCAACGACACTATGAGACCCCCACCTAACAGAAATTCAAGAACAAGAGTTACCGTAAATAATGCGAATTCGATAGTCATATCCATGAACAATAAGAAACTGGCACACTAATCTTTTATGCAATTTGTGTTTGCATGACAAATCAAGTTTAACATGTAAGAAGTAAACAAAAAAGGGGGAGATTGGGTGATGTCTCCACGCGGTGGGGGGTTCGAATCCCCCTAGGCTTCTTTGAAGGGTGAAATGGGACCAAAACATTTTAGATACATTGACGTATATCTTAGCTCCACAAGGATGGTTAGTATGAAAGGAAAACGTAACGTTTTCACTTGCTTTCTGAAAGGTAATGTAGCCATGCATGCGTGTGTGGTGTTGTAAGTGGTGAAGGCTAAGCGAATTAAAGAGTTAGAGAAGAAATACGAGGTAGTATCTCTGATATTGGGTCCGAAAGACAAAAGTGGGTTACGAATATGCTCTGTTCCAGAAAAAAAGTTAAGGGCATTAGCGAAGTGGCATCAGGGGCACCATACTCCAAGAAAGTGGCATTTAAGCGAGGATAAAAATCACCTAATCCTTGAGTAGAAACGAGATAGTAGGTTTGTAGAGTTTTCATAAATAGAGGCGCGTAAATGTTACCCTGTGAAGGGTATGTGTGATCCCCTACTACTTGGGGATTCACACAATTCGCGCCGTTCGCTTGCCTCTGGATTTTGAGGTAATACATATCAAATTTATGAAGGAGGAATCAACATTCGGAATAAACAGAAAAAAATGGGGATTTGCGGGGGGCATCTCCACTGTGGGGAGGATTCAAGTCCCTCTCCGATATTTTCCTAGAACCAACTGGCTAAGAACAGGAAATAAATATGTGCATGCGTATGCTGAGAGTGTGGAACTGATGCGGTATGACAGATGAAGTCTACGAGCAACTTGCAGATGCCTTGAATAAACTCCCTAATGGTTTTCCTAGAACTTCATCTAACGTAGAAACTAAGATTCTGGAAAAGATTTTCTCACCAGATGAGGCTAGAATAGCCAGTCAGCTTAGCGGCAACTTGGAGTCTGTTGAGGTAATAGCCAAAAAGGGGGGTCTTCCCGTTGAGGAAATTAGCTCTATCTTGACAAAAATGGCTAAGCGCGGTGTCCTATGGTTCGATAGGAAAAGTGAGAAACCACGGTTCAGACTAGCTCCCTTTATAGTTGGAATTTATGAAGCACAGTTAGAGAACATGGATCATGAACTAGCACATCTTGTTGAGCAGTATCTGGCGAATGGAGGAGCAGTCGGAATTATGAAACCCCAACCTGCTATACATCGAGTTATCCCCGCCCAAAAGGCAGTGAAGTCTGAATGGATTCTTCCCTACGATGATGTTAGAAGGATCCTTCTGACCGCCAAAAGATTTCGTCTCCGTGATTGCATCTGCCGAGTGCAGCAAGACTACATCGACCGCAAGTGTAGTTTTCCAACGAGAATGTGCCTAAGCTTCTCGTCAACTGAAAGCTCTCCCCATCCAAATGATATTTCGCAAAAAGAGGCTTTAGATATTCTCGACAAGGCTGAGGAGATTGGTTTAGTTCACACAGTCAGTAACGTAATGAAAGGCTTTGGCTATGTCTGTAACTGTTGTGGCTGTTGTTGCGGCATACTCCGTGGAATCACTGAGTTCGGGATTGCAAAATCAGTGGCTCACGCCAATTATTATGCAATGATTGATCCTGATTCGTGCCTAGGATGTGAAACGTGTATAGAACGTTGTCAAGTGCATGCGATTTCTGAACAAGATGGAGTTGCTGTTGTGGATCGGGAGCAATGCATCGGCTGTGGACTATGTGCTACAGGATGTCCAAATAATGTGGCAAAACTTCAACGAAAGCCAGACGAGGAAATTATTGACCCCCCTATGGACTTCGCAATGTGGGAACGTGAACGCCTGCGAAATCGAGGTTTGGTCAGTAAGAAACGAAAATGAGATCGTACAGAATCATGCATGCGTACATAATCTACTAGAGCTTTTAAGCAAACTTCTCTAAATCTTCTTTTTTAGGTGATAGAATGAGAAGAATCAAAACCTTGAAATGCATGCATGAGGGACCATCATCCTTGAAACAACCATTGGGGCAGACTACCGATTCTCAATCCCTAAGTCGATACGGCATATGCTTATACCAGAAGAGCCGATACGAATAACGATTGAGAAGATAGGGGGCGAGCACAAGTGAAACTTACGCCAAAAGCAAAAGCCACTCTGTTATTCTTGATATTCGCTCTGGCTTACTTAGTTTCGCCGTGGGATTTGCTGCCTTTCACCTTCTTCGAGGACATTGCGCTCGTAGCTATAGCTTTAATAGTTTGGCTTATTGTTGCAATAGTTGAGTGGAGGTGATATGTTGAACATGAAAAGACCGCTTATGTATGGTGGCTTGGCCATCTTGGTTTTTGCAATCATCTTTGCCGCATTGTGGTCAGCAAGTGCTTGGATTGTCGTAGGAGTCGGTGATGCAGTTCTAATTGTTGATGCTACCACAGGAACTATAAGCGACCCAATACTCGGACCATCGGCAGGCTTTCTTGTTGACGGCTTCAAGCGGATGGTTAGATTGCAGTATCCAGTTTACATTTACTACCAGATTGATAGCGTTGGAATGTGGACTGAGTGGACACGAGAGGGGCAAACCTTGACTGAAGCATCGAGAGGGGAATACCCAGCGATTATGGGTATCTCAAAAGACGGATTGGAAATCGAAGTTGACGTCCTAGTAAGATGGTCACTAAATCCTGACCACCTAAAAGAGCTGTATATGAACTATCCAAACAAGAATTGGAAAACTGTCACCATCGCATCAATCATCCGAGAAGAGACTCGACACACAATATCAAACTTCACCGCAATTGAGGTGATAGAAAAACGAGCAGCCATCGAGGAGGCGCTAAACCAAGCGATACGCCAAGGCCTGCTAGGAGAAACTAGCTTGGCAGGTGCAATTGTTGAATCCACACTCGAAGTGGATTTGAGAGACATTGACCCTTCGATGGAGTTCATTAGGGCAATAGAAGCAAAATTGGCAGCGGAACAGGCGCAGATACAGGCACAATTTGAGTACGAAAGGGCATTAATTCTTGCAAGAGCAGAATCTGAGTCGATGATAATTGTGGCCAATGGTACCCGGGAAGCAATCGATACAATAGTTTCTATAACTGGAGAGACAAACTCGACACGAATAGCTGAGCTATACCTAACCGTGGAAGCGTTAAAAACAATAGCTCCGAACGCAAAGAACTTCATAGTCGTTTGGGGTGGCGGAGAAATCCCCATAGTTTACCCCATCCAAGATGGCGCTTAGCCTGT
>JAUWZP010000078.1 GCA_030615265.1 Candidatus Bathyarchaeota archaeon
TTTACTTTCACCTTCCTGTCTGAACTATCTGCAAGTCTGTTTCATCGAGGGTTTTAAAAGGCTATGGAATGATTCTTCTGCTACTCCCTCAAGTCACCTCCTCCTCAGATATGGGAGAAAAGAGAGAGAAAGGAGAATCATCGAAAACCAACTTATCCCACCTATCACATAGAGGGAATAAGAAAATGTTCGATGCATTGACTGATGTAAACTGATTAAATCTTGGAAACCGACAACTAAATCTGACTGGTTGTTTGAGGAAAAGTGGAAATGTAAAGTCACTAAGGTTCAACTTGTAGAGTATTATCTCATCCACAAAGAAAGAGAATGCAGACACTATGAGAAACGACCTGAGCTTGGACCAAAGATTTAAGAAAGAAACTCTAATGCATGCATGAATATTGAGGTATGGAATGGAAATGACTGAAAAGATTGAGGTCATCGTTCAGCCTATAAAGAAAATCATTATTTTCGAGTGCACAGAGTTAACAAATGAAGAGTTCTTCCAAAGGATAGAATTAATGGCAAAAACTGGGCAACCTATAGCGTTAAACTGGGCAGAGGAAATAGTGTTTCTTCCTGTGCCTTATCAACCAGACAGTGAGATAATAATCGAACAAGCATTGAAAGGCACATTCTACTGGGCTGTTGTCATATTTTCATCAATGCCCAAATATCAACCCATCAAAAAGTTTGGTGCAAGAGAAATCCCAATAATTGACCAAACTCCGATTCCATATCTGAGACAAGTTGCACAATGGCTAAAGAAAAAGATTAAGGCTTGATAGTTCACTCTGCTATAACTTTTCTACATTTCTCACATTTAAAAACTCACTCTTAAAAATAGCATCTCACAGCATTTTAGAGTGTAAGTTTCAATGCCATACGAAAAAATCTCAGTATTAAGAAAGCATGAGTTGAGGACTTAGAAAAAGTAAAAGAGAGTTTAAGAAAGAATTGCATTTTGTGAAGAAAACTTCTGATGTGTTCCTAAGAACCTTTGAAGTATTAAGCAATGAGAATGTTCAAGAGTTCACCTTTAGCAAAGACGCTACTTACAGAATATCTTATAGAATATTTAGAATATTGCGTTGTGCTTTCAATGTTTCTCTTGAGGGTTACTATGACGTGAGTATGGCACTACTGAGGATAGCATACGAAAATCACCTTCTCATAAATTACCTATCAAAAAACGAAAGAGAAGCCAAACTTTGGTTCGAAGGAAAGAAATTCAAGCCAACTTTCCTAAGAAAGAATGTGAGCTATGCAAGTGATTCTCTTTATCAAGAGATGTGTGAGTTCGTACATTCTAGTTTCAAAGGCACTTTGGCATTTACTGAAATAGAAAAAGGTAGAACAAAAGCCACAATAGGAGAATACAGCAAAGAGAAATTCAGAAATGTGCTTAACTTAATGCTTATGACAATGGCAACTACAATAATCTGGTTGTCTCCTCCAAAATTCCATTAGTTCATTTATTCATAGTAAAAGAAAGAAGTCTTTGAATGGATAAGGCTGTGGATGAAGAGCCGCGTAAACACTTTGCCAAAACAGAGGGCGTGACTCTACCGTTGGACACTGTTGATAAGACGAGTTCAGGGGTGTTTGGCAAATCAAAAAACAGTTTCTGCGGAAAAAGGCAAAAAAGTTTTTGAAGCGGTTGTCAACGAGCTGGTTAAGCATGTTAATCTGCTGAAAAAGGCGAAGAAAGAAGATTTGATACAGAAATCCAAAGTTTAAAGAGAAGCGCGTGCTCCTCCCATCAATAGATACTTTAAAAATAAAAGCGTGGGCTCTCTAAAGAATTGTGGTGATAGAGTTGAACTCAACCTCTCAGCCAAAAGCACGGTTTTATACACGCCTCAATGAACAGGATTTTCTAGGCATCACAGTATGGTCAGGGAAGACCGATCCAGAAGCCGAAGTTATCGTGGTGCAACTCAGACGCAGAGACGGAGACAATTGGGAAACCGTTGGACGGTTAGCAGTTTACAGGACGTCGAACGGAACATACTCGAAACTTCCTGAACGCCGGTAAAGCGTGCGCCGCTCCGTACGAAACTGCTTTAAGTCCATGAAGTAATCGAAATAAGATGATGAGAAATGTCTGAAGACATAGCGGAGACAAACGCCGCAAACTGGAAAGACGCGGTTCTGGGATCAAAGGACTTAGTTGTAGTCGAATTTTGGCATCCCGAATGTTCCTATTGCAAAATGCTTGAGCCAATTTACATTGAACTTTCCAAGGAATATGCTGGTAACCTGAAATTCGCAAAATTTAACGTTTTGGAAAGTCAAGAGAACCAAGAACTTGCCGCCAAATATGGCGTTATGAGTACGCCTACTTTGAAGTTCTTCTGTCAGGGACGACCTGTTCAAGATATTGTAGGTATGCTGGCAAAAGACTATCTGCGCCAAGCATTAGAATTCGCGATCAAGAAACATCGAGAATGTGCCGAGAAGAGCACGCCTCTAAGCTTGCCTTATATAGCTTGATGCAAGTGCACTAATCTGTGTAGTTGAGTAATGCTGCTTTCGTGTCTCTGAAAGAAGCGTTATTTGTCTTTAATTTTTCAAAATAGGTTACGGTTATGATTTCCTTAAACTATAAATAATAGTTTACAGTCGCTAATAACTTCAATACAGTAAGCTTACGCGACCCAGAGGTGGGTTCAGATGCCCTTAAAAGAGATTAAAACCGAAACCGAGAATGCTCTTACCATAGAACGTATTTTGCACGCTAAACGTTACTCACTGACTTTAGATAAAACCCTATGCGTTGGTTGTGAAATCTGCCAGATTATATGCCCGAGAGAAGCCATAGAACTCAAGAAAAATCCGAAAAAGAACGGAGAAAAAGCTCAGCGCCCCATATTTGACGTCAGCGAGCAGAAATGCTCCTACTGTGGAATGTGCGAGCCTATCTGCCCCTTCAGCGCCATAGAAGTCCGAGTTGACCAGCAACACATGGTACCCGTTCTTGACAAAGGAAGCTTTCCCGAGCTTATAAGAGACATTGAAGTAGACCCGGCGAAATGCGACATAGGCTGTTTGGACTGCGAGAAAGCATGCCCGCTAAACCTTATCACAGTCACAGTTTTAACACCAGACGGAAGAGAAATCAACCCAGAAGAAGCAAAAACTCTGTCTACCAAAGAAAGCCTCAAGGTCAAAGTGGACATAAAAAAGGAGCTCTGTCCAGGCTGCCGACTCTGCGAAATGAAATGTCCAAAAGGAGCCATTCGCGTTCGCAAAATCATGCATGGAATCCTAAGAATAAACCTTGAAAAATGCCCTGTTGGCTGCCAAGACTGCCTAGATGTATGTCCGATACCTGGCGCTCTGTACTTAGATGAAAACGACAACAAGGTTCATCCAAACGAGACCTTCTGTGTCTTCTGCGGCGTTTGCAAACTTGTTTGCCCAGTTGAAGGGGCTCTAGTTTTCGATAGAAGAATGATTCTTCATACCCCCGTAAGTTCAGGCGCTTGGAACAAAGCCTTAGAGAAGTTAACCTCGACAAAGGAGTACTCCAAAGAATCCAAAACTAAAGGCTTAGCTAAAGCCCAGAAGATGGTTGAAAAAAGGCTTCTGCCAAAGGAGGTTTCCTAGATGGCTGAGGCTCCTCGTGTTGGCGTTTTCGTTTGCCACTGCGGACTAAACATAGCCGGCGTAATCGATGTTAAAGAAGTCGTAGAATACGCTCGCACGCTCCCACATGTTGAATTCGCCGACGACAACCGCTACTCATGCGCCGACCCAGGACAAGAACAGATCCGCAAAGCCATAAAAGAACACAAGCTGAACAGAGCAGTCGTCGCCGCCTGTTCGCCTCGTATGCATGAGCCAACCTTCCGCAAGTGCGTCATGGAAGCTGGAATGAACCCCTATTTCTTCGAGATGGCAAACATCCGAGAATTTTCTTCATGGATTCACGGCAGTAATCCAGAAGAAGCTAC
The DNA here is from genome assembly GCA_030615265.1 of Candidatus Bathyarchaeota archaeon. Lineage (GTDB taxonomy): Archaea > Thermoproteota > Bathyarchaeia > Bathyarchaeales > Bathyarchaeaceae. The sequence goes on from JAUWZP010000078.1 coordinate 3,960, forward strand.
TGAAAAAGCCAAAGAAATCGTGAAAATGGCAGTTGCAAAAGCGGTTTTGCTCCAACCCCTAGAAGCCATGAAGGTTCCAGTTACAAACAAAGCCATGGTCCTTGGAGGCGGAATTGCAGGCATATGCGCTGCACTTGACCTCGCCGACATGGGATTCAAAGTATACATGGTAGAAAAGGGCGAAAGCATCGGAGGACATATGGCACAGCTTGACAAAACTTTTCCAACCCTCGACTGCAGCATATGCATCGAAGGGCCGAAGATGGTTGATGTTTCCCGCCATCCCAACATCGAAATTATATCTTACGCTGACGTTCTCCGCGTAGACGGTTACGTTGGCAATTTCAAAGTTAAAATCCGCAAGAACCCGCGTTATGTCATAGCTGAAGACTGCACAGGCTGCGGTGAATGCAGAGACGTTTGTCCAGTGGAGTATCCAAACGAGTGGGATGTGAACATGGGCGTACGAAAAGCGATATCAGTGCCTTTCGACCAAGCGGTGCCACTCGTCTACACTATCGACATGGACTACTGCATCGAATGCTACAAGTGCATAGACGCATGCGGAGCCCGTCAAGCCATAATTTTTGATCAAAAACCCGAAGAGATCTCACTGGATGTAGGTGCCATAATAGTAGCCACAGGCTTCGACATTTACATTCCAACGGACGATCCACGGTACGGATATGGTAAATACGACAACGTGATCACAGCGTTAGAGCTTGAACGGTTAATCTTGGCTGCGGGGCCCACGAGAGGCAAGGTTGTGCGAGCTTCTGACGGAAAGAAACCTCACAGCGTAGCTTTCATTCAGTGCGTGGGGTCTAGAGACGTTAACAAGTACGAGTGGTGCTCTGGATTCTGCTGCATGTACGCTTTGAAGGATGCCATCTTGCTTAAAGAGAAATACAAGGACGATGTTGAAGTCTATATTCTTTACATCGACATGCGAACCAACTTTAAAGGCTACGAAGAATTCTACAGAAGAGCCCGCGCCTTAGGCGTCAACTTCATCCGAGGCAAGGCGTCCCAAATCCTAGAAGACCCGAAAACCAAGAACCTCATCATCCGCGCTGAAGACATGGCACTTGGCTCTCCAATCGAACTCGATGCCGAAATGGTGGTCCTCTGCACAGCTGCCATTCCCAAGAAAGGCTCAGACGAAGTTGCCAGAATCTTAAGCATCTCGCGCGGAACAGACGGGTTCTTCATGGAAAGCCACCCGAAGCTTAAACCAATAGACACTCCAGTTGACGGCATCTTTCTCGCAGGAGCCTGTCAGGCACCAAAAGACATACCCTACAGCGTAGCTCAAGGAAGCGGAGCCGCAGGAAGAGCAGCAACAATTCTTTCTAAACCACAATGGAAAATCGAGCCAATCGTCGCCGTAGTAGACCCGGAAACATGCCAAAACACCCAAGTGAAATGCGCCATCTGCCAAAAAGTTTGTCCATACGGAGCTGCAAGCGCACCTGAAAAACAGATAGCGCGGATTACACCTGCCATGTGTCACGGCTGCGGCACATGCGTCGCAGAATGCCCAACCGACTCAATTACGCAGATGCATTTCACAGACGCCCAGATAATGAGCCAGATTCACGCAGCGTTGGAAGAGAATCCGGAGGAGAAGATACTTGGTTTCCTCTGCAACTGGTGTAGCTACGCCGGCGCGGATCTTGCTGGAACCAGTCGTTTCGAGTATCCGCCTTCGCTTAGAGCCATACGAGTGATGTGCTCGGGAAGGGTAGACAGAGACTTTGTGTTTGAAGCTTTCAGAAAAGGCGCAGGCATGGTTCTCGTAGCTGCTTGCCACTTGCCTTACGACTGCCATTACATTTCTGGTAACGTTTGGATGGCTAAGCGTATGAAAGCGTTGAAAGGTATGCTGGAGAAACTTGGGCTAAGCCCTGAAAGGTTGAGAATTGACTATATTTCAGCTGCTGAAGGCTTAAAGTTCGCAGAGGTCATAACAGAGATGACTGAGCAGATGAAAACGTTGGGGAAAGACCAGATATTGGCTGAAAACGCGAAGCTGCGACCGATAATAGAGAGGATGCTTGCCAGGAAAAAAGCAAAAAGGGCTGCCCCTACCATTTCGGCAAGTCCTAAGTAACCCTTAATTTTAGTTTTTCTCCTTTGCGATTGTAAACTGCTAAGCTGTCTATTCCATCATATGGATACGCAACTAAGAGTAAAACTTTGCCAAGCGCATGATTCAGGTCTTCAACCGAAAGCGCCAAACTTCCAGACGGATGCGAATGAGCAGTTCCAATTATGGAAAAATCAATCGGCATCATAAACATTGGGAGACTTGCAAATCCTTTTCCATAAGTTGCAGAAGGCGGAATGACAATTTCAGAAATTGTTATCTTGTCTACATGTGTTTTTCCTCGTAGCAGAAAAATTGTTTCTTTCGGATGCAAAGTTTTAGCGCCTTCAAGAATCATTTGAATTATTTCCTTAGGAACTGATACTTCAATTGTTGGGTTCATTTGGTTCTCCTTACATTCTAGAAGAGTTTGGAAATGGATTTAAGCATATTGCGTGGTTAAAAGTAATGTCTGGATAGAAATGACTGTCTGGCGATTGCTAAAGTTAGAAACTAATAACGCGTTTGCTAACATGGCTATTGATGAGGCTATTATAACTGCTCGAATTGAAGGGTTAGTGCCCAATACCATCCGCTTTTATCGTTGGAATCCCTCAGCTGTCTCTGTCGGCCGCTTTCAAAAAGTGTTCAATGAAGTTCATGTGGAAAACTGCAGAAGCCACGGCGTGGACATTGTCCGAAGAATCACCGGTGGAGGAACGGTCTACCACGACTTTGAGAGTGAAATTACCTACAGTGTGGTTGTCAAAGAAGATGACCTTGGAACACAAGACGTAGTCATCGCCTACAACACCATTAGCAACGGACTAATCGAAGCCGCCAAGATTCTCGGTGTAAACGCCAACTTTAGCCCCGGCGACCCGAGGAACTGTCCCAACATAGCTATAGATGGAAAGAAGATTTCTGGAAGCGCACAATTCCACAAAAGTGGAGTACTTCTTCAGCATGGCACCTTTCTTTTGGATGTGGACCTCACGAAAATGTTTACCTTCTTAAAGGTTCCATGGGCTAAGACCATAACCGACGTAGTATGCGTAGCTAAAGAAAAAATCACATCCATAAAACATGAACTTACATCAAACGTCCCAGGGGAAGAAGCCTATCGAGCTCTAGTTAAAGGATTTCAAAAAGCATTCAACATACAGTTTAAGGAAGAAGAAACGTTAACAGCCTACGAGCGAAAACTAGC
>JAUWZP010000075.1 GCA_030615265.1 Candidatus Bathyarchaeota archaeon
GCAGACGCAGTCGTATGGTCCTGAATCAAGAGGCGGCGCCTGCAAATCTGAAGTGGTCATCTCAGATGAAGAGATCGATTATCCAAAAGTGGTTGAACCCGACATTCTAGTTGTCATGTCTCAAGCAGCCTACAACACCTACGCTGAAACTGTGAAAAAAGGCGGAATCCTCCTTCTGGACCCGGGTAGAGTGCCTTCGTGCAAGTCTAAAAACGTCGATGTTCAAGTGTTCATGATACCCGCTGCCAAAATCGCTGAGCAGCTTGGAAAAACGATAGTTGCCAATGTCGTTATGCTCGGGGCTCTGGTGGCAATAACCCAGCTTATAGGCGCAGAGGCTCTTCGGAAATCGCTTCTGGACAATATTCCGAAAGGTACAGAAAAACTGAATTTGGCAGCGCTTCAGAAGGGTTACGAGTATGGGAAACAGCTCTTGGAAGAAGCTGGTTCTAGTCGAACTCTTGTTAAGGCTTGAGGTGAAAAACAATGATTGTGGGAATTATGGCAGATACACATGACCGCTTGTCCTTGGTAGATAAAGCCGTGAAAGTGCTGAATGAACAAAACGTGGAGCTAGTGTTGCATGCAGGAGACTACATTGCGCCTTTCGTTATATCTCGCTTTAAACCATTGAAAGCTAGGTTCATCGGAGTTTTCGGTAATAACGATGGCGAAAGAACCGGGTTAAAAAGGAAGTTTAAAGAGATCAACGCAGAGATTCACGGAAATTTCGCGGATGTAGCTGTGGATGGACTAAGAATCGCGCTTTTGCATGGCTCAGAGGATGAACTTTTACAGTCACTTATCAGCTTGGAGAGTCATGACGTAATCATACATGGACACACACATGAAGCGAAAACTCATCGTAAAGGAAGAACTCTCATAGTAAATCCAGGCGAAGTCTGCGGATACTTAACAGAAAAATCCACAGTGGCTCTTTTAAACTCGCAAACCAAAGAAGTTAAGATAATTGAACTGTAAGATTACGAGGCTAGGCGTAGCAGAATATTTAATCGCTTCATTCGTTTTCGTCTTTAGGTAAGTACCCTGTTTCACATTACATGTGTTGGAGATATGGAATTGAAGAAACCCATGCAGCTTTTCGGAATTTCAACCAAACTGATTAGGTTTGGAGATGATCTAGTAGACGCAATTCTTGAAGCCCTAAGCCGTCAAGGGCTAGAAATCGAAGACAAAGATCTGTTGGCAATAACAAGCAAAGCGGTTGCGGTTGCTCAGAAACGCCTTGTCAAATTAAGCTCGATAGAGCCATCTGAAAAGGCGAAGATGTTTGCTGAAAAGTACGAGTTAGAACCCACCTTTGCAGAAGTTGTGCTGCGAGAAGCGGAGAAAGTGTACGGAGGTGTAACCAAAACGTTGCTTACATTGAAAAACAACGTGCTTGTGGCGAATGCAGGCGTGGATCGCAAGAACGCTCCTGAGGGATATGTCATATTGTGGCCTCTGAATCCTCATGAAAGCGCCGAGAAAATTCGAAGGGAAATCTTAGCTAGGACCGGTAAACATGTGGGTGTGCTCATAATTGACAGCAGAATAACCCCCCTTCGCATGGGAACAACAGCTTTAGCCATAGGCATCGCAGGGTTCAAGCCAACAAAAGATTGCAGAGTTGAAAGGGACCTCTACAGCAAACACATTTACATTACGAGACATGCTTTAGCCGACGATCTGGCAAGTGCAGCACACCTAGTGATGGGAGAAACCACAGCCCGAACACCTGCAGTCTTGATGAGAAACGCGCCTGTTGCTTTAAGCGAAGAATTTAATCCAAACTCTATGACGATTTCAGTAGAGCATTGTCTTTTTATGCAATCGTTTTGGGGAAAAGCTTCGGGTGGTTCTAAAGATTATTAAAGCGTTCCTTTGAATGCCCTAATTTTTCTGACGAGTACACCCATTGTTTGGTTCAAAGACGCGCAGGCTGAAGTGAGGTTGACCATCGTGCTTTATGCCTGTAGATATTCAAATAGTATTTTGCTATGAGATGGTTTGCTTTGTTCACTGCTTGGATATGTGGGAGACGCTCACCCAATCTTTCAGTCAACATGTCAATAACCTCTTCAACTTGACCAGCAAACAACTCATTACGAAGATAGTATTTTGCTATTATTACGTTGAGATCTTGCATCTCTATCACCCAATAAGTCGCTCATTTGTCTCTATTTCTCTCTCACTAGAATAGACTGATGCCTTTTTTCTATAAATGCCATCCTTCATGTAGTGATATATTGTGGTTTTCGATTTATGCACGCACTTACGTGTGACATCTGTTTCTGCGTCAAGTAGCCTATTTTCAGCGCAGAAAAGCCTAGTTGTGGTTTACATCTATATATGCACGTTCACGCGTGCACATTAGTTTTTATTCTTGTTCGTACCATTTTATTTTGCCGGATGACGAGAAGGCATTAGGTTGACATATTGGGATGAAATTTCAGAGTTACTCTGACGGCAACTAACAATAAACCTTTGTTCAGTATGCACGCGTGTCTTTCACCAAGTTTGTTTCTTCCAAATATTGTAAGGGCATTGACGCCAACAGTAAGTGGAACCTTTGAAGCTGCAGCCTTTACATTGTACACTTGAGAACCAGCGAGTTTTCATCGTTTGATTCCTATCCTCTTTAGTCGTGTACACGTTCAATTGGTATGCTTAGAATTAAGAACATTGTGGTCTAATAGGAGCGAGCTTTAACTAAATTATTTGCCAATCCTTTACGGCGCGCGCAAAGTTAAGGTACTTTTGGCTAGAAAAAGATCATGAAGAGGTTAGGCTCCAATAAAATGGGGGAGTTTGCGGGAGATGCCACCAGCGCACGCGCGCAATCTTGCCGACGATGCCATCAATTTTCACAATCTCTGTTCTCCCGGTGTTTATGTTTTGAAATGCGAGTTCGTAGGTTGGAATGTAGATCACAGTGCGTTGATTGACTTCAAACCACTCTTTGGTGACTCTTTCTGCATCTGAAGGTCGTTTAGCGATTCTGGATCTTAGAAACTCTATCACTTGCTGGGGAGACACTTTGACCTCCTTTAACTTCTTGCTGATCTCCTCCAGATTATCCAGCTGCTCTTCCGCGTACGCGGCATAGATCAATTTCTGGGGCATAACTTCACGCCCCATCCTGTCAAGAATGAAGTGCGCTTGGTTCTCGTAGTGAAAATGTCCTTCACCTTCAAGTCTAACCACTCCGCTGGATGGGTCAGGTCTAAATCTCTTGCCAAGAATAACAATAGATTGCATTTTTTCATTAACTCTAACCTTGAAGATGTACCTCTTACAATAATCGACGGCGTATCTTCCGCCAACGATAATGAATGGTTCATAATATTTTTGAGCGGAAATAAATCGTATTTCGTATGATTTAGGCTTTAAAAGGCCTAGTCTAACAAAGAAGTTTCTTTTCACTCTCTGCACTAACAGCCTTGCCGTCGCGGGATCAACACAAGTTTTCAAAATAACAATCTCTCTGTCAACAACCCTTTGTGGCAACACTGTAGTCTCAGTCAATGATTACCACTTCTACTCTAAAGAAGACTTTTTCGCCAATTATCCTTTATGGACTCACGCTCCAAATTCAGAATCTTCAGCTGATATGGTCCACGAAAACTTCTTCAAACAAATCGAAGATAGTATTCCACTATTCAGCTGAACTAATATGAGATCTAGGCATTACAATAGAATTCAAGAAACTGAAGGAAAGGAAACGCGTTCAAGTCAGAGAAGAAAATGTTGGTGGAGCTTATTCAGTTTTTTCGGGGTTTTCTTCTTCAAGTCTTTGGCTTGTCTTTGGGGCGCTTTTTCCATGGGGGAAAGTAGGTACCGTGTATATATCTCTGACGCCAGGAATTTCTCTTATTTTTTTATACACGAACTCTGCGGCTCTTTCAGTGTTCTCAGCGCTAAACCAGACACCAACGTCCCAAACTCCAAATATGTTCATAGTGTAGCGTAGATTCAATCCTGAACTAGGCTTATCCGGAAGTTTTCTCAAAGCATCCATAGCATCAACTATTTTCCCGGGATTCAGTTTCAGTAGAGACAGATATTCTACCATCCCATTACTTTGGGCGCTCATTCCATGGGGGAAAGTAGATACCGTGTATATATCAGTGACGCCAGGGATTTCTTTCAAATCTTTACTTGCGAACTCTACGGCTCTCATGGTGTTCTCAGCGCTAAGCCAGACACCAACGTCCCAAGCTCCAAATATGTTCATAGTGTAGCGTAGATTCACTCCTGAACTAGGCTTATCTGGAAGTTTTCTCAAAGCATCTATAACAGAAACTATTTTCCCGGGATTCAGTTTCAGTAGAGACAGATATTCAGCCATCCGATTCTGACCTCAATATAGTGTGTATGGTATAACATTCAATTCAAACCATTTAATTCTTATGAATTATCCATCATAATCTTGAATAAAGGGGAGTGTGAAAAGTCAACATCGTGGAGCTCTGCGAGTCATGATTACAGCGCGCGAAAAGGAAATATTCCGATTTTTGATATATTACGGAATATGAAATGAGTTATATATTAAGATATAAGATAAACTGTATTAGTGATTGGTGGACAACCGTGAACGCTCGGGATAAAGCTCTCATTAGAAACTTTATAAAAATTTTGAACGCTGTCGGTGGAATTATGGATGAAAGAACCTACGCAGATTTGATATACGAAACCGTGACTGAAATGAATCTTGGTCGAGTAGAGGTCTCTAAACTGCTCTCGTTATATGTTGATATGGAAAAAATGGGACACCTTAAGAAAGTAGCTGATGGGAAACCAAGACTTTGGATGTTGACCCTGGAAGGTTTGAAATTCGCTGATGTGATTGTTCCATAGATTTTCTAAGGTGCGTGCGCATTACACAGTTAGGTAGGCTACTTCGCTCAAAAACATGGTTTCTAGCATCTCTCTAGTGTACCTACCAAAAAAGAGGGGAGTTTGCGGGGATATCTCCAATCTTAAAGCGTTCCTTTGAACAGATCTTCTTGCTTGGAAATGAAGATGTCGTTGATCGAGCATTTTTCAGTTAGCTCCACTTTGTCAAGGTTTTTTATGATGGCAACGGGTATGCCTTCGCTTCCTTGTCCCATAACCAGCTCGGCTGCGGCTGCGATTTCGTCTACGACGGCTATGTTCTTCACCTTCAAAACATAGTTGTAAAGGTCTTTTTCGCCACGGTAATCTCTGAAAGGAGTGATACCCGCTATTCCAATGGCGAATTCTACTTGTCCTTTTCGAAAAGGCCGGCTATAAGTGTCGCTTACAATCACGGCTACGTTCTTCCCCGTTAATTCCCTAATTTTTTGGCGGATTCCTCTCGCAGAATCATCAGAGTCTCTTGGCAGAAACGCATAGGAGTCTTCGCCTTCAACGTTTGATTTGTCTATGCCAGCGTTTATGCATACTATGCCGTTCTCGTTTTCCACGATAAGTATATCCGAAGAAGCCTTCACAATTCTCCGAGAAGCCTGCAGCACCTGTTCAACGAATTTTGGGTCTTTAAGTGTGGTCATTGCCAGTTTCTTGGCTCTTTCAGAAGGCTTAACACTCTTTAACTGGAAAACTCTTCCCTCAGCCTTCGAAACAATTTTTTGAGCAACAACTAGAATGTCTCCATCTTCAATGGCAACTCCTTGCTTCTGTGCAGTTTTAACTATTAATTCAGCTAAATCATCTCCGTTTCTCACTGATGGAAAACCAGCAAGACCGATGATGCTAATTGTCTTCGTATTCTTCATTCCATAGTCACTACTTCAAAGGTTCTCGGTTTTCTCTTGTATAAAAAACAGCATATATAAGTGGAAACCTGTTGCATCCGTGCATGATTGGTTGTAGATCTGGCTAGGAATGATCACCATATTATTGATAGGCATGTTAGAGCGCCGTCTCCTTTGCGAAATTCTGATACATTTAACTCTTTAACGGAAAAACCCTCTTTCTCAATGAGTTTCCTCGTCTTAGGATAGTCCTTCGCCATCAAGACTGTTCGGTTTATAGCAAGGCAGTCTGCTGCGTATTCCTCTCCGTTTGGAACCACAATCTTCTTGAAGTCTCGCAGAATGTCTGTGTTAAAGTATCCTTTTGAAAGAATGACATGGTTATCTCCTAGGTAAGTGCACGCAGACTTGAGGTGAAGTATGTTGTGTAATGGTACACTTGTGTGAGGTATTTCAACCAACTCCTTTGCTTTTCTCTTAATTGATAAATTGAATATTTGTTATTTGTTATTTAACTAAGTCTTCCCTCTGTTTGGAACAATAGAAGACTTTACTGTTTTCCTCTTGTATTATCTCCTAATATAAGAGAACAATAGTACAAGATTGTTATTAGCAAATTTCCTTTTTGCTCAGAACAAGAGCAGACTTTATTGTTTTTCTCTCTTTTATTATCGAACTAAAACCATTTCATGAACTCCATAGAAACATATTATCGAAGTAAACCTATATTGTAACAACTCTTTCTATTAGAGTAGGATTATGTTTCATGTGAAACAACATTACTTTGAATGCAGAAACAAGAAAAGGTATCAAGTGTTTTCTTCATTCTACATATTTGAAAATCTCTTTGAGGCTAGAAATTGTCCTTAGCCCTTTGGTCTTCTCAGTGTTGGTTTCGGTTCTCTGGATCAGGATTGCTTTGATACCTACTTTCTTTGCTCCCTCATAGTCAGCATCTATGTTGTCCCCAATAAACAATGTTTCTTCGGGTTTTACCTTCAGTTTTCTCAGAACATGGTTAAAAACATCTGGATGAGGTTTCGCTTTCTTTATTGTGTCTACTCCAACTATGATGTCAAATCTTTTCTTGTCTAGATTCGACTTTCCAAGAATAAGAGCGATTTCCTCTTTATATGCTGCCGATATGAGTCCTAGCTTCAACTCTTTTTGTTTGAGCTCTAGTAGGACTTCCTTTACTTCAGGGAAAAGTGTGCAATCTACATGGTCGAACCATTTAGACTGAACAGCTTCTGCAAGTTCTTCATTTCCTGTAATTCTGAGATGCTTTAGAACGAGTGAATCCCATCGGATCCAGAATTCTTCACATTTTATTTTGCCAAATAGAGATAGTAGGTTAAGCTCTTTAGCTTCCGTTTCAGCTGTCAAGAATGCCTTTTCTATTTCGTCTACAGATCTAATGATTCCCATTGAAGCTAAAACCCTGTTAAGAACCTCTTCAGGTGAGCCTAAATCATACTTGACTAATGTGTTCCCCATATCAAACAAGACTGCTTTTGTTGTCAAACAAATCAACCTATGTTAGCAAGCTCATCCAAGTAGAATAGAACGCTTATTAATAGTTATTGAATAGAGTGAAAAGGCAAGACTAGTGTTCACTCCATCTTGCTTGATACTCATGTTTTTCAGTAGACTTGGAAAAATTCATGATCTCTTCTATGAAAGTCTCAGCTAGACAGTTTGAAGAAAGACAGAGGAAAAGAGTGGGGATTTAGTGCTTACTTCATCTTCTTCCTTTTAGAAATAGTTTAACACAATATTTCATGTTTTGTACTATTTTGGGGTTGGGAGCGTTCCTTTTAGGGTTTTGTGACTTGGATTATAGATGAATGTTACAGAAGAAGCTTAGGGAGGTTTTTGGAGTTGGTTGAGAACTCTTTTGATTCTCGAAGACGGAGAGATCGTTTATCTATTATGGCTGAGATATTGGGTGTAGCCAAAGAGGGTGCTCTTAAGACTCGGATAATGTATCAAGCTAGTTTGAGCTTTGCACAGTTAAACGAGTACTTATCCCTACTTTCAGACTTGAATCTTCTTGAAGCTGTGAATACGTCGAAGAGAACCATCTATAAAACAACTGAAAAGGGCTTACGATTTCTTCAAAGTTACAGAGAAATCATGGAACTACTGGCAAAAGGAAAAGAAAATAACCTGACGGATGCCAACTCGCTTCATCTTATCAAGCGTGGAACCAAG
>JAUWZP010000076.1 GCA_030615265.1 Candidatus Bathyarchaeota archaeon
GTGATACCGCTTTTCAAACCGAGCATTAGCGAGAAAGGCCTCAGAGAAGTTCAAAGCATACTGAAGTCAGGCATTTGGGCTGTTTCTTGGGGAGGACCTAAAGTGAAAGAGCTGGAAGAAAAGTTTGCTGAGTACATAGGCTGTGAAGGCGCCGTCGCTGTTAACTCTGGAACGGCAGCTCTCTACTTGGCGATTCGAACTTTACCTAGAGACGCAGATGGGGAAGTTCTTCTTCCAAGTTTAACGTTTATCGCTACAGCACACGCCGTAGTTGAGGGTGGACTTCGACCTGTCTTTGTAGATGTGGAGGAAGACATGTTGAACATTGACATTGAAGACTTGAAGGCTAAGATAACTTCCAAAACCAAGGGAATAATACCTGTGCACTTCGCTGGACGGCCCTGTTGTATACGAGAAATATCGGAGATAGCTGAGGATCATGGCTTATGGGTTATGGATGACGCTTCTCACGCTTGTGGCTCAACCTATGATGGAAAAAAGATAGGTTCGTTCTTTGATAGGACAGTTTTCAGCCTGCATCCAGTTAAGCCTCTGGCAAGTCTGGGAGGAGGAATCATAACCTTCAACGAAAGAAACCCTTACTTGAAGGAGAGGCTTGAAGCCCTACGTTTCTGCGGAGTAACAGCTAGAAGAGGCCCTTTCTATGATGTCCAATCTATTGGTTGGAACTATTATATGACTGAACCTTCCGCCGCAGTTGCTTTAGACAGCTTGGAGAGGCTTGATGCTGAAGCCCAGAGAAGACGGGAGATAGCCAGACTCTACAATGAAAGCTTTGAAGGGTTAGAAGGGGTTGAAACCTTACCTTTTGATGAAAGAAGCACCTACCACCTATACGTATTAAAGGTTAAGAGTCGGGAAAAATTCATGAGGCATATGGCAAATAACGGTATAGAAACTGGTATACACTACGCGATGGGCTGTCACGAGCATAGTTACTACCGCAACAATAAGACCCGATTGCCTGTTACAGAAAAAATGGTTAAAAGCATCGTTTCAATCCCCATCTACCCTAGCCTTAGCAAAGGGAAAGTTGACCATATCTTTTTTACGGTACAAATATATAAAACAACGCGATAACTAAAAATGGGGAATTTAAAATGGCTGAGCGTCTGAGGAAGATCAAGGAAGAGCCTCTCATAGATGGGCGTATTCCTCATCCTTATCGGGAATCCGTCAAAGAGCTTAGAGCCATTAAGGCGTTGTTGGAAGAGATCAAGCAGAAGTTGCCTGTTGCTATCCCACCAGCTCCGCCTGTTGTTCGTCCTCCCGCTGTTTTGGTAACTCAACTGACAAAGAAGCAGTATATGGATATGTTGGTGGAAGCTCTTAAGAAGCATGGAGCCTTAAAGTTTGCAGACGACTTGTACGTGGAAACCATAGACCTAGGCGAGGACAGGTCAACTGACACTAAAATCGAAGAGTTAACAAAGTTTAAAAACGCAGTAGCATTAACCATATTTCGGAACACAGGCACGTTCGACCTCTATATAAACGAGAAAAACGTAGACCACAAACTTACCTTTGACGCACTCTCTTTTCCTCAAACTTTTTTGCTTGATTGGTTCCACATTAAAACAATATACGTTGGTAACACGGCGCAGACGGGGAAAGAAGCAAAACTCATAGCGTGGAAGCGTGTGGGCTGGAAGCGTGTGGGCTGACAAAAAATGCCCGGCTTATATTCCGCCGGCTTTCCGGTATTAGAAGGCGACTATACAACTTGGGCAATATACGACTCATTCGATGAAACTGATACTTCTAATTCGACTGCTACAGCAACATGCCTTGCCATCTTTAATAGGATAGAAACTATAGCACTTCTTGCTTCGCAACCCGATGACATTTTAAAAACTTATACTATTTCATCCAAAACTGTAGGTGCAGCACATTCCCCTATTGTTATGGAACTCGGATATACCACATCAAAATTTATGGCATCCGCTTATGGGACATATGTTGTGATTTACTTCAGTAGCAATGTTTACATCTACAAAGACGGAGTTGAATTACAATCTTTTACTTTCACCGATTTGGGTATAGATTCCGCTAAAATATCATCTGCGTGTATTTCCCCTACAGGAAAATACATTGCCGTTTCCGGTAAAAGAACCGCTACTGGTAATGACGGTTGGGTTATTTTGGTGGGAAGCTAAATGCCTGGACTAAAGTCTTACGGAGCCCGGGTTATTGTGCCAATTACAATTCACTCTTTTGAGATAAACGGCACGTTTGAAGATGATGTGAGTATAATCGGAGGAGCCGTAACGATTGATGGGATAATATTACTTGTGAAGCAGGAAGACACTCAAGGTGATGATGAAAATGGTTATGCTGGTTTAGATATTAATGGCGTTAACCTTCATACTCATGGATGGTTGTATGAAGATGGTCATGTAATTGGTTTGGGCGCTTCAAAAGCGAATGGCGCATCGGAGAGTCTTGGTCTTGTGGGGTATATTCATGATAATAATCTTGATTTGCCGTTCACTTCCTTTAATTTGGTGAACAGAGAAGGGGCGACTAAACTGTTTCATCGCACTATTAAAGTGGTTGTCCTTAATCGTTCATAGCTGGGGTGTTTTGGTGGGAAGCTGAAAACAAAAATTATTTAAGTCGACAAACAGTTTAAAATGGCAAACGTCAAACTACCAGAGGGGGTTTTATGAGCGAGCAGAAGCTGGAGCTTAGGAAAAGGAGGAAGAGAATTCTTCTCCCAGCCTACCCTACGGCTGAAAGATCAGAGACCACTATCCAGGGTCCTATTCTCGGCTGGCCCTTTCCCATCCTGAACGCCCTACTCCAACTCATATATGCCACAAGAGAGAGGGCACCGTCTCAGCAAGCATATTTCCCTAAGATCGTGACCAGGCGAGTCGAGTACGTCAGAGACTTTTCGGGAAGAATCATAGAACGGTACGAGGAGATCGAGATTTGAGCGAGGATTTACGTAGGCGCTTCCAAGAAATAAGAAATTTTTTTCCAGATGAGCCTGACCTAGTCATGATTGAAGAGTTTGCCGAGGAAATAGCGAGGCGTACGCCCAAAGTGCCTAAGCCCCGAGAGGTTGTGACGCGAACGCTGGACCATAAGAATCAGGTGGTGAAGAACGCCTACAATATGGTTAATGTAAACGTGGGGGGTAAACTCAAGGAGCTGGCTATCCGCTCGCCGTCCCAAAACTTTGGCGTCTACATCCTAGCTGACGGCGTCACTAAACTCGCTCGATCCTACACTGAGCTGACTGGTCTGTCCCCCCACTCTGACTTTATGGATGCCTACGAAGAGGCTGAAAACGGCGTTTATGTAGTGAATATCAAGGAGATAAGTTGGCTTGAAAATTTTTTGGTCACGGTCAACGTGGAGGAAACCATAACCTTCCACAATTTATGGGCTCTCTGGAACGAGTTAATTAGTTAAAGTTTTTAAACCTCCATCTGAATCTGCAAGGTTGAGGTGAAGTGATGGGCAGCTCGGGTGAAGTCTTAAACGTTTTAAAGAAGATTTTAGGTCTTGGGATCCTTGTTACAACCGACGGAAAGGTTGAGACAATATAGTCCACCCCCGTAAAGGTAAGCATAACCAATCCATACTTAGACCATTCTATTGCTGACCTTATTACAAGAGTAAAAGGTCTTGACGCAATATATAATGCTGTCGTAGCCATTGGTCCGGGTGCTACACCGGCGCAGATATGGGCTTACGCTACGAGAACACTAACTGACCCCGACAGTTACAAAGCTAACGTAGCAGCTCTTGCACTTGAAGCAACTTTGGGTGCACATGATGTTGACATAAAAATACTCCTTGCCGCTTTGAATGACCTTTCAGACGCGGAAGTCTGGGCTTATGTAACTAGAACTTTAACACCGCACGCTTTTCCATTTACAAATCCAGGCGCCGCAGTGGATCTATCAAATCTTCAGACAGCAGCTTACCCCCGTGTTCTACGATTAGTTAGTCACATGGACTTCTGGGCTGTCGACACCCCAACAGTTACTTTAACAACTACAGCTACAGCCGATCATGCTCTTAACTCAATAATAGTCTCCGGCATACCCGCAAACACAACCGTGATTCGAGTTGTAATCATGCTGAAAATGGAGATAATCAAAGACACTAGCACCTCAGACAACGCAGTTAACGGAGCAACATCCTTTGTCGTAGACGCCGATAGCGGATACGCAAGCGTGGTAACTGCAATCACTATTCCTGACGATTCATGGCCAGTAGACGTTTCAGAAGCTACAGAAAGAGGCGGGTCCGTCATGCTCGGAAATATAGATGTAAAATCTGAGATCACAGGCAACGGAACTTGGTATGGAAGATTTGAAAATATCGCATGTGACGGCAACAACCTTAAGCTTCTAGGCGTTAGCTGGGGAATAAGGGTATTCTTTACTGTTTAGGTGATAATAATAATGTGGATGGTGATTAAGCATTGATGATACCACTCGAACTGGAGGTGAGTCTGTGAAAAAGGCTTTATTGATTGAATTTGACGTGAGCACAGGCAAAAGACCTGCAAACATCAAATCGAATGACCCGGGATTATGGTGTTATGGCTGGCAGAAGCTAGATGTTGTTCCCGCTCTTGAAATAAGGATGATTCAGGACGATAGAGACATATCCCAGTATGAAAGCGTTTCGGGCGTCACAATTCTGGAGGGCAAGGCTGCAATCAACGCCGCCATCGACGCCTTGGAGCTGGAACGCTATTCTATTGATAATGAGGTACTGTTTAGGGCAAGCGTGGAGCAGAAGGGCATCAACCTCAATGCTTACGAGGGACAGAAGACGGCTGACGTTCTCAAAGACCTGCATAGCAAGCAAGTGCTTGGTATAAGAAAGACTCTTCCAAGGAAGGTGTAGACGATGGTTTTCGGCGATGAGATACGGAGCGCAGCCAGCCTCAGCACAATCCCGTCTGGCATCGGCGGGGACGTAGACACTATATGGCACTGCGACGCTAATGTCGATAAAGTCTACGAGTTGTCTACTACAGATTTTAGCGTAGACCGTGAGGTAGCCAGCCCCGGCGCATACCCGTCTGGCATCGGCGGGGACGCAAACACAATCTGGCACTGCGACTACTTTGCCGATAAAGTCTACGAGTTGTCTACCATGGACTTTAGCGTAGATCGCGAGGCAGTTAGTCCCGACACAAACCCGTCTGGCATCGGCGGGGACGCAAACACAATCTGGCACTGCGGCATTGCTGCCGATAAGGTTTATGAGCTGTCCACCACGGACTTTAGCGTAGACCGCGAGGCAGTTAGTCCCGACATAAGTCCGTTTGGCATCGGCGGGGACGCAGACACCATATGGCACTGCGATTTCTTTGCCGATAAAGTCTACGAGTTGTCTACTACAGATTTTAGCGTAGACCGTGAGGCAAACTCACCCAGTACAAACCCCTATGGCATCGGCGGGGATGCTAATACAATATGGCACTGCGACGCTACTGCTGATAAGATATACGAGCTGGATCTGACACCACCATCATATATTCACAAAATCGCGTCCTTCGCCATCGCCGCTGATGGTATCTGGACAGGTTATAATTTACACACACTTCAGGGTGTACCGCTGGGCGCTGTTGCTGAGATTGTCTGCGCTAACAAGAATGTAGAGTTCGCGCGATTGGCTGGAGTCAGAACCGATGGGAGTGGGTTAAATAGGTATATTGATCTTCATGAGGCTGAAGGTCTCGGCGTTACAACTGCAACCATGTTTGTGAAGTGTCATGAAACCACTGGTTTAATTGAATGTTATTCTGAGATTCAAGGCGATGTTGATTTCTATCTTTTAGGATATTTTGTCTCAGAGGTTGATTTTACAGAAGCAATCACGAACTTAGGTCAACCTGGAGTTGATTGGGCAGACAAGGACTTAACTGCCTCAGGTGTACCAGCTAATGCTGTTGTTCAAATATTAATGGGCAACGACGCAGACGCCGCAAACTTCTTCGCGGGTGTCAGAGCGAAGGGATCAGTTCTAGAGCGAGGTTACACACTGGACGAAGCTGAGGCTGATGGCTGGTCCACTTTATCTATGGTTGTCAAGTCAGATTCTAGTGCTGTGATTGAATGGAAGGCTGGAAGTGTCACGGATGTTACTATGTGGCTTCTTGGGTACTTCAGTTCTAATGTTGACTTTACTGAAGGATTCACTGATTACAGCCCCGCTGCTGACAGCACATGGACAGAGAAGACAATAGCAGAAGCAGCTGTGAATTCTGTCGTCGCCTTTGCTTTGATGCATTGTGATTTTGGTGCTGAGACTTTCTGTGGTTTACGAAAAATAACTAGTGTACTTCTTCGATACATAGAAGAGCATGAAGCCGAGGGGCGCGGCTTAACTGGTTTTCAAGCTTGTGTTAATGTAAATGTGTCTAAAAAATGTGAGGTCTTCTGTGAGGACGCAAGCGAAGCCCAATTCGCATATACTGGCTACTTCATATTCATTGTTGCTCCAACCGTCACCACCCAACCCGCTACGGGCATAGGATTCGATTAAGTTGACGTTCCATGCTACTCTTAATGGAACCATAATTGATGTAGGCGGAGAAAATTGTGACGAAAGAGGATTCGAGTGGGATGTAGATAGTGGAGAACCATACGCTAATAGTTGGACTGAAACAGATAGCTACGGAACGGGAGCATTCAGCCATCAAGTAACTGGTTTACCTGAAGATATCACAATATATTTCCGTGCAAAAGCACATAATAGTGAAGGGTGGGGTTATGGTGCCGAAGAATCATTCGTAACAACTATTAAAAAAGGAGCTTCTTCATCTATTATACCCTTAATGAAGGGGATGGGTTTAATATGAAGATAAATCCTTTTAAAGCCATACCATAGCTTAGAATAGAAAATGGAGTGGACGACCAATTCATTGGGAGCATATGTGTGGCAAATATGAGCGGCGTCGGCTGCGATGGTCCGGCGATTATGCTTCCGATTTCAACTCTCTCAGGTGGACCCGTCTCCTTGGTTGATACCACTTGAGAATCTCTGTTATGGCTCTGTCCGAGTGACCCTGAGCCTTCAAAAATGCGCGTAATCCTCTGATTCTCATTCGATGAACTATGTCGCACATGGTTGGTCACTTAAGAGATAAGACGGGGATAATATAAACTTACCCTACTTTTTCTTAAGCTTAGATGGCAGCTGCGAGGTCAAGGCGACCCAAAAAATTTAAAGAGTAAGTGTTTGAAATAGAAAGGGTAGAGGGAAAAAGCTTGCTTGGAATCTTACAGTTTGTGCTATTAGGGTTTTTGGGAGCTGTATGCTTCGTTCTAATTAAAGCCGAGGGCTGGGCTGACCTCAAAAAGTTCAACATGATCCGCAGACTCATAATAGGAGGCGTAGTTGGCTACTTGTACTCGGTTCTATATTCAGATTATTCATTCCCGAATTTTGTGATGAGTTTTGTGGCAGGCTACTTTGGAGTAGATTTTATTGAAGCAATCGTCCTAAAATTTAGGAAGGAAAACTCTTCGTAGAGCCAGAGGTAGTCAACAATAGATTTTAGGGGAAAGTGGTACACTTTTAGTGTTTTTATTGTTGCGTTGAGGGGTCAAATTTTATCTGGGTTTTCTCTAACTTGGCGTGTTCCAGCGTCAACATTCGAGAGTGCATCCTTTGAGCTGCCTAGCCTAGACTACGCTAAAAAGTTGCGTGTAACATTCTTTCTCGTTTATTCCATTAGGTAGAAACTCTTTTATATGCGGAAAGACTACGCTCGTATGTGGAGTAGTGACTTTATGGGAAAAATCGACGATTTGGAGCTGGCAGG
>JAUWZP010000096.1 GCA_030615265.1 Candidatus Bathyarchaeota archaeon
GGCAATGGAGGGCAGACCGACTATAGATGAGATTTTGGAAAACAAGAATCGTGCCAAACATCCGTTTAAATATACGCCTTAGGTGCCTTGTTCCATAACGCCTTTATTCAGCTAACAATTCAAAACAAGAGATGATTCAGCCTTGACTCAAATTATAAAGGAAGGCGACGACGTTCTGCTTTATCTCAGCCGAAAAAGAACATACTTAGTGAAAGTGGAGTCTGGCAAAAGCTTTCACACTCATAAAGGGTACGTTCAGCTTGAAAATCTAATCGGCAAAGAATATGGTTCCCGTCTGGAAAGCAGCATGGGAATCGAATTTGTAGCTTTGAAACCAGCTATCCGGGACCACATTTTCAAGGTGCTCAGAAAAACCCAGATAACCTATCCAAAGGACATCGCGCTTATCGTTATGTTCAGCGGAGTTGGACCCGGAAGCCGTGTTGTGGAGGCTGGAACTGGAACGGGCGCCTTAACCAGCGCCTTAGCTTTCTACGTTAAGCCTACTGGACGCGTAACTAGCTACGAGGTTCGAAGCGAGTTTATTGAAACAGCACTAAAGAATTTGAAGCGAGCTGGACTTGCCGAATACGTTGAAATCAAGAACAAAGACGTTACTCAAGGCATAGAAGAGAAAGAAGTAGACGCTGTCGTATTAGATATGGCAACTCCATGGCTTGTTATCTCCCACGCGTATTCAGCCTTAAAAGGAAGCGGCAGCCTTGTTTCGTTCAGTCCAACTATCGACCAAGTAGTAAAAACGGTGGAAGCCTTGCAAGAAAATGGATTCGTCGCCGTTGAAACCATAGAGTGCCTAATGCGAAGAATGCAAATAGCGCGTGGAAAAACTCGGCCAGAGACCCTCATGACCGCCCACACGGGCTATATTACATTTGCCCGTAAAGCCATTGTTGAGCATTGAAGTCTCCTTAGTAACCGAAGAGTCTCCAGCGCAACAGTCGGTTAAAAAATATGCTTTACTGAAAAACGGGGGGCTATTGAGGAACTGTTGTTCTGCGTAGCGCTGCGAGTCCACGAATAATGTATCCGAAGGCAAAGAGCACTAATGCTATACCGATCAGCGTCCACATGTTGGATAGGCCGTTGGCAAAGTTAGCCCAAGCCTCAGCCACCTTTACCTGTGCTTCTAGAGCACCTATTTGGGCTTCTTCTAATTCTTCTCCTTTGGTCTCTTCATACGTAAACGCTTCATCAATCAAACTTAGCGTTTTTGTGTAGTGGACAACGGCTTGGCTGAAATCTCCCAAAGCGTAGTAGTAATCCGCGGTGCTGGATTCATTCATAGCTCTCTGCCAAATAAGTTCTGCCTTGGTAGTGTTCCATGTAGGCGCTTGGATTCCACCGATTATCTGGTCCATCTGTACTGAACTTGCTTGGTTCGCTGTGTAAACAACAAAATATTGTTTGTTGCTTCCGAATAACTCTGCCCTAGTGGCATTCCATTGTTCAACAAGATCGCCAGTCGCGGTGACATGTTCCACATACACTGTGTAGTCATGTAACACTTCTTGAGCCACATCTACGCTTGGGACGGTGAAGTTAACCGTAAGATACATAGTTTCGCCATCTTCTAATGCAACTGGGCTTTCCTTGCTGGCTTGAGCTGAATTGTACCATCCATCTTCTGGTTTTTGCCAGTCAAATCTTATTTCAACAACGGAAACGTTTATGCGAGCGCCGAAATCGTTTTTCACGCTTACTGCTAATATGGCTGTGGATCCAGCCTCATAAGCGACGACATCTTCACCGTAAAACGTGTCAGTTCCCTTAAATGCATAATCCGTCCAACTGGTCATTGCTTCTATTGATTCTCCTTGAACTGTAACCATGATGACTGATGAAATTAAGACTGTTAAGAGCAGAGATGTAAACGTAGCTTCAATTTTTCTCATCGGTTTCCCCCACTCAAGGTTATCAGATATTCTTGTATTTCGTATATAACATTTAAGATTAAGAAAGCCGGAAGTTTTCCTAGTTTGTCTCTTTGGCTTTGTTTGTTCGCTTTTTCAATAGCTTAATGGTTGCTGGAAGCAGGGCTCTATCGATCAATAAGACTATTCCAAGAATTGTGAAATATGTAGGCAAACCGAGGATTACTCCAGTAGCCATCCATACAAAAAAGGTATTCAGATACGGAGCAATTTGCGGAATAACGGGTAGTTCAAAACCCTGTTTCTCTCCGATCTCTGCAAGAATCACCCAAATAGTTGCATAAGGCGTTTCTTGAGGCGAAGACGTTTCACTTATGTCTCTTATCCTAGTGGTTATTGCGATTACTGTGCCGTTAGCGGTTATCAATTCTTCAACTTTGAAGACGAACCGAGCTGATTTGTTCTGAGGAATCCGCGAAACAATTTCGCCATGCCACAGTCCGTCTGAATACATTAAGTCCTCTGAGTAGACGTAGCCACCCAAGACTTCTGTTTCGTCTTCAATCTTTATTATGACGTATGAGAACATGCCTTTTTTTAGTTCTCCATTTATCCAATGCTTTATGTCCCTTCTTCTTTCCTCAACTGATGTTTGTAGCTGTTTTGCCTCTGGCGATACAGAGTGTTCTAGACCAAATTGAGGCTTTAATGAAGTCGTTCCTGAACCGGAAAGGAACGATGTAAAGGTTCTTGAAGAATTGGCATAAATAGATGCACCAATAAGCAGGGTACATATGATCAAGGCAAAAAACAACTCGATTCGCTGAGGCTTCTTCAACTCAACCACTCGATGAAAGTAAAACAGAATGAGGACTATAATGCTACACTTTCGAACACTCTGTACTAAAAACAGAACAAGCTGCTTCATGTACGAAAGGCAGCTTTTCGCTTGGAATAGCGCATAACACCTAAAGCTACAACAATACTTATCGTAAGCATGAATGCAATAGATAGAAAGTCCAGAGGATAGGTTGCTGGCGTGATTCCGTATGCATGTTCTGTTATGATTGGCGCCTCTTGCAAGTTGAAGTCTGGTGTGAGAGGATACTTTGGCATATATTCTGATGTAGAAGGAGAAAGCGTCCGCCCCGCTTGCGCATATATTTCACTTACTAATAGGACAGGTGGAGCTAACATCGTGACTACGCCCAAAAGAACGGCTGCAAAAGTGTAAGCGAGAACCTTCTTCATTGCTACAATGCTCCCATTAAGATTTGAACCGATTTCTCGCTTTTAAGTCCACGTTTTAGAACACCTTTTTGCGGAGTCAAAACGGTTTTTCTCTCCAAAGTCTGATGGTTTCAAACCACAGAATTAGTGAGGCAGCGGAGCCGAAGATTAAAGCTATTATGTTGTGGATGCTGAAGGTGTGTCCATAGAAGATTACGTAGACCGCTAGCATGGTGGAAAACCAGACCGAATAGAAAAGGTAGCGTGGAACAAGAAACCGACCGAGCCTTGTAAAAAACCTGAGTAAACCCACTTTAACCTCCTGCGCCAAGTAGTATTCTCCGGTTCCAGTTTTATCTATCAAACCAAGCGAAAGAAGCTTGTCCAGATGATGCGCAGCCACGCTGGGACTTGAAAAGCCAAGCGAGCGTTGGATTTGTCTAACTCCAACCTTGGAGCCTGAAGACCTCAGCAAATGCCAGTAAACAAGGAGGGTTTTTCCCTTCAGCTTCGACTCTATAACAGCTAGATCAAACACAGTGGACTCTTTTGACATAGAACTCGCCAGAATATGATTGGACACAGGAGATATTAAAACCTAATAGAAGGTTAGGAAACCTTAAATCAAGCAGAAACCTAGCCTAAAAAGGAGCCACACAAACGTGGCCGGGATGAGGTAGTCTGGTAGCCTACGGGCCTGTGGAGCCCGGCGCCCGGGTCCAAATCCCGGTCCCGGCCCTCAAATTCAGCTTGGCTCCTGAGGCTATTCCCTTGTTCCGGGCCTCGTAGCCGCCCTATCGCTTCTACCAGCGCGTTTTCGGAAACCTTTGAGATGTTCAAGCCCAATTGCCTCGCGGTTTCCACGACTTCAGCGTCCAGGTACAAGCAGGTCGATTTCTTCCTTCCCATGAAGCCACTCAACTTCATGTAGAATCATGCGCGAGGGGCTATTTAATGCCCCCTAAGGGAAAAGCCGAGGCGGTGGTACACGTAGCATGTTTGAGGGTGCTTCGGATAGGTCAAACATGCGAGTTGAAAATAAGTAGGTTAATTTCTAAATGCGCGCAATGTTCTTTTTCGGTCTGTACCTCTCACTTTGAAACAGTGGACTCGAAATTATTAGATCTGCTGTTGCTCTATTGCATGCAGTTGGCACATTATATAAGACGGCTATCCTAAGGAGAGCCTTAACGTCGACATCGTGAGGAAGAGATTTCAGAGGATCCCAAAAGAAAATCAAGTAATCCAATTTCTCGTTAGCAATCAAAGCTCCAATTTCCATGTCTCCTCCATGGGAACCATCTTTAAGCAATTTAATTCTTAGGCCAGTTTTATCGACGATTTTTCTGCCGGTTCCTCCGGTCGCATAGAGGTCGTGAAGAGCCAAAGTTCCCCTGTTGAAGTCAGCCCATTCCATCAAATCAGCTTTCTTGTTATCGTGCGCCACCAAGGCAATTGCTCTTTTCAAAGTATCACCGATTCAAATTAAACCGAATACGTTCTAACAGTCTTAAACCTTTCTGTACGCGCCGCTGGTGGCTTGAAAATATAGTAGGTTGATTCCGAAGAATTTCCGCGTAGACCGAAAAGTCGTCGACGCGAAACTCATATTATTATCAAAATTCCTAGACTAGAAAACATTGGTGTATTGAATGAAAGTTGTTAAGTTAACTGAAGTCAAGGAGATGAAGGGAAAGGGATTTACCTTGTGGCAACTGATAAATCCGAACACAGTAGGGTCAAAGAACGCGATGTTATTTGTTGTTACAATAGAACCTGGAGGAAAAATACCTGTTCACAAACATGGCCCCGCGGACGTAACAATTTATGTCTTAGAAGGCCGAGGAGCCTTCCTAGTCGGTGAAGAAAGGCAAAGTCTTGAACCTGAAACTGCGCTCTATGTTCCTGTCGGAGTAGGCATCGGATTAGAAAACATTGGCGGAAAACCCCTGCGATTTGTTGTAGCAATAGCGCCGCCTATAGACATTGAAACTTGCCCAGTATGCGGTATCAAAATCAAAAACCCTTAATGCGCACGCGGAGTCTATTACCTGTTGAGAGAGTATGCATCTAACTCGATTTTGTTGGGCATGGTAAACCTTTTTATAGAAGGGTTGCCGCTTATTGGAGTTGTCACACTGATACATGCAGGGATCAAAGAAGCTTTTGAACGCTTTTTAGAATTTCATGCAAAACACTTGTGATAGGAGAAATGAAACATATGCAAAAACAAAATTTTGAAGATTTACCGCTAAGTATGAAAGTTATGAGGGCCATTGAAGACCTTGGATTCGGTAATCTTTTCCCAATTCAAGCTCAGGCAATAGTCCCGCTTCTTGAAGGAAAGGATGT
>JAUWZP010000085.1 GCA_030615265.1 Candidatus Bathyarchaeota archaeon
AGAACGAAGACTCTTCTACGTGGCGTTGACTCGTGCTAAAGAAGACGTTATTATATACACTTGGGAGCCGTCAATGAGTGAGTTTCTTGAAGAGATTAGAGAGCATACCGTTGAAGAAGGCCTACACTACTAATGCGACGCCGGTGCATGCATGAGGGTATTCAAATAATGTCCTGACTGGGGTTAATGATAGCTAGGATTCGGGGGATAACAAAGTATATGACACGATTATTAATATCGTAATCTGAATTGCAATGTTTCTCACGTGGCATGATTTTTCACCTAAGAAGAGGAGTCATCTTAAAGCTCCAAGAATCAAAGCAACGAAGGAAATCTCCATTGTAATTCCCGTCAGAGATAATCAGAAAGGGGTGGACCTGTTTTTTGAAGCCTTTTTCAAGACAGCTCGACCTCAATCATATCCGTTGGAGATTTTTATCGTAGGCGACCTGGGCTCTCCACTTCATGTGCCCAAGGAATGCCTGAATCACCAAGTTGACATCAAAGTCCTACAATGTGATAAGATCGGACCAGCAAGCGCTCGGAACCTTGGATGGCAAAAGGCTAGGGGAGATTGGATTCTTTTCACGGATAGTGACTGCATCCCTACCTCCACGTGGTTAGAAGGTTATATAGACGCTTGGAATGGGGCGATTGGATATGCTGGATACGTTTCATCTTTGAACGATGATGTTGTCTCAAGATATTATGAGAGTCAAGGTACTCTTATCCCTTCAAGTCATGTCGAGAACGGTACTCGTTGCCCTGACTATTTAATCACAGCAAATGCCTTAGTTTGGAAAAAAGCTTTGAGAAAAATCGGTGGGTTCAACGAAAGAATCAAAATCGCAGCTGGAGAGGACATTGATCTGGGCTTCAGACTAAGAGAAATTGGAAACCTAAGCTTCGCTCCGAAATCTATGACATATCACAACTTCGATGATGGGTTCGCTGGGTTCATTAAGAGATTTAGACGATACGGAAGAGGGAATCGTCTTTTATCAAAAATGAATTCAGTGAATATGATGCCAAGGTTTAGAGATGCATGTAGGGTTTTTTTCCCCAGAAAGAAAGCATTAATCAACTTCCTTTTGGCATACACACAATATCTCAGCCTCTGGTGGGGTTACCATTTTGAATAAAATGACAAGAACTGCTACAGAAACACACGTTCGTATCAGGATCCTCGGTGTGTCAGAAGAGAATGTTTCAGCGCTGCTAAAACCTAAAGCGAAGTGGACTGGGAAATGAAGATATTCATAACAGGAATTGCTGGTGTACTTGGTAGCAATCTCGCTACAATGCTAGTTTCTCAAGGATATAATGTCAGAGGTTGCGACGTTATAAGAAAAGATGAAGCATGGAGACTTGGCCCCATTCTGGATAAGATCATCTATCTCTGGAAAAGCACAATTGATGTAGGTACTGAAGTGGAAGGCGCGGACATCATAATTGACTGCGGGCTTGGATTCGCTGATAGACCTTTTGGCAATGATTCTCCTGTCAGTACGGCAATAGGAAACATTCTCCCGCCACTTTGCTTATTGGAAAGAATCAGAAAAATGTCCAGACGACCTATCTTGATTTACCCGAGCAGTTTTAACTCACTTTACGGTCATGTAGGGGCGACATTTGTGGAGACTATGTCGCAGTTTCCAACAAGTATTTATGGATGGACAAAAGCCTCTGTAGAACAACTTTATACAGTTTATAGGATTATGTACGGTCTGCCGATCATACTAACGCGCGTAGGGTCTGCATATGGAGAACAAATGCGTTCAGATGAGCTTATGGCAAAACTCATCATACATTCCCTATTGGGTAAACAGAAATTCTATCTGCGATCCCCAAGAGCAAAGAGACTGTGGACACATATCGAAGATGTTCTAAGCTTCTACAACTGTCTTCTGAATAAGCTGAACTCCCACATTGGAGAAACGCTTCATTGTGCTGGGAATCTCGGTAACAGAATATGCGAGAATGTCGAAATTGCGAAGATGATCGTCAAAACTACAGGGACGCACATGGAGATAGTTGAAGGTGAATATGAGCCAGGCGAGACTGTCTTTGGCACTTCGATCCGCTTCAGTGTTGACTCGGATTACACAAGAGAGGCGCTAGGTTGGAGGCCGCGCGTCAGTCTAGAGGTCGGAATCAAGAGAACAGTAGATTGGTTCAAGGCCAACCTTTGGAGGTTCAGTTAGAGGCTCACGAACGCATGCATGCATTGGTGGGCCGGGAGAGATTTGAACTCTCGACCTTTCGGTTATCAGCCGAACGCTCTAGCCATGCTGAGCCACCGGCCCGCATCAAATTTAGATGATGACTGTTTTATTAAAGAGTTTCTCGATTCAAAGCACAGACAGAGATTACGTCTAGTATTTTTCTTCACAAGCTTTTTCTATAGCAACATGACTTTAAGTTGAACGGAGTGCAAGTTCGAAAACCTGTTAGGACGCTGATTTTTACAAAAGGGATATTTTCCCCCTGAACTTGCACTCCACCCCCCAATCTAAAAGTATACGGTTAAAAGAAATCCTTTAATCATCTGCATCAACATTATCTCCAATAGGGCCCGTTGCCTAGCCAGGATTAAGGCGCCGGCCTTCGGAGCCGGAGAACCAGGGTTCAAATCCCTGCGGGCCCGCCATACCCCTGTCTCATCGGCAACTTTTGAGAACGAATTCAAAGAATACGTATTGTAGCTGTAGATAGTGTCATTTGAGTATTAGCTGATAACACTGTGGAAGTAGAAAGTCTCTTTTAACAGAAGCTCAGATAAACCTGAATCGGTGAGACGAGTGGAGCTTAAAACGGTAAAAATAGAAGTGCCTAAGGACTGTAACGTAGTGTTAGGGATGGCCCACTTCATCAAGACGGTTGAGGACCTTTACGAAGCGTTAGTCAACTCCGCCCCTGAAATCAAGTTTGGCATAGGCTTTTGCGAGAGTTCTGGACCTTGCTTAGTGCGACACGAGGGCAACGACGATGAATTGAAAAATTTAGCGTCTAAATA
Organism: Candidatus Bathyarchaeota archaeon; assembly: GCA_030615265.1. Lineage (GTDB taxonomy): Archaea > Thermoproteota > Bathyarchaeia > Bathyarchaeales > Bathyarchaeaceae. The sequence goes on from JAUWZP010000085.1 coordinate 3,017, forward strand.
TGCGCTTGACTTGGGTTGTGGCCACTGTTTTATCGTCTTCATGAAAAACGCCTATCCAATTAATGTCTTAGACAAGATTAAGCAAGTGCCTGAAGTTTGTGGCATCTACGCCGCAACAGCCAACCCATTAGAGGTTATCATCACAGAGACGGGGCAGGGAAGAGGAATTCTAGGCGTCATCGACGGCATGAAAAGCAAGGCAATCGAAACCGAAAAGGACGTGAGAGAGAGAAAGGATTTTCTTAGAAAAATCGGCTACAAATTGTGACGCACATTTATCCATTGATGAGCCGGAACAGTCTATGGAAACATGGAAGCTTCAAAGAAGCGTAGTCATTCGTTGCGTCCATGCATGCAATAACTATTTTGTCCTTTCTAACAAGTCTTTTTCATCAAAAGGAAATGTAAACATGTATTCATAGACAAATGACTATCACACATTCACAATACATACTGTAGAGGATATATTTTTTCTGTAGTTTGTGAGTGTTCAACCATTTTTCATGGTATTTTGCCGATTACTACAATAATAGGTAAGTCACGCCCATCACAAATGAAAACCGACAGAATTGTTCCTATTTGCGCTGATATGTTACTCCAGCGGAGCCCATCCCTGATACGCCACCGAAGGAAAATGTTGGTCCTTCATTCCTGTCGACTTGAAGTATTGTGGGATAGGTTCATCTACAATATCATAATTATCAATCTTGTTGGTTGCCACAAATTTTGCCAGCAGGTAGAAATCAATATCCAGTTCCGCCTTCCTTATCATTGGAGTGTGAGTTATGGGAAAGAAAAAGGCTTCTACTCGATTTTCACCATTTGTGTAGGGGTTGGTCACGTCAACATGTTTCCAGTGTCTCCTATGTAATGCTGAAGTGATTTGACGATTCTCATGAAAAATCCTGATGGGTTCAAAATCATTGGACCATACGAACCAGTAATCCTTCATGGTTTGGTCAGTTTCACCTATGACTTTGTCGAAGACTTTTCTCAAGTATGTTACTATTTGAACTAACTCCTATTTCCTCCGCTCCATTCTGTAACCATTTTTTCTCGCCATGTATCAATATCCGCATATGCCTCAAATAGCTTCCCAAAACTCTCAACAATAGCCATAATATCGGTGGTTTGGGTAGTTTCACTGGAAGCCTCTCCTCTAATTTCATCGTAAATAATCTGCTTACATGATTCCAAAGATCTCAGCACATTGTCAAGGGTTTCGGATATTCCTTCTGGTAATTCATTGGACAGTACTACATATCTGAGTGAGTTGTTTAGTGTTTGCAGCAATCCCAAGGCCCGAATGGATTCATTGGCTCTCAGTTTCTCTGCGATTCTACTGGATAAGTCTCCAAAATCGAGAAACTTCTGCGAAATTGTCTCTGGTGGAAAGACTGGTTGCGTGGAATTTATAGATTGGAATAACGTCGCAAGATTATGCTTAACCTCCGCCAGAAAGCACCTGTCTCCAGTCATCAACATATTTGCGTCGAAATATAACTCCGCTCCTGCAAGCAATTCCTGCGACCGATAAGATATGAAAGCTGAATATAGGTCATATCTTGCATCCCTCCACCACTTGACTTTGTCTGTGCGGTCTCGACTGAGGCCTCTATCGGGCAACCAATGGTCCAGAGTTGAATGTGGGGGCGCAGAATAAATGAAGAAATTTTTCGCTGCCTCACTACTTTCTTCCCTTTTTTTGAAATATCCAGTTCCCCTTGAATCATCGCATGTATGCATGTATGTAGAAATTCTGGCGCTTGGTTTCGGGGCCTCTTGTTTCAGAAAAGTCAAGTCCCTTACCTGTAGGCTCATGTCTTTTCACCTTCGAGGGTTTTGACTTTCTTCGGAGTTTTCTCACCTTTCAGTATTCCTACTTTCTCGAGAAGCCAATTTGCTATATCTTCGGCACAATCAGCCTTCAGCATGATACCAACTTTGAGGTCTCTGTTGACCTGTAGTGTTTTGCCTTTCTTCTCAACTCTCTCTCCTATTTTTCCTCCTATAAGGCCAAACTCTTGTTTACTGGGCAATTTATTGTATTCCAAGAAGAAGTGACAACAGATGTCACCCCTTGGCGTGAGACCTCCATATACACCATTCACATAGATGATTTTGTAATCATCAGGCTTATTGTATGAAAATGTGACTTTACCCTTTTCTTCAGACAATGTTGGTTCCCCGAAAGAACTAAGTTCTGCCGCATCTACTTATATATTATTGCGTGCGGGGATTTATGCATTCTGCATGCGAAAAAAAGTTTAGGGGTTAGGCTAACACCTTGAGCTTGGTCTTATCATAGATTCTTTTCAACCGTTTCGCATGCATGCAAACTCTTATGAACTTGTGCGTTATCTCAAGCAAATGATAAAGACTTCCCCCGCAAACCCCATTTTTTGAGCGTACATGTGTTTGGGCTAGCACTATGCAGAGAAAGCCTCATAACTACCTCGTTCCCTTATTCTTCAGTCTTCATGTCGGAGGTCCCTTTGAGGTCCATTCTGGGACTCGAGCGTTAGGAACGGAATCAGCTCCTGGAATGTACGGTTTTATATCAATTACCGGTGAGCCTTTGAAAGCGTCAAGCCCCTTCACCGTCAAGGTGCATTCTTCAACTTTCACCAGTTCCACCACGCACAAACATATCGGATTGGGTCTTGACGGGCTTCTGCAAGCAAAGACCCCGGTTTCCACATTTCTCTTGTGTCTTCTCGGAAAGACCAACAAAATACTTCTCTCCTTTTTGGTGTCTCGCAGATGAGCCCAGTAGAGGACAATTGCATGAGAAAAAGCATCTATACCTCTAAGTCCACTGCAGTATTCTGGGAAAACCTTAATTTTTTCTTCCTGCTTGTTTGCGTTTTCCACAACCCCGATAAAATGGAGCTGTCCCTTCATGTTCATCATCCTTACCTCTCTGCTTTATCTCAATAGGAGGTTCTTTCTCAAATGATTTATTATCTATGTCTTGGAAAACAATGTGGAACGTTTACTGCATGCATTCTCGGATGGAATGATTTGAGTGTTGCAAATACAGAACTTTGACGGCATAGGTTAAGGTTGGAGGCAATTGGATGAAGAAGCTGGGAATTATCTCCTTTGATCTTGACGGTACCTTAGTTGACTACAGCTTTGTAAATGCCGTATGGTTGGATGGGGTTCCCCGCTTGTATGCCAAGAAGAGGGGGATGAGTTTAGACGCTGCCAAACTAAAGGTGAGGAGAGAGTACGACGCAGTTGGCATGAAAAGGCTGGAGTGGTACGATATAGAGTATTGGTTGAGCAAGTTTCATCTAGGATCTGAGAATTGGGGGATGCTGTTTAGAAAGTATAAGCATAAGATAAGCATCTATCCTGAAGTCCCTCAAGTGTTACAAACCTTAAGAGATGCTGGCCACAAACTAATAGTGGTATCTAACGCAGCACGAGAATTCCTTGATACTGAGCTCGAGGAAACAGGCCTTATCCGGTACTTTGAACACGTGTTTTCTACTACCTCTGACCTTAATCAAGTCAAAAAGACAAAAAATC